>JAHFUI010000076.1:19199-21425 GCA_023265175.1 Acidobacteriota bacterium
CCGCGCTGCGGGGTCTCGACGTGCGCGCGGTGAGGCCGCTCATGGGTCGCATCGACATCGAGCTCGGGGCGGCGTCGAGCCTCGAGTCGGCCGATTCGACGCTCGCGCGCGACGAGATTCGCGAGCGCGTCCGACGGATGTTCGGGATCGCAAACTTCTCGTACGCCGGACGAGCGTCGCACGACTTCAATGACCTGGCGTCGGCCATTCTGGCGGATCTTGGCGATACAGAAACCGAGTCGTTTCGCGTCAGTGCGCGGCGGGCGGACAAGCGGCTGGCGTTCACCTCGCCGGAGGTCGAGCGCGAAGTGGGCGGCCTCATCAAGGAGGCAAAAGGGTGGCGCGTCGATCTTGCCGATCCCGCGCTGACGATTTACCTCGAGATGCTGCCGGATCACACGTTCTACTTCTTTGGGAAGGAACCCGGCGCCGGAGGACTGCCGACCGGCACGGGCGGCCGTGTGGCGTGCCTGCTGTCGGGCGGCATCGATTCGCCCGTGGCGGCTTACCGCATGATGCGGCGCGGTTGCTCGGTGCTGCTGATTCATTTTCACAGCTATCCGGTTTTGTCGAGGGCCTCCCAGGAAAAGGTTCGGGAGATCGCCACACTCCTCACGAAATACCAACTGCGCTCCCGCCTCCTTCTCGTGCCATTCGCTGAATTGCAACAACAGGTCCTGCTCGCCGTCGCTGCCGAGCTGCGAATCGTTGTATACCGGCGGCTGATGATGCGCATCGCCGAGACGCTGGCGGGGCAGTGGCGGGCGCGCGCGCTCGTCACCGGCGAGGTGGTCGGGCAGGTCTCGTCGCAGACCCTCGAAAACCTGACGACCATCGGCGCGTCGACGACGATGGAGATCCTGCGGCCGTTGATCGGGATGGATAAGGACGAGATTGTCGCGAGCGCGGAACGGCTGGGGACCTTTCCGATCTCGATCATTCCGGATCAGGACTGCTGCCAGTTGTTCACGCCGCGCCATCCGGCGACGCGCGTCGGGCTCGCCGAGATCGAGGAGGTCGAGCACCGGCTGCCGCTCGAGGAGATGATCGGCCGGGCGGTCGCCGCGACGTCCGTGGAGGACTTCCGATTCCCGGTGCTAAAATATCGGGTCGCCTAGGAGCGTGTCCGAGAAAGGAGAACACGCTCCTAGGATGACAGGGGGTGTCCAGATGGCAAACGTGGCGATGACGGAGACGACAGTGTCCAAGATTGAACAGATTCTGGGGGCGGACGCTCCCGGGCTGCTCGAGCATCAGTGCAAAACCATTCCCAAGGAGGCCCTCAACCTGCCGGGGCCTGATTACGTCGACCGCGCTCACGCCGGGTCGGATCGGCCAACACGGGTGCTGTCGAGCCTGCAGGCGCTCCTGGGTCATGGGAAGCTAGCGGGAACCGGTTACGTGTCGATTCTGCCGGTCGACCAGGGAATCGAGCATTCGGCTGGCGCGTCGTTCGCGCCGAACCCGATGTACTTCGATCCGGAGAACATCGTGAAGCTCGCGATTGACGGTGGCTGCAACGGCGTGGCCTCCACCTTGGGCGTCCTCGGTTCAGTCGCGCGGAAGTACGCGCACAAGATTCCTTTTCTGCTCAAGCTCAACCATAACGAGTTCATTTCCTATCCCAACGCGTTCGATCAGATCCGATTCGCCAGCGTCAAGCAAGGCTTCGAGATGGGTGCGATGGGTGTGGGCGCGACAATTTACTTCGGGTCCGAAGAGTCCAAGCGTCAGATTCAGGAAGTCACGGAGATGTTTCAGCGGGCCCACGAGCTGGGCATGTTCACGGTCCTCTGGTGTTATCTCCGCAATGCCGCGTTCAAAACGAAGGAAGCGGACTACCATGTGGCCGCGGATCTCACGGGTCAGGCCAACCACCTTGGCGTGACGATCGAAGCCGACATCATCAAGCAGAAACTGCCCGAGAACAACGGCGGGTTCAACGCCCTCAGTTTCGGAAAGACCCACAAGAAGGTCTACTCGGACCTCACGACGAATCATCCGATCGACTTGACGCGCTACCAGGTGGCGAATTGCTACATGGGTCGCGTGGGACTGATCAACTCGGGCGGTGCGTCCGCGGGCGAGAGCGATCTGAAGGAGGCGGTGAAGACGGCCGTGATCAACAAGCGCGCCGGCGGAATGGGACTCATCTCGGGTCGAAAGGCGTTTCAGCGTCCGTTGAGCGAGGGCGTTCAGTTGTTGAATGCCATTCAGGACGTCTAC
>JAHFUI010000077.1:0-13324 GCA_023265175.1 Acidobacteriota bacterium
TCGAGGAAGCTGGGTTCAAGGTCCAGCGCCTTGCGCAATTCCCCGGCGTGGGATCCGTCAACACCCCTGAAGGCGAGCGCATCGAGCTGTTCGAGAACTCTGCGACCAACCTGACCTTTACCCTCGATTCCGGTCAGACCGACGCGGTGACGGATCGCCACAACCGGCCGCTTCCGATTCCGATCGCGTTCCATCACGTGCATTTGTACGTGCCGCAGGGCGCCGACGCGGCGGCCAAGGCCTGGTACGTGCAAACGTTCGGGGGCGTTCCGGGGAAGAGATCCAATTACGAGGCGGCGGATTTTCCCGGCATCAACATCAACTTCTCGGGACAGGCAGCGGCTCAAGCGCCGACCAGGGGGCGGATGCTGGATCACATCGGGTTCGAGATCAGAAACCTCGAGGCACTCTGCAGACAGCTCGCCGCGCGCGGCGTGAAATTCGACGTGTCGTACGTCAAGGGTCCCAACGGCATCGCGACCGCAGCGCTCACCGATCCGTGGGGAACATCCATCGAGTTGACGGAAGGTCTGAGCCGTTTACCATAGGCCGCTTCGAAGAGGTGCTCTGTACGCAAACGTTCGCATGTTCAAGCCGGACAGCCATCGCACGAATCGTCACCTCTCTTCGTCCGTCGGAATGGCACGAGGCGCGCGCGTGATGCCCTTCCTGGCGTCCTCTTCGACAGCCCGCTCTTCGGCACGGGCGCCGCTGAGGATGTTCGTCATCGCGTAATTCCCCTCGTGACACCCGTATTCCATGATGGGCTCGGTGTCGGCGATCGTCAGCGGCACCGCGAACGTCCAGGGGCGCACCCACGTGCTCGAGTCGTCCACGGTGACGGCCCAGCTAATCTTGTCGGGTGCGATCCGCGTGAAGCGCTCGATCAGCTTCAACGTCTCCGGGTTCGCACCCCGGTAGGCGCTTCTGTCCCTGAAATTGGTGGTCTCGACGACCAGCGTGTCGCCTTCCCAATGGCCGCGCGCGTCGCCCATATCCAGGCGGATGTTCTTGCCGGCATGCGGGCGTCCGTCCAAAGGAATGACCCGCGTTTCGTGGATCATCTCGTATTGGATCGCCACGTAGCCCGCCCCCTGCACAATCCGATACGAGTTGCCGTACAGCGTCGGCATCATCGAGCCGGGCAACCCGCGCGTGATGCACTGATCCCAAAGGCTGCGGTCTTCGAAAGAGTCCGCGGGACCGCGTCCGCTCGCGCGCCTCGCCTCTGCGCGCGTGGCCGCTCGGCGCTGGCCCTCAGCCGTCTGCGGCGGAATTTTTCCGTCCTGCGGATCCACCACGAACCAGGCCGCGCTGCCTTTCTCGTGCTTGAAGCTGTCCAGCCAGATCCAGCGCGTACCGCCGATCTCACCCGCCAGCTGCTGCGCTCGGGTTCGCTCCTGAATGTCCCGCCGGATCCGGGCCAGCTCTTCGCCTTTCACATCCGCGAGCCGTCGCCCCGCAAATTCATCGGGCCGCTCGAACGGCGTCCCGACTTCGTAGAGGTTCGTCAGGTTCCCCTGCAGGTCCGGGTCGCCCCATGGCGTCCGCGGCACGACGTATTTCTTCGTGGTGTTCGCGGCGGCCGTGCGGGCCTGCCCGGCGACGGGTACCGATGCCACGCCGACGAACGCAATGACCGCCGCCAGGGCACCTGCTGAAGCAAGAGCGCGCTTCCTCATCTGACAGCCCCTTTCCGGGTCTTCGCCTTGCATCGAAAGGCACTTGGCTTGACGATCCGTAGCGGGGTCGGTGGAAACCCCGCAGGCGGTGAATCGTGCCCCTGGTCCCGCTGCGGATCGCCAAGCCAAGTGCCCATCGGGATTAAGTTGGACCGCTTGCCTGCACAGTGTAGAGAGACAGGTGCGGTGCGTCAATCGGCGAACGAAATATGTCTTGACACAGCAGGGGGAGGCCCGAAGATCCACTCGTGCAGGCGACAATTCGTCGTGCGACGATAATCTCCCTGCTGGGCGCGCTGACCATCGGGTCGCTGGTGCATGGAAGCGCCGCGCAGCAGCCCGGCCCGGTGACCTTCTCGGGGGCCATCGCGCCGCTCGTCTCCGCCAACTGCTCGATGTGTCACCGGCCCGGTGGGCCCGCGTCGTTCAGCCTGCTGACGTATGCCGAGGTGAAAGCTCACGCTGACCGGATCGTGACCGTCACCCGGAGTCGGCACATGCCGCCGTGGAAGCCGGAGCCCGGCCACGGCGAGTTCATCGGCTCACGTCGACTGAGTGACGAACAGATCACGTTGATTCAGCGATGGCTCGCTGACGGTATGCTCGAGGGCAACCCTGGGGCCGTCGTGTCCGCCCCCGGGACGATCGGTTCGTGGCGGCTCGGCGAACCGGACCTCGTGCTGACGATGGCCCGCCCCTACACGCTGCGTGCTTCGGGTGACGATGTCTATCGGCACTTCGTGATGCCGATCCCGGTCCCGGTCAGACGCTACGTCAAAGCGTGGGAGCTTCGCCCGGGCAATCTCCGTGTCGTCCGCCATGCCACGATGGAAATCGATCCGACCGGGACGTCGCGGCATGTCGACGAGCACGATCCTGAACCGGGCTACGAAGGCCTCATCGCCGATTCTTCGATGGCTCCTGACCGCTATTTTCTCGATTGGGCGCCGGGCCACACACCGTACGTCGCTCCCGAGGGGATGGCCTTTCCCGTGGAGAAGAACAGCGATCTCGTCCTGATGCTTCACCTCCGCCCGAGCGGAAAACCGGAACCGGTGCAGGTGAGCGTCGGCCTCTATTTCTCGGACACGCCGCCCACGCGCGTCCCCGCCCTGCTCAGGCTGACCCGACAGGATCTCGACATCGCGGCTGGCGACGCACATTCCGTCGTCACGAATTCCTACGTGCTTCCCGTCGACGTCGACGTGGTCACGGTCCAGCCGCACGCCCACAACCTGGCGCGGGAGATCGAAAGCGTCGCGACGCTGCCGGACGGAACGACGAGATCGCTGCTTCTTATCAAGGACTGGGATTTCGACCGGCAGGACGTCTATCGGTACGCCACGCCCGTGTTCCTCCCGGCAGGCGCAACCGTGGCCGCGCGATGGACCTACGACAACTCGGCGGGGAACCCCCGAAATCCCAATCGTCCGCCCAAGCGCGTCACGTTCGGGCATCGCACATCCGACGAGATGGCCGAACTGTGGTTTCAGGTCCTCCCGCGCAGCGAGGCCGACCGCGACGTGCTGACCAGAGGACTTCGGGCGAAGGTACTCCCAGAAAATATCAAAGGCTACGAGATGATGTTGCGGGCCGATCCCGACAACGCTGCGATGCACGAGGACGCCGCGTGGTTGTACTCCCAGGCCGGCAACCTCGAGCGCATGGCGGCGCACTTCGCCGAGACGGCACGCATCGAATCTGATTCCGCGCCAGCGCAGTACAACCTGGGCACCGCCCTGCTCGTGCAGGGCAAGCGCGACGAGGCGCGCCGCGCCTTCGAGCGAGCCGTCGAGATCGATCCGAGCTACGCGAACGCGCACCGCAGTCTGGGTACTGTGCTGTACGGGCAGGGCAAGCTCGACGAAGCGGCGCGATCGTATCGGCGGGCGATTCAGCTCACGCCGAACGACGTCGCCGCCCACCACAACTTCGGCGTGTTGCTGCAGGCGCAAGGCAAGCTGGCGGACGCGATCGTTCAATACCAAGAGGCGGTGCGGATCGACAACAACTACCTTGATGCCCACTACGGCCTCGCGCTCTCGTTCGCCGCGGCGGGGCAGTTCGAGCAGGCCGTGGCGAGCGCAGAAAAGGCGCTGGCGCTGGCGATCGCCGCCCACGACGACCGGCTGGCCGGCCAGATTCGCGAGCGGCTCGAGGCGTACCGGCAGCGTGCAATATTGCCTCAAGCGCGGTAGCGCGCCGGTGGTATGCTCACGGCGTTTCCCCGGTTGCCACGCGTAGAGAATCGTCTTCGGCGCATCGTCAAACTCATCGCAGGAGGAACTAGGTTTATGCGCAAGCGGCTCCTGACCCTCGTCCTCGTCGTCATCGGATCCCTCACGCTGCCCGCCCTCGTCCTGGCACAGAGCGCGATTGCGGGCGTCGTGAAAGACACGACCGGCGCCGTCCTGCCCGGCGTGACGGTCGAAGCGAGCAGCCCGGTCCTGATCGAGAAGACCAAAACCGCCACCAGCAACGAAGCGGGGCAGTATCGCATCGTGGACCTGCGGCCAGGCACCTACAGCGTGACCTTCACGTTGAACGGATTCAGCACGGTCGTACGGGAAGGTATCGTGCTGGAAGCCAACTTCACGGCGCCGATCAACATCGAGATGCGGGTCGGCGCCGTCGCCGAAAGCGTGACGGTGACCGGCGAGAGTCCGATTGTCGACGTGCAGTCCAGCCAGCGGCGCGAAGTGGTGACGCAGGCGCAGATCGAGGCGATTCCGACCGGCCGAAATTTCCAGTTGATGGCCGGCACCGTTCCGTCGGTCTCTACCGGCGTGTTCGACGTCGGCGGCTCGAGCTCGATGTGGACGGGCGGCAGCCTCCTCACGCACGGCTCACTCACCGGCGACTCGAGGACGCTGATCGACGGATTGGTGGTCGACGCCATGTTCGGCGCCGGCCAGTGCTCGTGCACCTACGACAACGAAGCGCAGACGCAGGAAATGGCCGTCCAGGTGAGCGGGGGGTCGGCCGAGAATCAACTCTCCGGCGTGCTCGTCAACCGGATCCCGAGGACGGGCGGCAACAAGTTCAGTGGAGACACCGTGCTGCTGCTGGCCAACGGCAGCACGCAGGGGGTGAACCTCGACGACGAGCTGCGAGCGCGGGGCATCTCGACGCCTGACAGGCTTCATAGAGATTACGACATCAACTACAGCCTCGGCGGACCGCTCAAGAAAGACCGGTTGTGGTTCTTCGTCTCGGGCCGGAATTGGGCCTACAACAACTACGTGGCCAACGCGTTCAATCCGGACGGCACGCAGGCGGTGGATGACAACAACCTGAAGGCGTTCCCGCTGCGGCTGACCTCGCAGGTCAGCCAGAAGAACCGGGTGACGGCGCTCTTCGACTGGGCGTCGAAAATCCGAGGTCATCGCAATTTGAGCTCGCTGGTGGCGCCGGCCGCCGCGATCACACAGAAGTCGCCCGCCCAGCACGTTGCGCAGGCGAAGTGGACCTCGACGATCAGCAACCGTCTGCTGTTCGAATTCGGGGTCAACGAAACGTTCAACGACCAGCTCTATGGATACGAGCCGGAGGTCGTGATCGGTACGTGCCACACGGCGTTCACCCTCTGTCCGCCCGGGACCAGCTATGGGACGATCGGCCGCCAGGACACGGTGTTGGGCACGCAGTGGGCCGCCTCCATCTCCGGTCCAGGCACCACGGCGCCCGCGGATCAACCGGCGATCTCGCGCATCGCGCAGGCCTCGTTGACATATGTGTCCGGCGCGCATCAGTTCAAAGTGGGCTTCCAGGATCGATGGGGCTGGTCGAGAGATACTCGGTTGGATGTCAACGGCGACATCCGCCAGCAATACAGCAGCGGCCGAGCTTTTCAGGTCCAGGCCTACAACACGCCAATCGACAACATCGTCAACGTGAACGCCGACCTGGGCGTGTTCGTGCAGGACACGTGGACGACCAGGCGCCTGACGCTCAGCCCCGGCATCCGCTACGACTACTTCAATTCGGAAGTGCCGGAGCAGACGATCGAAGCCGGCCGATTCGTGCCGGCGCGCCACTTCGATGCCATCCCCGATGTTCCGAACTGGAAGAACGTCTCGCCGCGGCTCGGCGCGTCCTACGATCTGTTTGGGAACGGCAAGACCGCCATCAAGGGTACCGTCGGCGTGTACGTGCAATCGCAGGGGCCCGGATTCGCGTCGACCTACAACCCGGAAGTATTCCAGAGCGACCAGCGTAGCTGGACCGACACCAACAAGGACGATATCGCGCAGGAGAGCGAGCTCGGGCGTTCGCAGAACCTGACGTTCGGCGTGCGGCGCAACACCAATCCGGATCCGAACATCAAGCGGCCGTACCAGCGGGTGTACGACGTGGGCATCCAACGCGAGGTCCGGCCTGGCTTCGCGGTCTCGATCAGCTACAACCAGCGGAGCTTCTATAACATCCCCTGGACCGACAACCTGGCCTTCGTTCCCAGTGACTACGCGCTGCTCTCGGTTCCCGACCCGCGGGGCAACGGCCAGACGCTCCCGGTCTACAACATCAGCGCGGCAAAATTCGGACAGGTGAACGAGCTCGACACCCACTCGGACCAGAACACGCGGGTGTACAAGGGCGTTGATGTCAGTCTTAACATGCGCCTGCCGCGGGGTGGCACGATCTCCGGAGGGACCTCCACCGGTCGAACGCTGACGCAGACCTGTCAGGTCGAGGACCTCAACAACCTGCGCTTCTGCGATCAGACGCTGTATGACGTCCCGCTCCGCACGTCGTTCAAGCTGGTGGGCAGCTACCAGCTACCCTACGGCGTCCGGGTAAGCGCGAACTTCCAGAGCGTGCCGGGGACCGAGCGCATCATCACCTATCAGGTCAATCGCCAGATCTTGCCGGCTCTCGTTCCGTCGAGCGTGAACATACGGCTGAACGAGCCGGGCACGGCGTACAACGACCGGGTCAACCAGCTCGACTTCAGTCTGGCAAAGTCGATCCGGAGCCGCGGCGTCGAACTGCGGCCGGAGCTGACGCTGTTCAATGCGCTGAACGCGAACCCGGTGCTGACGCAAACCAACACGTTTGGCGCAACGTTGAACAATGCGGTGACGATCCAATCTCCGCGCCTGATCCGTTTCGGCGCGACCGTGAAGTTCTAGGAGCCCGTCCGAGTAATGCCGAAACGGGCTCCTAGTAGGCGCGCTGCGCGCGCGTCCGTTCCAGATCATTGGCTTTTTCGCCGGCGAAGCCGGCCTACTGGGAGCGTGTTCCCGTTACTCAGATACGCTCCTAGCGCGGAGGAAACATGAATCGCCCCAAGCTCATCGTCGGCCGCTGCCTTACCGCCTTCGTCTTCCTAGCGATACTGGTCACGACCGCGATGTTGTGGACAGGCGTGGCTCAAACAGCGGGGGCGACGAAGTGCGAGGACCTCGCGAGCCTCACGCTTCCGGACGCGACGATCACATCGGCACTGATGGTGGCCGCGGGATCCTTCACGCCGCCCGCCGGCGGCCGTCGCGGGTCCGGCGCCCCTGGGATCGCTCAAGCCGGTGCGGATGGCCGAGGTCCAGCCGAAGCGCGGGGCGGCGCCGCTGGTCGCGTTGGCGGGGCAGGAGCTGTCTATGGAACGCTGCCGGCTTTCTGTCGCGTTGCCGCGACACTCAAGCCAAGCAGCGATTCCGAAATCAAGGTTGAAGTCTGGTTGCCGGCGTCGGGGTGGAACGGGAAGTTTCAGGCCGTCGGCAACGGTGGATGGGCCGGCACGATCTCCTATCCCGCGCTCGCGGCGGCAGTCGCGGCCGGCTACGCCGGCGCCAGCACCGATACAGGTCACACGGGCAACACCGCGCAGTTCGCGCTCGGACATCCCGAAAAGGTCATCGACCTCGCGTACCGATCGGTCCACGAGATGACGGTGAAGGCCAAGACCATTATCGAGGCCCATTACGGAAACGCGCCGAAGTCCTCGTATTGGAACGGGTGCTCCCAGGGTGGCAGGCAGGGACTGGCCGAGGCGCAGCGGTATCCGGCCGACTTCGACGGGATTGTCGCGGGCGCTGCCGCGTGGAATCAGATGTATCTCCACGCCGGCCGGCTGGCGATCAACAAGGTCGCCAACCGGACCCCCGACAGCAACATTCCACAAAGCAAGTACCCTCTGGTGCACGACGCGGTCTTGAAGGCGTGCGACAGGCTGGACGGCGTCCAGGACGGTGTGATCGAGAACCCGGTGCGCTGCCGCTTCGATCCAAAGGTCCTGCAGTGTGAGGACGCGGACGGTCCGTCGTGTCTGACGGCCGCGCAGGTCGAGACGGCGCGCGCGCTGTACGCGCCGGTCAGGAACCCGAATAGTGGCGCCGTGATCTACCCGGGCCTGCAGCCGGGCTCCGAGCTCGGCTGGAACATTACCGGCGGTCCGGAACCGATCGGCACGGCGCTCGACGCATTCAAGTACGTGGTCTTCGGCGATCCGAGCTGGGACTGGCGCCGTTTCGACCCCGCGACCGACATCGAGCGGACGATGAAGGCGATGGATGTCCTGGCGACCAACAACACGAACCTGAAGCCGTTCTTCGATCGCGGCGGGAAGCTGCTCCTCTATCACGGCTGGAACGACACGCAGGTGGCGCCGGAGCAGAGCACCAACTACTTCAGCGCGGTGGTCGGCAACGCCGGAAAAGGCGCGGTCGGTAAATCCATTCAGCTCTACATGGTGCCCGGGATGAACCACTGTCAGGGCGGCGCTGGAACGGATACGTTCGACAAGATCGCAGCCATGGAGCAGTGGGAGGAGAAGGGCACGGCGCCGGATCAGATCGTCGCGTCTCACCGGACGGATGGGAAAGTCGATCGCACGCGGCCCCTGTGCCCGTTCGGAAACGTGGCGAGATGGAAGGGCACCGGCAGCACCGACGAAGCGGCCAACTTTACATGTGCGGTGGACGCCGGCGCGCCGCAGCGGGTACGGCGACCCTGACTAACTCGTTCACATCATCGAGCTCATCGATCCGCCAGCACAGCTCGATGAGCGTCTCGACCTGCGCCGCGGGCAGCGCCAGTACCGCCTGCTCTCGGAATTTGTCCTCGAGCTGACGATCGGTCATCGGGCGGCCGAGGTTGCCGAGCGATGCTTCCACGAACCGGCCGATCGTGCGGCCGTCGACGAGCTCCACTTCGACGTGCGCCTGATCTTCGGTGATCGAAGGATCGCCCACCGCCGTCGCGTGTTCGCGGACGCGCTTCACCTGCGGGTCGTTCACCGCTTCGTCCGTGTATTCCTGAAGCCCGGCTTTCCCGCGGACCAGACCGACGGCCGCGCCGTGGTACACCGAGAACTTGCCCTGGAGTCCCCGCGTGATGTTCTGCTGGTTGCAGAGATCGAGGACGAGCGGCGCGACGCGCAGGCGCACGGCCGCGATCGACGCGGGATCGAGCCGATGCTCGTGATGGAGCTGGATGGCGCCGTCGATCGTCGGGTGATTGACGATGCCGCACGGGAACGGCTTGTAGGTGTTGACGCGCAGATCGAAGTCGACGCCGAGCCGTGACGTGATTTTCGAGAGATCGGAAGCAGACGCTTGCACGGCGGCAAACCCGCGCGGACCTTCGAGACCATGTTCGCCGGCCGTAAAGCCCGCCTGGGCGAGCAGCGCCGCGACGTACCCGTTCTGGGCCGATCGTCCCGGGTGGAACGACTTCGCCATCGAGCCGAACATCTCGCGCAGGCCCGCCGCCTGAGTGGCCGCCAGGCCGATGGCCCAGATCATCTCCTGGACCGACAGGCCCAACAGCTTGCCGATGGCGGCCGCGGCCCCAAAGACGCCCGCCGTCCCGGTGATGTGCCAGCCGACATCGTAGTGGGCCGGGTAGACCGCGTTGCCGACGCGGGACTCCGCCTCAAATCCCAGAATGAACGCCTGCACGAAGTCCCGTCCCCGAACGTGATTCGCGCTGGCACAGGCGAAGAGCGCCGAAGCGACCGGCGATGACGGGTGATTGTAGTTTTTCGGCGTCGTGTCGTCGTAATCGTTCACGTGGGAGCTGATGCCGTTCATCAGCGACGCGTGGAGCGGATCGAGGCGCTCGGCTCGTCCGAGAATGCTCGCGGTCGGCTTGCCTGCATAGGGGCCCAGCGCACGGATGGCGATGTCGATCGCCTCATGCGGGCTGCCTCCGACAGCGCACCCCATGTAATTGATGATGGCCCGCCGCGCTTCGTGCCGCACGTCCTCGGGAATGTCCTCCAATCGGCTGGTCACCACGTAGGAAGCAAGCGCCTTGGTTTCAGACATGTCCGGCCATTTTATACTCCGCGGTTGGGCTATACTGCGCCCGAAGGAGATGATCATGCGACGCCTTGCTTCCGCTCTCATCGTCGCCACCGCCTTTGCTGCCGTGCCGGTTTCGCTGGCCGCTCAGGCGCCGAGCAAATCGGTCAAGCCATTGGCGCCGGCGCGCACGCCGTGGGGCGATCCGGATCTGCAGGGCAACTACACGAACGTCTACGAAGACGGCACGCCGCTCGAGCGCCCGGATCAGTTCGCGGGACGCAAGCTCGAAGAGGTGTCGGGCGAGGAGCTGGCGGCCATCAAGAGGGCGACACAGCAGCGGACGATTGCGAACTTCGAAGGACCGATCCATGCGCCGGACCACTGGTGGCAGGATGCGTTGTTCCTCGAAAAGGGCAGCCAGGCCTGGCTCGTCACGGATCCGCCGGACGGGAAGATTCCTCCGACGACGCCTGAGGCGCAGCAGCGAGCGGCGGCTCGGGCGCAGGCGCGGACCGGTCGCGGCCCGGCCGATTCGTACGAAGATCGCAGTCTGTACGACCGGTGCCTCACGCGCGGTCTGCCCGGCTCGATGATGCCGACCATCTACGGCAATTCCTATCGCATCGTGCAGGGTCAGGGATTCGTCGCGATCTTGTACGAGATGATTCACGAGACGCGCGTCATTCCGATCGACGCGAAGCCGCGTCCGCATGTGGGTAGGAACATTCACCTGGACATGGGCGACGGGCGGGGCCACTGGGAGGGCGACACGCTCGTCGTCGAAACGACGAACTTCCATCCCCGAAGCGTCTACCGGAATGCCAACCCCGAGAACTTGAAGCTGATCGAGCGCTTCACCCGCATCTCGCCCGACAAGGTGAAGTGGTCAGTGACACTCGAAGATCCCACGACGTGGACCAGACCGTGGACGTTCTCATTGCCGTTGACGGCCAATGAGAGCGAGCCGCTCCTGCCCTACGAGTGCCACGAAGGGAACTACGGGCTGCGGAACATGTTGAGCGCCGCGCGGGCGGAAGAAAAGAAGTGATCATTTCTTTTTAATCATCACGGTCTTCAGAAAGCCGCGGTCGGCTTTCAGCTCTTCCTGTCCCGCGGGAAAATTATTCGCCTGCAGGAGATACGCGACGAGGTCGACGGACATCTGGGTGTTGAGGCTCCCGATGTCGTCCTGCGGCATCGACGTGCGGATGCGATCGGCGAGGTCGCCTACGCTTTGACCGTCCCAGCGGTCCAGGAACTCGCCTCCCGCGAGGCCGGGCGCCTGGTCACTGCCGCTCAGATCACTCAAATGGCAGTTGCCGCAGACCTGGTTGTATTTCGTCTGCCCGCGCTTGGCCTGATCCGCGCTGTAGACGCCGCTTGCGACCGTCGTCACCTTGGCGGCGTCTTGCGCTGCTCCTGACGCACTCGTCTCGCCGTGGTACGCCGCCAATACGCCGCCCAATACCGCGGCCGACATCGTCACCTTGGGATTCCAGAATGAAATCATGACCCTTATTATCTCGTGTTCGACTTGAGCAGCAACTCCAGCTGGAGAGCCGCGAGGTGCAGTGCGTCGCAAATTGCGGCCCTTCCCCGGCATAACACCGCCGCTCGCCAGTACTCGTCCCGCGGAGCAAACACGTCTACCAGTTCGGATCCAACGACACGATTGGGATCTCCAGCGCCAAAGTGGCGTCGGCGATTCTCGGCCCGTAGCGCTCTGAACACCCGAACGATGGGATAGGTTCCGAACTCCTGCACGACGAAGTACACCGCGGCATCAGGCAGAGCCTGACGGAAGATCGTGTCGTAGGTGCCCTTGGCTTTGTAGGCCGGGCTGCGGTCCGGATCCAGCGACGAGACGCAGTTGCCGTACGTCGCGTGCAGCGTTTCGAACGCCGGCGACCCCGGAACATCGGTCGCGAGCAGCGTGTCCACGCCAAAAGGTCCGAGGCCGGTATGCACGTCGATCCCAAATAGGTGGGTGACGTGTCCCATTCGGTCGCGCATGAATTGCCGCAACAGGCGCGGCCCTTCCTCAAGCGATGTGCCGCCAAAAAACAGGCCCTTCGGATTCACGTACTGGCCGCTCGCGATGGCCTGCTTGAGGGCCGGCATGCCGAAACGCCAAATGAGCCATGCCGCTCTGAGGTAGAACGATTCACGGGAAGATCCGCTCGGCGGATTCAGGAATCCATCGAGCGCGTTGTATCCGTCCGGCGCGCCCGCATACGCCTCCTCAGGCGCCAGACAATTGCGGTTGAGATCGACATTGTGCTCGTTGACCCGCCGGAGCCACGCCATCCCGTACGGGTTCACGACGTGGACGAGCACAATCGCGCAGTTTTCCGGTACGTCGCGAATGCCTTCATCCAGCCACTGCAACTGAATCGCAGCGCCAGCGAACGCCTCCACGCCATGCACGCCGGAGGAGTGGACGAGTACCCGCTTCGGACGTTCAGCGCCGAACCAGCCGATGTCGATGGTGAGATCCTCGCCTCCGGGACCTTTGGAGGTGATCGCGAGGGCCGTCAGATCCCCACCGGCGCGCAACACCGCATCACGAAACCGTGCGCGCGCCGTGAAGTAGTCTTCCGAGAAGCACGTCTCCATTGTTCGGCACGCTCATCTCGGCTGCACTGCCGCACCAGTCGGTGCGTGCCGCAGCACGACGTACGCCACGAGCAGCGACGGCAACAGTATCGTCGCCAGAGTCGTCACCGCGTGAATCGTCGAAATGAATGTCGCAGGGGCGACCGCTACCCCGGATTATTCATGAATGGCGACACGATTCGGTGCATTCGCTTCGAACACCGAATTCCGCAGCCCGGAAAAACGCGGCTTCGACTCGCCGTCCTGCCGTAGCGCGGCGGTCAGGGTTGTTGCGGCATCCGCGCACTGAAGAGCAGCGCTTTCGGCAACGTCCACCGTCCGTGCCGTAGCCTCGAGACCGCCGCGGAAGACTCGCTTCGCCGCATTTTTCGTGCGACCGCGACGGCCTGCTCCAACGGTGTTCTGCGCGAACGCGCCGAATCGGTTCATCTATTCGTGAACAATCCAGGCTACGACTAGCCGTGCGGTACAATGAGCGTCAGGGCGAAACATTGGCGCAGACGTTGACAACGGGGATTTGCAGATGAGAAAGGCAATCGACGTAAGGCCGCTGTCCAACTATCGAGGTCGCACGGTGATCGCACTTGTAGGACCCATGAATCTCGAAGATTTTGTCGCGGTTCTCGAATCCGTCCAGCAAATCACTGAGCTGTAGCTTCGAAATCAGATCTGCGTAGAGCATGGCCGGGCGTTCCTTGCGCTCTCGGCCGCTGCCACCTTCCGACCAGATCCATGCCCACATGGCCGCAAGCCGACGGTGAGGATTCGGGTTGGGCAGAT
>JAHFUI010000077.1:13424-21331 GCA_023265175.1 Acidobacteriota bacterium
GATTCGGGTTGGGCAGATCACCTCACTCGGAGTCATCCTTGCCATTCTAGTCGGCCGCGCCGGCCTCGTGGGTTCGCGCCACCCAGTCAGGGTGCGCGGTGGTCGGTTGGCAGTTCATTGTGTCAGGTACACGGCGTTGATGGCTGTGCTCCGTTCTGATCAGCGCCTCGACGATCACGCGGATGATCTGTCGCCCGCGTGTGCATCGTGTTCGTGCCAATCAAGTACGAAGGGTCGTGATTCTCGCCTCGTGTGGGACTTGCTGTTTCAACGGTTACACCCAGGTTGACAGATTTCACCATGCTCTCCACACTGGAGGCCGTCGCCTTCAATATCAAGAATCCTCATGTGGAGCGACTGGCGGCCGAAGTGGCGAAGCTCGCCGGGGAAAGCAAGACCGAAGCAATCGGCCGGGCGCTCGAGGAACGCAAGGCGCGCCTCGCCACCCACGTCGTCCGCCGAAACGGGCACGCCGAATTCCTCGCCTTCCTGCAGCGCGAGGTCTGGCCGAAGTCCCTCGAAAGCACCGGCGGCTCCGACTGACTCGCAAGGAAGAGGACGCCATCCTCGGCTACGGTCCGGAGGGCGTGTGAAGCAGCTTACCGCCTACGGGAGGAGATCGGTGACCGCAACGCCCGCGTCGGGTCGCGCCAACGGAGAGATAATCTCCCCGGCGCGGAGCGTTCGAACCGACGCGAAGCGCCACTCGACCGGCGCCGTCGTGGACGGCTGCGGATCGCGCCTGACTTCGACGACACGATCGACGAGGTTCACGAGCCAATAGTCCGTGATGCCGGCTCGGGCGTACACCGCCGCCTTGGTGAGACGGTCGAAGGTCAGCGACGAGTCGGCCACCTCGACGATGAGCACCGCGGTCGAGGGATGCGCGTCGATGAAGTCCGCCGGCGAGCCGGCCACGATGGCGATGTCGGGCTCCGGTTCGGACGCCGGGGCTAGGGCCAACGGCATCTGGCTTCGCACGTCGAAAGCGTCGCCGAAGACCGGACGCAGCGCACGGATAGCCATTTGGATCGCGGCGGCGTGCCGGCTCTTCTGTGGCGTCATGATGACGATCTCCCCGTCGACGAGCTCGACCCGATCGTCCGGCCCAAGGATGCCCGCGTCGACCATCCGATCGTATTCGTCGCGTGTCCACCGGCGAACGGCGACAGTTGCCATCGAAGCCACCTCGGTTTGATACGTCAGGGAGCCCTGCGCGCCCTCAACGAGTTGTCACGCGTCTCCGGCGAAGCGTCCTGGCCATTTTACCGCTCTGTGCGGGCCACTTCGACGTCCTGTCGTCGATCCCGGGCGCGAACACAAAAGGTGGCCGTCGAGGCGCACGCACGGTTCGGTCGGGGGCACCACAAAGCTGCGCTCAACTTCGGCGACTGCCTGGACGAGTACCTGCTTTGCGGGCCCAGGATTTCGAGACGAACGTGTTATCGTCGGCGAGCTCGAGGAACGGCCGCGGCCAGATGTCGAGGATGGCCTCGATTTCAGCCCTCACCTGATCCAGCGGCTTCATCTTGTAAGACGAGATCAAGCGCGACGCGCCGCAGAACGCGCAGTCGAGCGGGCATCCCCGGGCGGTCTGCAGCGTGAGGCGGTTGTCGCGCGTGACGTCCAGCAGGTCGTAACGCGGGACGCGCGCCTCGGCCAGGTCGACCCGCCGCGGCCCGATAAACGAGGAGTACAGCGTGTGCAAGTGACCGGCCTCGAAATCGGCCAGCAGACAGCTACCACGGCATCTGGCGATTGGTGAGCTTGCGGCCGATCTCGGCGGTCTGCTGGCTCGCCGGCCCGATCATGACGCCTTCCTGAATCATCGCCACCACGTTGCTCGGATTCATCGAATTCAGGAAGAAGATCTTGTTCGCCTTGCAGGCGGCAAAAATCTTCGCGCGCGCGGCCACCATCTCAGGCTTCGTCTCCGCGCCGCGCCCCTGGACGCCCAGCGACAACGCCATGTCACCCGGCCCCCATTCGGCAAATGCAATGCCCGGCACCTTCAGGTTCTGATCGGCATTGGCAAGCGCGTATTTGTCTTCGAGCTTCAGGCCCAGCAGCAGCTCGCCGTTCGGATTGAGTGGCCAGGCGTCGGCCTTCTGGAGATATTCGTCCTGCGAGACGCCCCAAATCGGCGCGGCCGTCTCCGCGCCGTGAACGCCCCGGCGCCCCTCGCTGATTCCCTGACCGACGGCCTGCTTGTGAATGGGGAGACGGACCGATTCCACGAGCGCCCGTACCGCGCCCGGCGCATCGGCGTGCGTCAGCAGGATGCCGTGGACGCCGGTGGCCAGCACCTGATGGAACATCCACGCGTTGGCGCGGACCGTCGCTTCGTCCGTGCCGTTGACCGGCACGTTGACGATGACTGGCGGCGTACGATGGCCGCTTTTGGTTGGACCGCCGGCCACCAGTCCGCGCATGTAATCGGCGAGGCCCCTGATGTCGTACGGCGCGTGCTCCATGTCGTAGCTGATGTAGTCGGCATAGGTCTGGGCGTCTTTCACGCCCTGGTCATAACTGCCGCTGGTCCCACTATGCGAGCCGGTGTAGTAAATGGGCTGACCCTGAGCCAGTAGCTCGATCGCCCGGTTGATCCGCGTGGCTTTCGGCGCCTGCGCAGCGGTCGCGCCGTTCAAGACCAGGCAGAGGGATGCCGCTACGGAACACAACACCGTTTTGACAGGCTTCATGACGTTTTTATATACCTGCCCGTGCGCGACTACAATGCTGTTCCACGGTCGAAATGCAAATGGTGAATGCAGAATGTGTTGCGTACTCGGTTTTGCATTCTGCATTTTGCATTCTGCATTGGCATGATGGTTAGCGTGTCGATCTCATCCGAGCTGAGCCTCTGGGCCTCGCACGTTCGGTTCGACGATCTGCCGCCGGACGTCGTCGAGGCGACGAAGCGCAGGATTCTGGACATCATCGGACTCTCGCTGGCCGGCGCTGAGACGCCGTTCGGCCGGTCCACGCGCGAGGCAGCCGTCGCAATGTCGCCGCCGGGACCGTGCCGTGTCTTGGGCACCGGCGACAAGGTGGGCGTGACCACGGCCGCCTTCGCGAACGGCGCGTTCTCCCAGGCGCTGGAATTCGACGATACCCACAACGAATCGATCGTGCACATGAGCAGCCCGGCGGTAGCGGCAGCGCTCGCGCTCTCGGAATATGTGGGCGCAGTGTTGGGTCGCGATCTCATTGCGGCGATCGCCGTCGGCAACGAGATTTCCTGCCGCGTCGGTTCCGTCTCTCCGGGTCAATTCCATCGGCTTGGCTTTCATCCCAGTGGTCTCTTCGCACCTTTCGGTGTGTGCTATCTGGCGGGCCGGTTGCTCGGGCTCGACGGGGAGGCGATGGCGCGCGCGGCCGGCATTTGCGGCAGCTTTGCCGCCGGCCTGCTGGAATGCTGGGTCGATGGCACGCAGACGAAATTTCTTCACCCGGGATGGGCGGCTCAGAGCGGCATCGCTGCGGCATTTCTCGCTCGCGCGGGGACGACCGGGCCGGCGCAGGTCTTTGAAGGACGATTCGGTCTCTTCGCGTCGCACCTTCAGGATCCCGCCGCATCGCGCGATTTCGCGCGGATCGTCGACGGACTCGGCACGCGGTGGGACAGCCGGAGCTCGTCGTTCAAGCCATTCCCGGCGGCGCACGTGCTCCATCCCTACATCGACGCGCTGCTGCGTTTGCGGAGCCGACACGGCATCAACGCGTCAGACGTCGAACGGATTGAATGTCCCGTCGCCGGTTTCATCGTGCCGATCGTGTGCGAGCCGGTGGAGGAAAAGCTGGCGCCCGCGACCGATGCACACGGCCGGGTGAGCCTGCAATACACGCTGGCCGAGGCGCTCTTTTTCGGGGAACTTGGCAGGCACGCGTATCGCGTCGACAGCCTCACCAATCCCGGGATCCTCGCGCTCGCGCGGCGTGTGCGGTGCCACGTCGATCCCGAGCTCCCGGGGCCGGGTCGTTTCAAGGGAGCCGTGCGCGTCACGCTCAAAGACGGCCGGTCGTTCCTCGAAGTCGAGGAGTACAACCGGGGTTCCGCCGAAAATCCCATGAGCGACGCCGAGCTGCAGGCCAAGTTCGGCGAGAACGCGAGCGGCTTTCTCTCGAAGGGTGAGCGCGACCGCCTTGCCGATCGCATCGGCAGGCTCGAACAGCTGCCCGATGCGAGCGCGCTGGTCGGCCTCGCTATTGGGACGACTCGCGCATAATCGCGCCGATCAGCTGGCACGGTCTGAAGACCGTGCCCTACCGGTGTGCGCAGACCGTGCGTCTTCCATCTACCGCTAATTCACCGCCCAGCAGCAGCCCTGTCATCCGCGCGCGCGCCGCTGAGAATATTGCGCAGCGCGTAATTGCCCTCGTGACACGCGTACTCGTAGAAGCCGTAGCTCGGATCCCGCCGCCAAGGGAATGACAGCGTCCACGGCCTCGTCCATGTTCCCGGATCGTCGACCGTCGCTTCATATTTCAGCGTGTCGTTGTCGAGTCGCGTGAAGCGCTCGGTAATCTTGGTCCTGGTGCTGTACAGATTCGCGCCGCCATTGCCCCCCACGCCGGTCCTGCCATCGAGATTCGTCGTTTCCACGACCAGCGTGTTGCCGTCCCAGTGACCGCGCGAGTCTCCCATGGCGGTGTGGAAGGCGTTCGACGAGATATGCGGACGACCGTCGAGCGGTACGAGGCGCGCCTCGTGGACCATCTCATTCCGGATCGCGACCCAGCCGGGCGTCTGGATGATCTGGTTCCCGTTGTTGTAGATCACTGGAAGGATCGAGCCGAGCACGCCGCGCGTGATGCAGCGATCGTACAGGCTGCGATCCTCGTAGGAATCCGCCTGGCCGCGCCCGAACCGCGCGCGCTGACGCGCGGCCGCGCGCTGCTGCGCCTCTTCGGTCTGCGGCGGCATCTGGCCGTCGGGCGGATCGATGATCAGCCCCGCCTGCCTTGTCGGCTTCCCGCGCTCGAGCCAATGCGGCGGCGGCGACACCGGGCCACCGACCGTGCCGCGGGCCAGGACTTCAGGGGTGATCTTGTCGAGATCGAAGTCCGCGTTGTCCTCCTCGGTCTGCCTCTGAAACGCGGCCAGACGGGCCGCAAATTCTTCGTCGTTCAGCTCGGTCCTCAAGCCCACGGTCCGGGGCCTGGCGAGCGGCACGCCGACGAAGTCGGTGCCGGGCCAGAGGCCTTCGATATCGGGATCGCCCCACGGCGTGCGCGGCGGCGTCCAGCCCTTCTTCACCGCAGGCTTGGTCGCGGCGGCCGAACCGCCCGGAGTCTGGCCGCCGGCGGATACCGACGCGATCGACGCGATCACGATCGCGCCGGTCAACATTCCCGTCAACGTTCTCACTGGGACGATCAGTTGCTGACGCATGATCACTCCTTTCACTTGGCCGTCACATTCGTCTCGGCATCCGCGGCAGCCTTTTCCGTGGCGCGCGTGGCGCTGAGCATGTTCCTCAAGCCGTAGTTCCCCTCGTGACACTCGTACTGCATGATCGGCTCGCTGTCGTTCATCGTCAGCGGCAGGGAAAACGTCCAGGGTCGCGTCCACGTCGCCGGATCCTCGAGAGTGACCGACCACCGCACCTTGTCAGGAGACATGCGCGTGAAGCGTTCGGTGAGCTTCAGCGTCTCCGCGCTGGCGTTTCGGTACACGCTTCTGGGATTGAAATTGGTCGTCTCGACGATGAGCGTGTCGCCTTCCCAGCGGCCTCGGGCGTCGCCCATGTCCAGTTGAATGCGCCTGCCGACGTGCGGCCTCGGCTGCGCGTCGATGGGGATGACACGCGTCTCATGGATCATCTCCATCTGAATCGCGACGTATCCCGGGCTTTGGATGATCCGGTAGGAATTCCCGTAAATGGTCGGCATCATCGAAGTCGGAAACCCGCGCGTGATGCAGCGATCGTAGAGGCTCCGATCCTCGTACGAGTCAGCCGGACCGCGCCCGCTGGCTCGTCGCGCCTCGGCGCGCGCCGCGATGCGCTGCTGTGCCTCGTCAGTCGCCGAAGGAATCTTTCCGTCCGGGGGATCCACGACGAGCCACGCCTGGCTGCCTTTTTCGAGAAAGAGCGCGTCCTGCCACCAGTGGTCCGGCGCATCGAACCCGGTTTGGAACTGCGCGATCGTTCGCTGCTGCGTCGCACGCTTGATGGACGCCAGCTCCTCGCCCTTGACGTCCTCGAGCTTTCGTCCGGCAAACTGATCGGGCCGCTCGAGGGGCGTACCGTCCTCGTAGACGTTCGTATAGTTGCCTTGCAGGTCCGGATCGCCCCACGGGGTCCGCGGAACGGTCCATCCGGTCTTGGGCGCTGGCGCCCGCCTGGCGGGCGCCGTCTGCGCCGTGGCTCGCGCGCCGGCCGAGAACGCCGTCGCCGCCACGATTGCCCATGAGAGCGAGGCCAGACAGCGCGTGGTCGTGATGGTCATCGGATCCTCATCCGGGCCAATTATACGGCGGGTAGCCACGATGTATGATCGACGGCCGATCCGCCCCACAAACACTTTCACCTGGAGCACACGGCATGGACAAACAGACATTCGACCGCGGTCTCGCGATTCGCAAATCGGTCCTCGGCGCTGAGTTCGTCGAAAACGCCATCAAGACGGCCGACGACTTCAACCGTCCGCTCCAGGAGCTCGTCACCGAGTACTGCTGGGGCGCGGTCTGGGGTCGCGAGGATCTGCCGAAGAAGACGCGCAGCATGCTGAACCTTGCGATGATCAGCGCGCTCAACCGCCCGCACGAGCTCAAGATGCACATCGCCGGCGCCCTGAAGAACGGCGTGACGCGCGACGAGATCCGCGAGGTGTTTCTGCAGGTCGCGATTTATTGCGGCGTCCCCGCCGCGGTCGATTCGTTCCGCAGCGCACGCGAGGTCTTCGCGCAGCTCGATCAGCAGGCCGGGTAGGGGCGGTCGAGGCCGAGGCGTACGTGCTGCTGCGCCTGCGGTCGACGCACTCGCTGATGCAGGATCGCGTCGAACGCCCTTTCAGTACGCTCAGTCACGCCCGGTGACTCCGAGTCCGCCAGGTCGGTGAATGGCCGGTGGCGTTGCTCGACCCCAACGGCCCCAACGGGGCACCCATTGCCGCGCGCGTGATCGCCACCAAATTGCCCGCCCCGCTCGCGGCAAAAGCCGAGCGCCGCGTGGCCAAGGCATCGAGTAAGAAGAGCAAGACGCCCGATCCCCGGTCCCTGGAAGCCGCGCACTTTGTGCTGGTCTTTACGATGCTGTCCCCGGCGCTGCTCACGGCGACGCACGTGTTGGAGCTGTATCGATTTCGCTGGCAAATCGAGTTGGCGTTCAAGCGCCACAAGCAGCTCCTGAAACTCAGCCGTCTTCCCCATCAGGACGCTCGGGCCACCCAAGGGTGGATTCTCGCGAAACTGGTCATCGCCCTCCTCCTGGAGACGTTGCATCGAACCGCCCGAGTTATTTCCCCCTGGGGGTACCGATTTGACGCGCTCGCCGCGGTGCCGCGCTAAGTTCAGAACTCGTCCCGATCAAGGAGCGCCCTGCAGCATGACCGTTTTGTGACCCAATTGACTTGAAGCCGAGGAGTTCCTCAAGAGCTAGCCCAGCCACAATTGTTAGCCAGCATCCCAAATCGGCGGTCGAGCGTGTTTGTCCTCTATGGGGTCACGGGGTGGGCTGACCGCTCTATGACGATTTCTGGCTTGAGTACGTCGTTCTATCCACCCCTCCTTCCGACAGGCGGCGTCGCCTGGCAGGTCCAAATGGGGCAACGTGCAGCCCTTCGCGGGGATGCGCAGCTGATCTGGTTGTTCAGTGACGATCTGCCTCCTGCGATCGCTCGAATTGTCGTCGGAGTGTCGATACCGGTGGGGAGGTATCCGAAATAGCGGCCCGCTCCTGAGG
>JAHFUI010000078.1:0-6041 GCA_023265175.1 Acidobacteriota bacterium
CCGTCGTCAGTCATCAGTCGGCCGTCGTCAGTCATCAGTCGGCCGTCGTCAGTCATCAGTCGGCCGTCGTCAGTCATCAGTCGGCCGTCGTCAGTCATCAGTCGGCCATCGTCAGTCATCAGTCGGCCGTCGTCAGTCATCAGTCGGCCGTCGTCAGTCATCAGTCGGCCGTCGTCAGTCATCAGTCGGCCGTCGTCAGTCATCAGTCGGCCGTCGTCAGTCATCAGTCGGCCGTCGTCAGTCGTCAGTCGGCCGTCGTCAGTCATCAGTCGGCCGTCGTCAGTCGTCAGTCGGCCGTCGTCAGTCGTCCGTCCTGCCCCTCGACTGACGACTGTCGACTGTCGACTGGCGACTACGTAAATCTCGCGCAGGCCGTCTTCGCGCATGACGACCTGGTGTGCTGGAAGCGCGTCGAGCAGCTCGTTGGCGACGAGCACCCCTTCAAACGACACGGGGAGATCCGAAGCGGTGGCGATCAGCCTATCAGCGACATCGCCAAGTGTCTCCCGCTGTGCTGCTCTGGCGGCCGGGCTGGCTTCCACCAGGTGCAGGCGAATCGATTCAAAAAACTCAGGGTGATGGTCGCGCGCGGTGCGTAGGATGTCGGCGGAGAGACGGCCGTTGCCACAGCCGGCTTCGACGAGGTCGAAATTCGGAATTCGGAATTCGGAATTGAGAATTTCTCTCATCTCGGCGAGCTGGATTTCGAGGAGCTCGCCGAACAGCGGTCCGACGTCGACGCTGGTAAAGAAATCGCCGGCGCGGCCGGATCGTTGGGCCGCGCGGGCGTAGTAGCCGAGCTCGGAATCGTAGAGGGCCAGATCCATGAACGCGGCCACCGTCATCGGGCCGCGCTCGTGGATCAAATCTTCAATCTTCAATCTTCAATCTTCAATCCTTCTTGACCGGCACGAACAGCGTGTTCTGATCGCGCCACACGAGGATGCGCGCGATCCGGCCCGACGCAATCTTCTGCAGTTCCCGTCCCGCCTCGGCGGCATTGGAGACCGCCCTGCCGTTGACGGCGAAAATGACGTCGTTGGGGTGGAGCGGACCGTAGGACGCGCTCCCCGGGTCGATGTCCGCGATCACCGCCCCAGACTGGCCCGTCGGCAGCTGCAGCCGGCGCGCGATCTGCGGCGTGACGTTTTGCAGCGTCAAACCGAATCCGCTGGCGCCCTGGTCCTGCGGCTCGTTGTTGTTGCCGCCACGGCTCGAGCGCTGGCCCTGCTGTTCGGCCTCGAGGTCGAGCTCCTCGACGGTCACGTGCAGCGTCTTCTCCTGCTTGTCGCGCAGGACCTTCACGGGCACCGACGTGCCCGGCTTGGTGGCGACCACCAGCTTGACCAGCTCGCCGCTGTTGGGCACCGGGCGGCCGTTGTACTCGACGATCACATCGCCCGGCTCGATCCCGGCCTTGGCCGACGCGCCGCCCGGCGAGACTTGCGCGACGAGCGCACCGGTGCGCGACTTGAGGCCGAAGTCCTCGTACGCATCGTGCGGCACTGCCGACACCTGCACGCCGATCCGCCCGCGCACGATCTTGCCCTGGCGCAACTGCGGCAGCAGCTCGCGCACGGTGTTGATCGGCACCGCGAAGCCGATGCCGATGTTGCCGGCGCTGCGTTCGTTGCTGAGGATTGCGGTGTTGATGCCGATGACCTCACCGCGAATGTTGAGCAGCGGCCCACCCGAGTTGCCCGGATTGATCGCGGCGTCGGTCTGGATCATCTCATTCGGACGCTGAGGCAGATTGTAGAAGAGCCGGCCGATCGCGCTGACCACGCCGACCGTCACGGTGTGCGACTGGTTGAACGGATTACCGATCGCCATCACCCAGTCGCCGGCCGCCATTTGCGAGGAGTCGCCGAACTTCGCCTCCTGCAACGGCGTCTTCGGCATCTCGATGAGCTGGATGAGCGCGCTGTCGGTCAGCGCATCTTTGCCGATGACCTTCGCCTGGTACGTGACGTCGGACTCGTCGCCAAACAGCCCGACCTCGATCTTGGTCGCGTCGTCGACGACGTGGGCGTTCGTGAGGATGAAGCCGTCCTTGCTGATGATGAAGCCGGTGCCGGCCGCTTCCGTCTTCTGCGCACGCGGCGCGCGCCGGCCTCGGCCTCCGCCGCCGTTGTCCTGTTGATCGTCCTGGCCGCCGCCGGGCCCGAAGAACCGGCGCAGGAAATCGTCGGGAGCCCCGCCGCCTCCGCCGAAGAAGTCCTGCAGGTCCCCCGCCTTGGCCTTCATCTCGGTCCGGATGTTGACGACCATCGGCGACTGCGCCTTCGCGATGTTCCGGAAGGTCTGTGCGTCCACCGGCCCGCTGATCGGCGTGCTGTTCATCGGCGGCACGGCAATGGTTTGTGCCGAGGAGGCGGGCGTCAAGTCCAGGCGCGACGCGATCACCATGCCGACAGCCAGCGACGCCACCGCGATGAGCATGGCGTAGAAAAATGTGGTCTTGCGGGTTGACATCGAATCCTCCTAAACGAGTGCAACGATCCCGGTCTGCAGCGGTCCCGTGACCACCGCCTCGCGAGCCTGAACGACCATGTTGATTTCGGTACGGACGCCGAAGTCGTCGAAGTAGAGACCTGGCTCAATTGTAAAGCCGGTTCCCGTCAGAAGGCGCCGGTCGTCGTGGGTCTCGTAATCGTCCATGTTGACGCCGGTGCCGTGGACTTCCTGCCCCAGGCTGTGACCCGTCCGATGGAGAATGTGGTCGCCCAGTCCCGCGCTTCGCAGGACCAGCGAGGCGGCCCGATCGACCTGCCAGCCGCGCAGTTCCTGGCCCGCGCCGATCGCTCGTTGCACCAGAGCTATTGCCGCGTCGCGCGCGGCGCACACGGCATCGAACGCCGTGATCTGCCGATCGGGCGCGCGGCGCCCCGTGAAGCCCACCCACGTGATGTCAGCAAACACCGCGCCGGGCCGATCGAGTTTCCCCCAGAGGTCGAGCAGGACAAGCTCCTCTCGGTGAATCACCCGATGGGCGCTCGCCGTCGGCAGATAATGCGGATTGCCCGCGTTTTCCGCCGCCGACACATTGGGCGCCGAATCGCTGATGAGCCCCTCGTCGCGAAACCACGTCACCATCTCTTCTTGAATGTCGTACTCCGTCGTCGCGATCCCGCGGCTCAGCCGGCGCCGGATTTCGTCGAAGGCTCGATCTTTGATCCTGTAGAGATTCTCGGCCGCGCGCTGATGCGTTTCGATCGCCTGATCGTCCCAGACCGCCGCGAATCGCTGCACGAGATCGCCCGACGAGACAACCTCGACGCCCGCTTGCCGCACGAGCTCGATCGTGCCGGCGTCGACCCGAGCGATGTACGGGATCGCGCACTTCGGTGAGTACTCCATGGCAACGCGTCGCAGCCCGGACACGAGCCGCTGGATGCCCGCTTCGAGCTGTTCGCGACCCGCATAGCGCTCGGTCTTTCCGGGCAGATGCGCCAGCGCCTGACGCTCGATCGCGTGAACGAGGCCGCGCGGCTCGCCGGTGGCGGGGATCAGGTAATACCAGCGGCGCGTCGCCAGATGGCCGCCCTGATGCGCAACGGCTGTGATATCGGCCGCGATCGGATTCAGCCCTCGGAAGTCGTACAGCAGCCAGCCGTCGATTCCGTCGGCGGCAAGCGCGTCCTGGACGGCCGCGACATCGATCGGCGCCGCCGCAATTCCAGCAGGCATCGCTCAAGTATATCCAGCTTCGCGGTTCCTGCTTCGAGCTTCCCGCCTAGGAGCCCGTCCGAGTAATGCCGAAACGGGCTCCTAGAAGCCCGTTTCGGTTTCTCAGGCACGCTCCTAGCCAGGGGCGGGAAGGGGGATGGTGCCCGTATAATCCAAGAGGCGGGTGCCAGCGCGCTTACACGCCCTTTACGTAACCGGCGCTGACGAGAGCTTTCCATGAACCGACGCATACGAATCGCGGGAGTCGTCGTCCTGTTGGCTGCAGCCGTGGCGACCGCGGGGCAGGCGCCGGCACCGCCGCAAGGCCTCGAATCGCCGACCTTCAAGCTGCAGGTGGACTACGTCGAGGTCGACGCGGTCGTCACCGACCAACAGGGGCGCTTCGTCCGCGACCTGAAGAAGGAGGATTTCCAGGTCTTCGAGGACCGCAAGGCGCAGACGATCAGCGGCTTCACGCTGGTTGACATTCCCATCGATCGCACCGAACGGCCGCTCTTCGCCGCACAGCCGATCGAGCCGGACGTCAGGACCAACGCGCGGCCGTTCGACGGCCGCATCTACGTGGCGGTGCTGGACGATCTGCACGTGCAGCCGCTGCACACCCAGTTGGTCCGCCGTGCGATGCGCAAGTTCATCCAGGACAAGCTGGGCGCCAACGACTTGATGGCCGTGGTTCACGTCCAGGGCCGGACCGACTACTCGCAGGAATTCACCAGCAGCAAGCGCCTGCTGCTTGCCGCCGTCGACAAATTCACAGGGAAGGCGGAGCGGCCGGCGACGGTCGAGGCGTATCAGCAATATCTCGCGACGATTGGCATGCCGGGCGCCGGCATCTCCGACCCGATGGAGCGCAAGCGCGGCTTCGATGCGCGCAACACGCTCGAGGAACTGCAGGCGATCGCCGACTGGTTCGGCAGCGTCCGGGGCCGCAAGAAGTCGCTGCTGTTCGTGAGCGAGGGGATCGAGTACGACATCGAAGACATGTTCAACAAGATTGACGCCTCGATGATCGTCGACCGAACGCGCGATCTGATTCGCTCGGCGACCAAATCGAACGTCAGCATTTATGCCATCGATCCGCGCGGCTTGACAGACATGGGCGACGTCGGGATCGAGCTGAATTCCGCGCCGGCGGGTGGCTCGACTGATCCCGGCACCGGCGAGACCACCGGCGCACTGACCGAACAGCAGATCGCCAGTCTCGGTCTTCGTGGCCTGCAGAACGAGCTCCGCCTGCAGCACAACAGCCTCCGGACGCTTGCCGAGGAAACGGGCGGTCTCGCGATCATCAACACGAACAGCTTCGCCAATGCCTTCGATCGCATCGTCGAGGAGAACAGCTCGTACTACGTCCTCGCGTACTACCCGCCGAATCCAAAACCCGACGGCAAGTTCCACAACATTCAGGTGCGTGTGAACCGACCGGGGCTCACCGTGCGCGCGCGACGAGGCTACGCGAATCCAACCACGAAGGCCCTCGCAGCGGCGGCCGCCGTGAATCCGGCGAGCCGGCTCTCCGTGGACGCGCGCAACGCGCTCCAGAGCCCGCTGCCGATCAGCGGCCTGACCATGCAGGTGTTCGCGGCGCCGTTCAAGGGCACGGCGCCGAACGCCTCCGTCCTGCTCGGCGTGGAAATGCGCGGGCAGGATCTGAGGCTTGGGGCTGGCGACCAGGTCCAGATCACGTATTTCGCGATGGATGCCAAGGGCAAGTACCAAGGCGGCAACACCGACACGGTGACCCTCAATCTGCGTCCCGAGACAAAAGCAGTCGTTCAGCGGTCGGGGATGCGCACGCTCAGCCGGCTCCAGATTCCGCCCGGGCGATATCAGCTTCGCGTCGCGGCGAACGATCTGGCCACCAACAAGATCGGCTCGGTGCTGTACGACCTCGACGTGCCGGATTTCACGAAGGGGCCGCTCACCATGAGCGGCCTCGTCCTGACATCGGTAGCCGCCTCGCGCGTGCCGACGGTTCGTCCCGATGAGGAGCTCAAGCCGGCGCTGCCGGCGGCTCCGATGGGGAGCCGCATCTTCCCGGTGGACGACGAGCTCGCGCTGTTCGTCGAGATCTACGACAACGCCGCCGCGTCGCCGCACAAGGTCGACATCACGACGACCGTCACGGCCGACGAGGGCAAGGTGATGTTTAAGGCCGAGGATGTGCGCGACTCGTCAGAGCTGCAGGGGAAGAGCGGCGGCTACGGCTACGGCGCGCGCGTGCCGCTCATGGGACTGGCGCCGGGCCTCTACGTGCTGAAGGTCGAGGCCCGGTCGCGTCTCGGGCAGGGTCCGACCGCCGATCGTCAGGTGCAGCTCCGGATTGTGGATCAGGGAAGCGTGGAGGCGAA
>JAHFUI010000078.1:6141-7330 GCA_023265175.1 Acidobacteriota bacterium
GAGTGATGTCACCTGGTGCGGCTTCGGGACCGTGCCGTTCGCGTGGCTGAACTGCAGCATGCTCCTCGCCATGCTCGCGTTCACCGGCGTGCGAATCTCGACCGTTTGGACCTCGCCAGGTTGCAGCAGGCCGTTGACGACGCCCTTGCCGCCGGGAATGATGTTGTTGTTCTTGTCGTACCAGGTCTCGTCGATCGTGAGCCGCGGGATCGGCGCGGTGGACATGTTCTTCACCTGAATCTTGGTGACGAGCGTGTTCCCTTCGCGCTTAGTGGCGGATCTCACGAAATCGACCTCGGCGGCGCCCCTGACCGGTGGCGTGAATTTCTTGCCGGCCAGGACGGACTTGAACTCAGGCGCCTTGGGTTTATCCTGCTTATCCTGCGCGAACACGGTGAAGCCGCCCACGCAGATGGCGCCGACGAGCGTCGCGGCGAAGGCATGGCGCGCGCGATTCATAACTCTCCTCCGGAATCCATTGCAGACTGTAGATTGCAGATTGTAGATTGAGCTTGCGATTGTCTCACATTTCCCCGTTCCAGTCTTCGGGCTCCGGGTTGAGCGAGCGGAAGATTTCCATGTGCCATTTGCCGCCGCCCCACGGCTCGATCACCTCGGCCGCGACGACGTCGACCAGAATCTCCGAGAACTGCCGTCCTTCGGGGTCGCCCTCGAGGTGGTACGCGGGCTCATCCCATCCGAAATTGGGGTAGAGCATCAGCGTCAGAAATAAATCGTACCCATCGTCGACGACGATGAGCTGCCCGCACGGGCGCTTCAACGTCGAGTGATAGATCAGGTATTTCTCGGCGCTGTGCGCGCGGATGTACCGCTTCAGCGCGAACTCGCGCGCGACGATCTCCTCGACCGCGATTTTCTTGTCCCAGCAGTCGCGGCAGTATTTTTCCTCGCCCCGCGGCTCGGACACCTCTTTGGCGCCGCAGAGCGCGCACCGCGACTTGGCGACGGACTTACGTGTCATGGCTTCAATTTACAATTAACAACTGACAATGTCCAAAAGGATCATGGAACGCCCGGCACACGCGGGACTCCGGCATCTTGCGCTGAAGGTCCGCGATCTCGACGCGATGAAGCGCTTCTACATCGATCTCCTGGGGTTCGAGGTCGAGTGGGAACCCGATGCCGACAACGTGTACCTGTCGTCCGGGATCGACAACCTCGCCCTGCA
>JAHFUI010000078.1:7430-21213 GCA_023265175.1 Acidobacteriota bacterium
CAGATCATCCACCATCCGCCGATCAGTGGGAAGATACGAGACTTCAGAAAGTGAGGAAGTGAGGAAGTGAGGAAGTAAGGAAGTAAGAAAGTGCCGAACGTCGCGCGTGAGAGCTTCTTGACTTCCTCACTTCCTCACTTCCTCACTTCTCCTACGTTCCAGCGCGGGCGCGTACATCCTGTCGGCATATTCCTTCACCATGCGCCGCGCGGAAAAGCGGGGTGCGACCGATCGGATGGATTCCTTGACCGTCGCGAGCCAGCGATGGGGAATGTTCGAGTGATCGCGATCGTAGAACGCCGGCACGACGTCCTCTTCGAGCAGCCGATACAGCGCGTTCGCGTCCGCGGCGTCTGACGCCTCGTCGTTGTCGCCGCTGGCGCCGCCGTCGATCACCCAGCCGTTGGCGCCGGTGAATCCTTCCGCCCACCATCCGTCGCCAATGCTCAAGTGCGGGACGCCATTGATCGCGGCCTTCATGCCGCTCGTGCCGCTCGCTTCGTTCGGCTTGCGCGGCGTATTGAGCCACACGTCGCACCCCTGCACGAGAAAGTGCGCGACGTGCAGATCGTAATCGTCGATGAAGGCGACGCGGCCGCCGAAGAGCGGATCGAGCGCCCGCTTGTAGACATGCTGGAGGTGGTGCTTCCCGACATCGTCGGCCGGATGCGATTTGCCGGCGAAGATGAGCTGCACCGGCCGCCCCGTGGCGTTGAGGATCCGCGCGAGGCGATCGGGGTCGTGAAAGACCAGCTCCGGCCGCTTGTAGCCGGTGAACCGGCGCGCGAAGCCGAGCGTCAGCGCGTCCGGATCGAGCAAGGTGCCGGCGGCGACAACGCGTGGAATCCCGACGCGCTCTTCGGTCCAGCGTTGCCGCGCGCGCTCCCGCACGAAAGTGAAGAGGTACTGCTTCAGCGCCAGACGGACCGCCCACAACTCGTCGTCGGGAATCGCGAGCACGTTGTCCCAGAGCGCCGGTTCGTCATGGCGATCGAGCCAGTCCGCGCCGAGATACGTCGCGAAGAGATTCGAGAGCCCGCTCGAAATCCAGGTCGGCACGTGCACGCCGTTGGTCACCGCGCCAACGCGACGCTCGGATTCGGCGGTGGCGCCCCAAATCGAGCTCCACATGCCGCGGGTCACGCTGCCGTGAAGCTGGCTGACGGCGTTGATCCCGCCGGCCGATCGCAGCGCGAGCGCCGTCATGTTGAACTGCGGCCCGGCGCCGCTGTCATGCGACCCGAGCGCGAGAAACTTGTCGCGATTCGAGCCGAGCGTCCCCCACAGCCCGGCCAGATGTTTCTCGACGAGCTGAAACGGAAACGTATCGTGGCCTGCCGCCACGGGCGTATGCGTGGTGAACACCGTCGTGGCGCGGATTTCAGCCAGCGCTTCGTCGAAGCTCGAGCCGCGCTCGATGAGATCGCGGATGCGTTGGAGCACGACGAACCCCGCGTGACCTTCGTTGAGGTGAAACACGGCCGGGTCCGCGCCGACCGCTTTCAGGGCGCGCACGCCGCCGATCCCCAGCACGATTTCCTGCTGAATGCGCGTCTCGCGGTCGCCCCCGTACAGGCGCGCCGACAGCTCGCGGTCCCACGGGGCGTTCTCGTCGAGATCGGTGTCGAGCAGATACAGCTGCACGCGTCCCACGCGCACCCGCCAGACCGCGACCAGCACCGAGCGGTCGCCGAGCGGGACGGCCGTGATGCACGGCCGGCCGTCGACCGTCGTGGCCGGTTCGATCGGAGCGTCCGCCCAGTTGAGCTGCTCGTAGGTCTCCTCCTGCCAGCCTTCCGCGGAGATGCGCTGATGGAAGTAGCCCTGTGGGTACATGAAACCGACGCCGATGAGCGGCACGCCGAGATCGCCGGCCTCCTTGCAGTGATCGCCCGCGAGCACGCCCAGGCCACCGGCGTAAATCGGCAGCGACTGATGCAGCGCGAATTCGGCGGAGAAGTAGGCAATCGACTGGCCGGTCAGCAGCGGAGACCTGTTTGTCCACCAGGTGTTGTGCGCCGCGCGCGCGGCATCGAGCGCTTCCATCGCGCGATCGTAGAGACGCACGAATTCCGAATCGGCGGCGGCCGCGTCCAGCCTCGCCGCGGGAACGAGCGCCAGCATGCGAACGGGGTTGTGCGCCGTCGCACGCCACAACGTGTAGTCGAGGCGTCGAAACACCGTGCGCGCCTCGGCGTGCCAACTCCACCAGAGATCGACTGCGAGGTCGTCGAGCCGCGAGATGCGCGATGGAAGCGGAGGCAGATTCGAATAGCGATTCATGGACACGCGCCGACCAGGGAGGCGAATTTGGGTAAATCGATGTTGCCGCCGGAGACGACGGCCACGACTTTGCCGGCGCCGGCGCGGCCCGTGAGGGCCGCGGCCACCGCGCAGCCGGCGGCGCCTTCAGCGATGACGTGCGCCCGTTCGGCCACGAGCTTCATCGCGCGCGCCGTCTCCTCGAGCGTGACGACGATCGATCCCGCCAGCGGCGCCAGCAGCGGCCACATCGTCTCGAGGACCGACTTGCCGCCGGCGCCATCGATAAACGACGCCTGCCAGCCGTCAAAATAGATGGGACGTCCGGCCGCCAGCGACGCCGCGAGCGGCGCGGCCGTCTCCGGCTCCGCCGCATAGATCCTGGTGTCCGGCTTCAGATCGCCGACCGCCGCGGCGAGGCCGGACAGGAGGCCGCCGCCGCCAAGCGGCGCGACGATGGCATCGACGTCCGGGAGATCTTCCAGGATTTCGAGCGCCGCCGTTCCATTTCCCGCGATGAACCGGTCATCGTCGAACGGATGCACGAAAAAACCGGTCATCCGATCCGAACCGTGGACTTCGACCGTGCGCCAGCATTCGTCGTACGTCGCTCTGACGATACGCGCCCCGAGCCGCTCGATCGCACGGATCTTTGTCTCGGGCGCGGTGTCCATCACCATCACTGAGCATCGTGCGCCAATCGTGCGCGCCGCATAGGCCACGCCTTGCGCAGCGTTGCCGGCGCTCACGGTCCACACGCCGTCGCGCACCTGCTCCGGCGTCAGTTGTCTGACCACGTTGTACGCGCCGCGGATCTTGAACGATCCGATCGGCTGCAGCACTTCGAGCTTCAAATACAACTCCGGGAGAGGATGGGACGCGGCGATCTCCGATAGGTCGACGCGGACGAGGGGTGTGCGAACCGCGGCCCGGTAGATGGCGGTCGCGGCGTCGCGAACGGCCGCGATCGGGATGCGTCGGCTGCGAAGGGCGATCGACAAGACCCCGGATCGTAATCGTGGCGGCGGATGTTGGTCAAACGGCGACCGATCGCCCTAGGAGCCCGTTCGCCATTACTCGGACGGGCTCCTAGCCGAGCTTTGGAGATTCGAGCCGTGCCGAAATGCGCTGCAGGGCCGCCATGATCTCCTCATGGCGCGCGCTTTCCGGCGTCGGCTTCTTGGCGAAGAAGCTGATGCTGCCGCCCGGCTCGAGGACCGCGCGATCGATCTCGTCGAGCGATCCGAATCCCTGCTTGTGCGCCGCCGATTCCAGCTCGCTCATGGTGATCAATTCCTTTCGCAGCCGGTCGAGCCTGACCGTGCCGTTGTCCATCAGCACGTCAGCGTCGCCCTCGACCAGCCGTTCCAGGCGATCGTATCCGTATACAAAACGGACGACCCAGTAATTGACGATCAGCAGCGTCGCCGCGCCGAGGATGCCGCCGGTCACGCTGTTGTCGTCTCCGATGATGGCGTTCTGCACTGTGTTCGAGAGCGTCAGGAGCACGACGAGATCGAACGGGTTGAGCTGCGCCAGCTCTCGCTTGCCCGCGAGCCGCAAGCCGACAATCAGAAAGGCATAGACGACAATCGGCCGGAGAATCTTTTCCGCGACCGGCAATCCGAGGAAAAACATGTGGTGGATCAGGGCTGAGTTCATGCGCCATGCTACCGCGAGCCGGCCATGAAGATTCCGCAATGATTCCGAGGGCTCCCCAGGATCTCAACAGTCGCAAAGACGACGAACAAGTTCGTGCTGGCCAAAGCTCATCCCTGGTGATAGAGTGCGCCCGTTCACTCACCATCCATGGTTTCCGCACCGGCGCGAACACGATGAATCGGGCATCCGTGGGAATACCCACGCACGCGGGACGAGCCGAGACCTCCGCGTGACGCGCCGCTCGACCAGCCGCGGGATCGTTTCCGGCTTCGTCGCGTTGTTCTTCATCGCCGTCGGGACCGCGATGCTGACGCGCGCGCAGACGACGCCGTTGATCGCGCAGCCCGGCGCCCTCGACGATCGTGTCACGCTGCTGCCCAACGGCTGGCGCCTCGCGCCGGCCGGCCGCCAGCTTCAGGTCGGCGATCTGCCCCTCAACGTCGTCTCGTCGCCGGACGGTAAATATCTCATCGTCACCAACAACGGCCTCGCGAAGCCGTCCTTGTCGGTCATCGACGCGGGGAACTGGACGGTGAAAAACACGACCGTGCTCGACCACGCGTGGCAGGGACTGGTCTTTCATCCCGACGGGACCAAGCTGTATTCGGCAGGTGCTGCCCAGAACAATGTCCGGGAGTTCAGCTTCGCCGACGGTACGCTGACTCGCACGCGGACGTTCAACCTTCCATCGATGGACGGCGACACGTTCGCCGGCGGCCTTGCCATCAGTCCGGACGGCAAGACCATCTACGTCACGCGACTCTTCGCGATGACGGTGACCGCGATCGATGTGGTGAGCGGTCAGGTGCTCAAGACCGCGCCAATCGCGGCCGAGCCGTACACGTGTCTTGTCTCCGCCGACGGCCGTTATCTCTTCGTCTCCGTCTGGGGCGCCTCGATGGTCGAGGTGCTCGACGCCAGGACCCTGGAGCTGGTCGACGCGATTGGAACGGGCGAACACCCCAACGCAATGGTGCTGTCGGCTGATGGGCGGCGCGTGTTCGTCGCCTGCGCCAACAGCGCCGAGGTCTGGGTGATCAGCACGTTGTCCTTCCAGGCGATCGAGCAGATGTCCACGAGCATGTATCCCGACGCGCCCGCGACGTCGACGCCCAACTCGCTGGCGCTGTCGCCGGACGGCCAGAAGCTCGTGGTGGCGATGGCCGACAACAACGCCGTGGCGGTCATCGACGTCAGCAACAGCATCAGGAGCACCGTCGGCGGCTTTATCCCGACCGGGTGGTATCCAACAGGCGCCATCTTCAGCCGCGACGGGCGGCATATTTTCATTTTGAGCGGCAAAGGACTCGCGCCGGCATCGAACCCGACCAACGGCAACTGGGAGAAACGACTGCTCGGATCGATCGCCGACGTGCCGACGCCGGATCGCACCGCCCTCGCGGAACAGACCCGCACGGTGTATTCCCTCACGCCGTACAGCGACGCCGTCCGCTTGACGCCGGCCAACGCGCCGATCGGCTCGCCGATTCCACGCAGTGTCGGCGGCAGCACGCCGATCAAGTACGTCTTCTACGTCATCCGGGAGAACCGCACCTACGATCAGATTCTCGGAGACCTTCCGCAGGGCAACGGCGATCCGCGTCTGACGATTTTCGGGAAGGACGTCACGCCAAACGCACACCTGCTCGCGCAGAACTTCGTGCTGTTTGACAACTTCTACGTCGACGCCGACGTCAGCTACAACGGCCACGCGTTCTCGACGGCCGCGTACTCCACCGATTTCACCGAGAAGCTGTGGCAGACGGGGTACGGCGGCCGCAACGCCGGCCCATATCTTGCCGAGGGCGGCGGGTTCTTCCGAAATCCTTTCGGAAATATCACGGCGCCGCAGTTCGGCTACATCTGGGACTGTGCGCTGCGCGCCGGGATCAGCGTGCGCAGCTACGGCGAGTTCGTCCACCACGTGAAGCGGCTGCCCAATGGCGATGTGACGGCGGTCGAGACCGTTCCGGGATTGAGCGGCATGGTGGCGCCGTCTTATGCCGGGTGGGATCTCGAAATCAAGGACAACAGACGGGTCGATACATGGCTGCAGGAATTCAACGACTTCGTCAAGAACCGCAACCTGCCGCGGTTGTCGATCATTCGTCTGGCCAACGATCACACCAACGGCACCAAACCCGGGACGCCCTCGCCGCGCGCGATGATGGCCGACAACGATTTCGCGCTGGGCCGCCTGGTGGAAGCGATCTCGACCAGCCCGTACTGGAAGGAATCCGCCGTGTTCGTCGTCGAAGACGATGCGCAGAGTGGGCCGGACCATGTGGACTCGCATCGGTCGGTGCTGCTCGTGGCGAGCCCGTTTGCCAAGCACGGCGCCACGGACCATACGTTCTACACGACGTCAGGGGTCTTACGATCGATCGAGCTGATTCTTGGATTGGCGCCGATGAGCCAGTACGACGCGGCCGCGACGCCGCTCTATGGCGCCTTCGACAGTGCGTCGAGCCTGGCGATGTTCCGCCGCGACGACCCGCACGTATCGCTGGATGAACAGAACCTGCCGACGGCCTTCGGCGCCACGGCATCGCGGGGGATGGATTTTTCCGATGCGGATCGCACGCCGGAAATCCTGCTCAACGAGATCCTCTGGCACTCCGTGAAGGGCGCCGACTCGCCGATGCCGCCGCCGCGCCGCAGCGTCTTCATTCAGCCGAGCGGTCAAGGCAAGGATGAGGACGACTGAAATTCCTATTTCTACTCGCTGTCGGCGCAGCGCAGGTTTTTAGCGTCGGCTGTGCACGGACACCGTCGGCCCCTTACGCTCTCGCCTTTGCGCTCGACGGGCGCACTCCTCGGGTGCTGCACGCTCTGGAAGAAACCACCGTCCCGCTGGCGGTCACCAATACCGGTCAGCGCGCGTGGGACCCGGCGCGCGTGCACGTCTCGTATCACTGGCTGTGGATTGTCCCGCGCGAGCTTGCCAAGCGATCGCGAACGCTGCCGTACCATGATGGGATCCGGACCGAGCTGCGCGGACCGGTGACGCCTGGCGCGGGCGTGCCCGTACAGGGCCGTCTGCTGGCGCCGTCGTTTCCCGGGGTGTACTGGCTTCAATGGGACATGGTAGACGAAGGTGTCACCTGGTTCGCCCAGGTGTCGCCGCGCCAGCCGCGCCGGCTGGTGATCGTGCTGCCAACGCTCGCCGGCTTTTTCGCGCCATGGCCGCTGCTCGCCGCATGTGCCGGCATCGGCGCGGTCGGCCTTGGCCGGCGCCGCCGCGTCCACCCGCGGTGGCTTGTCATCGCTGCGCCCGGTGCCGAAGCCGCCTGGTGCGCCGCCGCGCTGTTTGCGAAGCCACTGCTTCTCGTCCGCGAAGCGCTGCTCGAACCGACCGCACTCGCGTATTGGCTGATGGTGGTCGCGGCCATCGTGCCGCCACTTCTGTGTCTGACATTCCTGCCGCGTCGCCTTCGTGCAGGCGCGCTGTTCGCCTGCGGCGTGATGGGCACGCTCGTGATTCTTGGAGACGCAATCTACTACTGGTTTTTCGGTGACGTGCTGTCAGCGCCGGCCGTCCTGGCCGTACGCCAGACCGGCCAGATCTGGTCATCGATCCGCAGCTTGTTCGCCGGGCGTCTGCTGTGGCTCCTGCTCGACATTCCCCCGGCGGTCTGGCTGACGATCGGCGTGCTTCGCGGAACGAAAGATGGCGTCGCGGGGCCCGACCGCTCTTTTCGTCCGCACTCATCGTACGCGCGGCTGGCGGCGTCGATTGCTGTGACCGTCGTCGTGGTCGGCGGCGTCCTCCCAACCGTACCGGTCCTGCGAAGCGGAGCGCTCGATCAGATGTTCAGGAACCGCGCGGTGATGGAACAGCTTGGGCCCTTCGGGTACCACGCGTACGATGCATGGACGTACGCACGCGCGACGCTGTTGCGGCAGGACGCGACTGCTGACCAGATCGCCGCGGCGCGCGCCTGGTTTGCGGAGCGCTCGCCGCTGCGCGCGGGAACTGGTCCATCCTTCGGCGCCGCACTGGGCAAGAACCTCATCGTCGTGCAGGTTGAATCGATGCAGGATTTCGTCGTCGATTACCGCGTCGGCGGCCAAGACGTGATGCCGCATCTGCGGCGCTGGACGGAGGAGGGCCTTCGATTCACGAACGTCACCGACCAGACGAGCGAAGGCCGCACGTCTGATGCGGAGTTCGCGGCGTTGGTGTCCCTTCTGCCGCTCGACCACGGAGCGGTCGCATTTCGGTACCCGGGCAACCATTACGTCGGCCTGCCGCGGGTGTTGACCGAGCACGGGTACACGACGCTGTCCGCCGTTGCGTTCGAGTCCGGCTTTTGGAATCGCCGCGTCATGCATGTTTCGTATGGATTCCAGCAGAGCCTGTTCGAACCGGACTTCCAGATGACCGAGCAGATCGGCTGGGGGCTCAACGACCGCGACTTCCTCCAGCAGATGGTGCCGCGGCTCGCCAGGCTGTCACGACCGTTTGCCGCATGGCTCATTACCTTGTCGCTGCACCATCCGTTCGATGATTTTCCGGACCAGCACAAGGCGCTGACACTCGGCGCGCTCGAACGTACCTCGTTCGGAAATTACCTGCACACGATGCACTTCTTCGATCAGGCGCTCGAGGACTTCAGGGCGGCGCTGGCGCGGGCCGGCCTGATCGACGACACGATGCTCGTCGTCTTTGGCGATCACGACGCCGGGTTCCCGCGCGCCGCCGCGCTCGCCGGTACGATTGGCATCGGCAGCGACGATGCGGCGTGGGAGTTGAACGATTGCGTGCCGCTGTTCGTGAAGGTGCCCGGGCCGGCGGGCGAACGGCTACGTGGCGCTCTATCGCTGCCGGCCGGCCAGACCGACTTTGCGCCGACGCTGCTCGGGCTCCTCGGCATCGATCCGGCGCCGCTGCCGTACGTCGGCCGGAACCTGCTCGGAGCGTCTGGCGATCCGCCGCTGCCTCGTCCGTACGGTGACTGGCTCGATCGCACCTATCTCTTCATCGGCCGGACCGGGTCCGATCGGAGCCGCGTCTGTTACGCCCTGTCGAGCGCCGCGTTCGTTGACGACGCCGCGTGTCGTACGACGAATGAGATCGCCAGACGCTCACGCGACATCGCGCGGCTCGTCGTCGTCGACGATCTGCAGCAGCGGTTGAGAGAGACGCCACGATAGAATACAGCCGCCCATGCATCGAATCGTCGTCGCGGCGGTCGTGGCAGTGTGTCTCTCCACCGGCCGTGCGGCTGAAGCGCAGGAGCCTCCACCGCGAATCGGACCGTTTGTCGTCGATCTGCACGGAATCGTTCCCAGGTTCGGCGACGATCCCGAGTTGGCGGCGAGCCGAGGGCTCAGCCAGTTGGAGCTTCCCGGTATGGGCCTCGGCCTCGGCGTCGGCGCGCACGTGTATCTTCCGAAGACCGGATCGGTCACCGTCGGCGTTGGCGGCGATTTCGTGATCGGCCGCTCGCCGATGCCGATTTTGTCAGGCAAACCGGACCCGGTATCGACGCTGCGTCCGCCGGCGACCGAGACGTTCAGCTCGTTCGGACCACAGCTGTCGCTCAATTTCGGCAATGGAAACGGCTGGAGCTATCTGAGCGGCGGCATCGGGTTGACGACCTGGTCGCTGGTACCGGAGGGCGCGCAGCCGCGCGCGATCGACGATGCGCAGACACGGACGATCAACTACGGCGGCGGCGCAAGATGGTTTATCAAGAAGCACCTCGCTTTCAGCCTTGACGTCCGGCTGTATCAGATCGATGCCGGCACACCGCAATCAGGATTTCCAGCGAGCCCCCAGACTCGCTTGCTGATTATTGGAGCAGGCATCTCCGTCAGGTAGTCCCGTGTTACAGGTATTTCTTCAACCAGCCGAGCACTTCGCCGTACCACATCTGGCTGTTCTGCGGCTTGAGAATCCAGTGCCCCTCGTCTGGGAATACGACCAGCTTCGAGGGCACATCCTGACGCTGAAGCGCGGTGAAAAACTCCAGGCTCTGCGTGTACGGGACGCGGTAGTCCTGCTCGCCGCAGATCACGAGCGTCGGCGTCTTGTACTTACCGAAGTTTGCGGCGTAACTGTGCGGTGACCACTTCTGAAGAGCCGCCGGGTTGGTCCAGGGCGTGCCGCCGAAATCGTGCTCGGGAAACCACAGTTCTTCGGTCGAGCCGTACATGCTCGTCAGATCGTAAACCCCCGCGTGAGAGATCAATGTCTTGAAGCGCCCCTTGGCGTGTGAGGCGAGCCAGTCGATCATGTAGCCGCCGTACGAGGCGCCCGCAGCGGCGACGCGTTGTGGATCGGTGAACGCGTACTTCGAGAGCACGAAGTTGAGGCCCTTCATCACGTCCTCGAACGGCTTGCCGCCCCAGTCCAGCGTGATGTCGTCGGTGAACTTCCGGCCGAAGCCGGTCGATCCGTGACGATTGATCATCACGATGACGTAGCCGGGAGCGGCGAACGTTTGCGCATTCCACCGATAGCTCCACGAGTCGCTCCACTGCGTTTGCGGTCCGCCGTGAAGGAGCATCAGCACTGGATACTTCCGGGACGGTTCGAAGGCGGGAGGCCGGAGCAGGAACCCTTGCACCTCGGTCCCACCGGCTCCCGCGAACGTGAACGATTCGGGCTGTGCGAGATTCAGCGAGGCCAGCAGCGGTTGATTGTGACGGGTCAGTGCCCTCGGCGCGCCACTGGTGCCGACCGCATACAGCTCGACCGGCGATTCGAGGCTGCTGCGGGCCATCGCGATCGTCTCGCCGCGGACGTCGAACTCACCGGCAAACAGGCCCGGCGTTACCAGACGGGGCGTGCCACCGGCGGCGGGGATCACGAAGAGCGGCATCTCGCCGCGATCTTCCGCGTTGAAATAGATCGACGTCCCGTCGGTGGACCAGATCGGCGCGTCGACGCTTCGATCGAACGCGTCGGTCAGACTGGTGTGGCGTCCGGACGCGCGGTCGTAGAGCATCAGACGCCATGTGTCCGACTCGTATCCCGCGCGCGCCTGTGAGTGATAGGCGATCGACTTGCCGTCCGGCGAGTACGCCGGAGCGCCGTCGAAGCCAGGATTCGTGGTCAGCTGCTTCGGTGACCCACCCGTCACGTCGACTTCGAACAGATCGCCGTTCGTACTCGTTGCTTCCACGCGCTCCACCACCGCGGTGAAACAGATGGTCTTGCTGTCGGGCGCAAACGCGATGGGATGTGGTCCCTCGCGCTCGCGTGGCGGCACGTCGTAATCGGCAGCCGGAGTTACATCGCGCGGCTCCCCGCCCGACGCCGGTACCACGAACAGGTGATTGCGTTTGCCTTCGCTCCACGACGTCCAATGCCGATAGAGGAGCCGATCGTACACGCGTGCGCGAACCGGATTTGTGTCGCGCTCCTCGGTACGCTTCCCGTTGCACGTCTCGTCCCGGCAATCGGGATACACCTCGGAGGTGAACGCGATCGTGCGACCGTCCGGCGACCAGATCAGGTTGTCAGCGCCGCCCGAAAGGCTTGTCAGCCGGGTCGCATCAGCCGCGCCATCGACCGCGAGGAGGTAGATCTGCGCGCTGCCGCCGCGCGAGGAGACGAAGGCGACGCGGCGTCCGTCCGGCGCCCACTTCGCGCCAGAGTCCTTCCCCGTCATCGTCAATGCGCGCGGGTCTCCAGTCATCGTCGACACGATCCACACATTGCGCGCCGTGCGGTTCGCGGCCAGATCGGGGACGCCGACCGTGTAGACGACGCGGCTCCCGTCGGGCGAGAGCTGCGGCTCGCTGATGCGCTGCATCGCGAGCAAGTCGGCGACGACGATGGGCCGCCTTCGCGCGGCTTCGGCGAGCCGCGACGCAGCTTGAATAGAGGAGTCGGGACGACCAGCGGCGAGCGCCTGGCCGGCGGAGATCATTGCGAGGATGATGGGGGTTAGGAAATGGCGCATGACCGAATTATAGTGCCCCGATTTGCAACATCGGATGTTCATCTCACGTAGAAGTACATAGATGGGGTGGCTGCGGCCGCTGGACCGCCCAGCAGCCAGACTTGCACGCGTCGCCGGCCTGGTGATTGTCGGCCTCAGCCTCGTCGCGGCGGCGGTCTTCGTGCTGCTGCCGCTGCTCGGCCGGGCGTTCGTTCGCGCCATCGAGCTGCTCGTGGCCGGCTGCTTGTGGCTCGCGACGTCGATCGGCGTCGGCGTCAGCATCTGGGACGTGTTGGGCACGATCGCGCGGGCGGTGGCGGGCGGGCTCGCGACTTGGACGGCCTCGGTCGCGCTCGCGGTTCTCGTGCTCATCGGCATCGTGGCGCTGTACTGGTTGCAGCGCCTGCTCGAATCAGAAGAGGAGTCCTCACAATGACACGGGTCGCTTTGACTGCTGCGGTCGCGGTGTTCGTCGCGCTGCCGATGGCGCGCGGCGATGTGGTGTCCGCGCAACCGGCGTCCGTCGCGCAGCCGGTAAAGGTTGACGCGCTGCGGCAGCAGATCGAACGACGGTTCGAGGTGTTGCCGCTCCGCAACGGGCTGGCGTTGCGGCCCAAACGCGAGAACCGCGGTGTGCGCTCGATCGAGATCGCCGACGGCACCATCGCCATCGACGGCACGCCCGCGACCGGCGCCGAGCTCCGCGACAAGCTCGGTTCGGATGCCGATCTCGTGCTGCGCCTCTCGTATCTCGATGCGCAGGCCAGGCAGCGGCTGTTTGGAACCGCCCCTCCGCCGCCCCCGCCCGCACCCGCTGCTGAGGCGCCGCCAGAGCCCGCCGCGCCGGAACCGCCACCGGCCCCCCAGGCACGTGAGGGGCGGTCGCGACGGGATGGAAACGACCGCGTCAGGTTCGGCGGCAGTGTGACCGTGAATCAGGGTGAAGTCATCGATGGCGACGTCGTCGCGATTTTCGGGTCTGTGCGCGTGGACGGAGAAGTGACCGGCAACGTGGTCGGGTTCGGCGGCGGCGTCGATCTCGGGCCGCATGCCGACGTGAGCGGTGATGTCGTGTCGATTGGCGCCCCGGTGAAGCGCGACCCCGCGGCGCGGACCGGCGGCAAGGTCGTCGGCGTGTCCATCGGCACGGGCAACTTCCGCTTCGGCGGATGGCGATGGGATCGCATGACGGCCGGCCGGGTCTTGTTCCCCTTCCTGGGCGCTGCCGCCGGGCTCTTCGCGTTCATGTCGACACTGGCGCGCGTGGCCGTGCTCTGCGTGCTCGTATCGCTCGTGATGATGGTCGGCCGCGACTACGTCGACCGTGTCGGCGCGCGCGCGGTCGCCGAGCCGGTCAAGGCCGGCGTTGTCGGCCTGCTCGCTCAGCTCCTGTTCCTGCCCTTGCTGATCATCACGATCCTGGTGCTCGTGGTGACCATCATCGGCATTCCGCTGTTGGTGCTGATTCCGTTCGCGGTGCTCGCGCTCGGCGTGGTCGCGCTGGTCGGCTTCACGGCGATCGCCGCCAATCTCGGGCGTCACGTGAACCAGCGCTTCGACACGAACGATCGCAGTCCCTATCTGACGGTCATCATCGGCGTCCTCCTTCTGATTTCGCCGGTGCTGATTGCGCGCCTCATCGGACTGGCTGGCGTGCTGGTGTTCCCAATCACCGGCGCGCTCGCGTTCATAGGGTTCCTGGTGGAGTACCTCGCGTGGACGGTTGGATTCGGCGCGGTCGCGCTGCTGCGGTTCAACCGATCGCAGACGGCGTCTTCGGCGCCGCCCGCGACCGCGTAGTCTCCAGTCCGCGGTCCCCAGTCTCCAGTCAACTCTCAGACGACTGACGACTGACGACTGGCGACTGGCGACTGGCGACTGACGACTGACGACTGACGACTGGCGACTGGCGACTGACGACTGACGACTGACGACTGGCGACTGGCGACTGGCGACTGGCGACT
>JAHFUI010000232.1 GCA_023265175.1 Acidobacteriota bacterium
CCGTCTGACCGAGCCCGCAGAGGCTGCCGCGGCTGACGTAGCTGGTCAACAGCTCCAGCTTGTCCAGATCGTCCGGGGCGCCGGTTCCCTCGCAGAGCCTTTCGAGGATCTCGAGCATGCGCTTGGTTCCGACCCGGCAGAAGGTGCACTTCCCGCACGACTCGGCCTGGGTGAACCGGAGGAAGAAGCGGGCCATGTCGACCATGCAGTCGCGGTCGTCGAGCACGACGAGGCCGCCCGAGCCCATGATTGCGCCGGTCTTCGAGAGCGCGTCGTAGTCGACCGCCGTGTCCGCCAGTCGTGCCGGGATGCAGCCTCCCGATGGCCCGCCGATCTGGACCGCCTTGAACGCGCGGCCGGCCTTGATCCCGCCGCCGACCTCCTCGACGATCTCGCGGATCGTGATGCCCATCGGCACCTCGATGAGGCCGCCGTGGTTGATCTTGCCGGCCAGCGCGAAGACCTTGGTGCCTTTGCTGGTGCCCGTGCCGAGCGAGGCGAACGCCTGCGGACCATGGCGCAGGATCCACGGCACGCACGCGAGCGTCTCGACGTTGTTGACGACGGTTGGCTGGCCGCGAAACCCCCGCTCGACCGGGTACGGCGGTCGGGGCTTCGGCATCCCGCGCTGCCCTTCGAGGGAGAGGATCAACGCGGTCTCCTCTCCGCAGACGAATGCGCCGGCGCCCTCCCGTACTTCGACGTGCAGCGAGAATCCCGATCCGAGCACGCGCTTGCCCAGGTAGCCGCGCGCTTCCGCCTGCCCGATCGCCGATCGGATTCGCTGGACCGCGAGCGGGTATTCCGTGCGGATGTAGAAGAAGCCGTCCGCCGCCCCTATCGCGTACGCCGCAATCGCCAGCCCCTCGATCACCCGATGCGGGTCCGCCTCGAGGACGAGCCGGTCCATGAATGCTCCGGGATCCCCTTCGTCGCCGTTGCAGACGACGTACTTGGCTGCTGCGGTCTGGCTCCTGGCGAGGGACCACTTGTGACCGGTTGGAAAGCCCGCGCCGCCGCGTCCCCGAAGACCCGACGCGGTGATCGCGGCGACGACGTGCTCGGGAGGAGTCGCTGTCAGGCACTGTGCGAGCGCACGGTAGCCATCCCGTGCGATGTAGTCGTCGATGTTCGCCGGATCGATCTGGCCGCAGTTCTCGAGAACGATGCGCTTCTGCTTTCTCAGATACGCGGCCGGGGCGCCGGCACTTCGATCGAGACGACACTCGTCGAGTTGCGCCCGGTCGCCGTCCGGCGCGACGAGATCCACGAGCGCCTCCGTCCCCCAGCGCGCCCACGCCGCGGGCCGGCGCGGGCGGATGTGCCGTCTCGCGATGCGGCGCGCCACCTCGGGCGTCACGTTGCCGTACAACGTGGCGCCGCCATCACCGTGTATGACTTCCACCAAGGGCTCGCGATGGCACATGCCGTTGCAGCCCACGGCCTTCACGACGCTGCCCGCCCCGGCAAGCCGCGCCTCGTGCACGAGCGCGGCCTGCACCGGCTCGGCGCCGCTGGCGACGCCGCACGAGCCGAGGCCGATCCGGATCTCGACAGCGTTGCGGCTCATGCGGGCTGGGTCTGATGGACGATGTTCAGCGCGGCGGCCGCGGCGGCCGGGGTCAGTCGTCCGGAGGTGTGATCGTCCACCATCAGGACTGGCGCCAGACTGCAACAACCCAGGCACGCCACCTCGTCAAGGGTGAACATCCGCGCCGGGTCGGTGTCGGCGCCGTCCGGGATCCGGAGATGCCGGCGCAGCTCCTCGGTGATCTGCCGTGCCCCGGACACGTGACACGCGGTCCCGTGGCACACGCGGACGACGTGTTCGCCAACGGGCGAGCGGCGGAACCGGGCGTAGAACGACGAGGTACCGGCGATCTGCGCGGGCGTGACGTCGGTCAGCTCGCACACGCGCTTGAGGGCCTCATCCGGGAGGTAGCGATAGTGCGACTGGATGGCCTGCAGAATCGGGATGGCCGCTTCCTTGCTCCGCCCTTCCTTCTCGACGACGCGGGTGACGAACGTCAGGTCGAGTTCGGGCGTGGGTGGAGTGGGGGCGGAAGGTTTCTCGGCGACGGCAGATGGCGACACCGGCCGGGCCCTCAAGCTCGCCAGCGGGATGATTCTCACGACGAGCCGCGTCCCGTCGAGCACGACCAGCCACTTCGCGCTCGCGACGAACGCTGAAGAGGCCGCGATCAGCAGCACCGCGAGCGAGCGGCTCCGCGCCCTGCGCGCCCGCCGGACACGCGTGATTCGATCCTGTTCGGCGGCCAGCTTCGGTGCGAACGACGCGTCGGATTGCGTCTGCCTTTGCAGCTCGGCGATACGCCGGGCATCCCCCAAGACGTGCATGCGGGCGGCCGTGTAGTCCGCGATCATGATCGCGGCGCCCGCCGCCACGATCGCCGCGGCGATTCGCTTTCCGGCGCGCGCGGCCGCTTGCTGCCGGTCCCGCGTCATACCGCCGCTTGAGGATTCGTCTCGCAGGGGCAGGAGGCGTAACACCTGGCGCAGTACAGGCATTCCTTCCGGACGGCCCGATTCTTTTCAATCGCCCCGTACGGGCAGGCGTTCGCGCACAACCCGCAGTCCAGCTCCTTGTGGGGCGTAATCGTGACGCCGCGCTTCGCGAGGCGCGAACACCACGACAGCAGACCGCCGTACGGGCAGAGGTAGCGGCAGTAGGGGCGCCCGACCACCGTGCCAAGTACAAGGAAGCCGGCGCCGATGAACATCATGTGCGCGAAGCCTTCACGGCGGAAGAAGGAGACGAACGGATCGAACCGGCAGATGACGAAGTCGCGGGCGATCGCCGGCTGCACCGCGAGCAGGATGGCCACTCCCAGATACCCGTATTTCAGCAGGCCCAGCGCGTCGTCCAGCTTGCGCGGCACCTGGACCGGTTTGAGGATCACCAGTTCCTGCATCGCGCCGAGCGGGCAGACGCCCCCGCAGAATGCGCGGCCGAAAAACAGCGCCACGACCAGCGGCATGAAGAACACCGCCGTGACGACCATCGGAATCTTGTAGCCGGGATCGGCGATCGACAGCGCCACGTTCTGGATCGAGCCGATCGGACAGATGCACCCTTGCCTGTAGAACCCGAAGTACCCCAGGCACGCGACGGTCAAGGTGAGCGCCCATTTCCGGTTGCGTCGAGACAGAACCAGCCACACGGCGAACCCCATGGCGACCGCGAGCAGCACGACGTCCAGTATCTCCAGCCAGTACTCGCGCGCCCGCGGCCTCTGCACGTCCGGCGTGACGTAGCCGCCGCCGATCGTTTCCTGTTGGGGGGCCACCTCGACCGGGCGCTCGTACTGCTGAGCCTGCGCGAGCACTCCGTTCGGCGCAAGAAATGCGAGCAGAACGAAGGCGGCCGCCACGAGCAGCAGGTGCCGGGTTGGAACGGCCGATGTCATCTGGCCGCCTGCCGTGCCAGCGTCGGCTCGAGAGCGGCCGTCACGGGCGTGCGTGCCAGCGCCGTCTTGGGACACGCGATGGAGATCGCGCACCGGTTGCAGCCCACGCACCGGTCGTGGCGGACCTTGAGGACGATGGAGCCCAGCCCCAGTGGTTCCCTGCAGCCTCTCACGCAGATGCCGCAGCCGTCGCACTTCTCTTCGTCGATGGTGTATTCGTAGAAATTGTTCGCTGGATCGGCCGGATCCACCAGACCGATCGCCCGACGTTCGATCGCGTCGCGCGGGCACGCCTTCTCGCTCGGCAGGCCCTTCTCGTCCACCGCGCTCTTGATGTTGAAGTAGGCGGGGCAGATTGAGCACCGGCCGCACTCGCGGAAGTTGTTGACGGCCCGGACGGCCGACTGCTGGACGACGCATTCGGTGGTGCAGAGGTTGCACACCTCGGCGCCCGCCTCGCCCAGCCGGCTGTTGGCGCAGCGCGACGCGTCGACCTGCCAGACGACCTGTCCATCCGCCTTCTCGATCAGGAAGCCTGCCGTGCTGCCGAACCCCACCAGGACCGTGCCGCGGGCTACCCTGATCAGTACCTCGCGTCTCGTCAGGCCGTCGCTCATGATGCCCCGTCTCCTTCGAAGGCGATGATGTCGAGTCTCACGGTATCGGCGACCCAGACCCGGTGGCGCCGGTCCACGGCGATCGCCATGTTCTTGCAGTTCGGATCGAACACGTCGGTCGCGATCACCGCGATCAGGTTTCCCTGGAAGTCGTAGACCTTCGCGCGCGGCTCGGCCTTTTCGGTGACGTAGATGCGGTCGAGGCCCGCGACGGCGACGTTCGTCGGGTTGCAGCAGCCCGAGAACCCCGCGGGGTCAATTCCGTTGAATCGGCCAATGTGCCCGAGCAGGCGATCGTCCGGCGTGTAACGCTCGATGCGATGCTTGCCCGGATTAGCCGCGTGGATGATGCCCTCGGCATCCACGCTGAAGTGGACGATGCCGTTCGGGATGAGGAAGCCCTGCATCCGGTTGTTCTTGCCGATGTTGTTGAGAAACGTCCCGCTCGCGTCGTACCGGCGGATCGCGCGGTCTTTCGCGTCTCCCACCAGCACGTGCCCGTTGACGAAGCCGATCGCCGTGATCCGCCCGAGCCGCTCGGCGTCACGCCACGTGTTCGCCAGCGTCCCCTTGCTGTCGAAGATCTCCACCTGGCCCGACTCCCCGACATACACCGAGCCATCGTCGGCAACGGCAACGGCGTAGCCCGGTGTCGAGGTGGCCCAGCGCCGCAGGAGCGTCCCGTCGGCGTCGAAGACCTTCACGTCCGAATCGCCAACGGCATACAGACGGTTTCGCGCGTCGACCGTGATGCTGCGCAGCGTTCTCGCAAAGTGGTGGGGTCCTTCCCCTTTACCGCCGACGACGTGAACCTGTCTGTACATGAGGGCCTCGCTACTTCCCGCGCACGTCGAGCGCCACCATTTTCGTCAGATCACGGAGGATGAGCTTGCCGTCCGACAGCGCCATCGGTCCCCACACATCGGGCCCGTTGAGCACCTGCGCGCTGGCCAGCTCCTTGTATCCGGTCGTGCTCGCCTCGATGAGCCGCAGCTTCCCGGTCTTGCCTTCGAGCACGTAAAACATGCCGTCGGCGAGCAGGAAGCTGCCCAGCTCGAACGCGGCCTTGCCCTCGCTCGTCCACACCTCTTTGCCGTCGAGCGTCAGGCACGTGAACAGCCCTCGCTTCTTGCTGCCGACAGCGAACAAGTGGTCCTTGTAGACGATGGGTGTGTGGACCTCGGAGTTCCACTCGTTCGACGTCATGTCGAACACGCGCTCGACCTTGAGCCGGCTGCCGTCGGGCTGCACGCGGATCATGACGCTGCCGGCGTCGTAGCTGGCGGTCATGAAGACGCGCTGCGCGTCAACGGCGAAGGGGGACGGCGCGACGGTCACGTTGAACTTGCGCGGGTATTCCCAGAGCAGCTTGCCGTCCGCGGCCGAGACGCCCAGCGGCCCCTTCAATGTGCCGTAGAGATACTGTTTGACGCCGCCGAGCACGGCCGGCATGACCGAGGCGTGAGAGAGGATCAGCTTTCCGGGATTCGGCGTTCGCCAGATTTCCTTCCCGGTGGCTTTGTCGAGAGCGACCATGATCGCCTGCCCGCCGGTGGCGATGACGATCCGGTCCGATTCGATCAGCGGGTTCTGCCCGTTGTACCAGGACGGAATGATCGTCTTGTAGTCGGCAACGAGGTCTCTGGTCCAGAGCAGTTTTCCGGTGTTCGCGTCCAGGCAGTGCAGGCCCAACTTGGGATCGAGGGAGAAGACGTACTTGCCGTCAACGGCAGGGACGGTGCGGGTGATCGCGTGGTTGGGGCGGATGACCCGGGATTCCTTGTAGTGCCAGATCTCCTTGCCATCAGCCAGCGACCGGGCATAGACGCCCCACTCGCTCTTCTTCTCGTCGTAATCGTTGTGATAGACGCGACCGCCGAAGATCGCGGCGCCTGCGTAGCCCTGGCCGACCGGAACCGTCCACAACACCTTCGGCCCGCCGGCAGGGAACTGGCGCAGCAGGCCGGTTTCCCGGGATATGCCATCGCGGGCAGGACCGCGAAACTGCGGCCAGTTCTCCGCGCCCACGTTCGCGATCGACGAAACGACAACCACGGAGGTAAGGGTGACGCACCTCAACACTCGCCGTGTGTCTACCGCCTTTTGCATTCGGGCCGTCCTGAACGATTACCAAGTGCCAATGGTACACCCGAAGACGCCAGAGTGCAGCCAGATTCCGACGTAGGGCCGGCGGCGGCGCATCTTGTGCGCGTCTGAATGGTTGCCGTCCAGCCCCTGGCGTCTAG
>JAHFUI010000079.1 GCA_023265175.1 Acidobacteriota bacterium
GATGAGCGACAGCACGTCGCCCATCCCCAGCACGCGCGACACGACGCGCTCGGGATGGAACAGCTCCAGATCCTCGAGACGTTCGCCGCTGCCGACGAACGCGATCGGCACGCCGACCACCGAGACCACCGACAGCGCCGCGCCCCCACGCGCGTCACCGTCGAGCTTCGTGAGCACCACGCCGGTGACGCCCACGCGCCGATTGAACTCGCCGGCGCTCTTGATCGCGTCCTGCCCGGTCATCGCGTCGGCGACGTACAGGCGGTCGGACGGATCGGTCACGTCGCGGATCGCGACGAGCTCCGCCATCAGATCATCGTCGATGTGCAACCGGCCGGCGGAGTCGACGATGACCACGTCGAACCCGAGGTTGCCGGCTTCCTTCAACGCGCCGGCGGCCCGCGCCACGGGATCGAGTTGGCCCTCCGGATCGTAAACCCGCGCGCCGGCCTGCTGGCCGACGACGTTCAACTGCTGAATCGCGGCCGGCCGCTTGACGTCGGTCGACACGAGCAGCGGATGACGTCCCTGCTTCGCCAGCCATTTGGCCAGCTTGCCGGCGGTCGTCGTCTTCCCCGCGCCCTGCAATCCCAGCAGAAGGATGACGCGGGGACGCTTGGTGATCGGCTGCAGGCCGCCTTCGGCATCGCCGAAGAGCGCAACCATCTCGTCGCGGACGATCCGGACGACCTGCTGCGACGGCGAGAGGCTGCGGAGCACGTCCTGCCCCATCGCGCGATCGCGCACCCGGTCGACGAACGCCTTGACGACCTTGAAATTGACGTCCGCTTCGAGCAGCGCGAGCCGAATCTCGCGCAGCGCGGCCTCGACGTTCTCTACTGTCAGCCGCCCCTCGCCGCGAAGCGTCTTGAAAACGTCCTGGAGACGTGTGCTGAGGGACTCGAACATAACCCGGCTAAGCCCTTCTAGCGCAAACCCTTATCGTAAGTGACGATGAGCCAGACTGTCAACGACAGCCCGGTTTCTGGAACCGCAAGGCGAACTAGACAGAGGATAGTTTGTGCCCGAGTTTCTCTTTTTTCGTCTTCAGATACCGGCGCGTGAAGTCTGAGGCGGGAATCTCGAGCGGCAGCCATTCGCTGACGGAGAGCCCATAGCCTTCGATGCCCACCAGCTTGCGCGGATTGTTGCTCAGGAGGCGCATCGAGCGAATCCCGAGCTCGCGGAGAATCTGGACGCCGACGCCGTAATCGCGTTGATCGGGATTGAAGCCGAGCCGTTCATTGGCCTCGACGGTGTCGAAGCCTTCATCCTGCAGCTCGTAGGCGCGAATCTTGTTGCCGAGACCGATGCCGCGGCCTTCCTGGTTCAGATACAGCAGCACGCCGCGGCCTTCCGCCGCGATCCGTTGCATCGCGGCATCGAGCTGCGGTCCGCAGTCGCATCGAACGGAGTGCAGGACATCGCCGGTGAGACACTGCGAGTGCACCCGCACGAGCACGTCCTTGCCGTTGGTGATGTCGCCGCAGACCAGCGCGACGTGGGTCCGGTTGTCGACGAGGCTGTCGAACGCGTACACGCGAAACTCGCCGTACGCCGTCGGCAGCTTCGCCGTCGCCACGCGCTTGACGAGCGACTCGGTGCGCGTCCGGTACTTGATCAGATCCGCGATCGTGATCATGAGCAGGCCGTGCTTCTTCGCGAATTTGGCCAGCTGCGGCACGCGGGCCATCGTGCCGTCCTCGTTCATGATCTCGCAGATCACGCCGGCGGGATAGAGTCCCGCGATCCGGGCCAGATCGACGGCCGCTTCCGTCTGCCCGGCGCGGACCATGACGCCGCCCGTGCGCGAGCGCAGCGGAAACATGTGACCCGGCCGTGAAAGATCCGAGGGTCTGGTCGCCGGATTGATCGCCGTCAGCACCGTCGCCGCGCGATCGGCGGCCGAGATGCCGGTCGTGGTCCGATCCTTGGCCTCGATGGGGACGCAGAAGGCGGTGTCGAAGCGCGAACTGTTCTGCGACACCATCAGAGGAATGTCGAGCTCGTCGAGCCGTTCCGGGGTCATGGACAGACAGATCAACCCGCGGCCATATCGGGCCATGAAGTTGATCGCCTCCGGCGTCACCTTCTCGGCCGCAATCGTCAGGTCCCCTTCGTTCTCCCGATCCTCATCGTCGACAACGATGACCATCCGACCGGCCTTCATCGCGTCGATCGCCGCTTCGATGAGGACGAAGGGATCGCTGCGCTTCCGGGCGCCCTTGGCAATCTCGAGTGTTCTGGTCATGGATCGATGCCGCTATCGTTTCCGTCCACTAGGAGCGTGTTAGGGTTTCTCAGATACGCTCCTAGTGGTCAACGTCAAACCGGCCAGTTCCGCGGCGCGCGCCACGTATTTCCCAACCATGTCGCATTCGAGGTTCACGCGATCGCCCATCGAGAGGCCACCGAGATTCGTATGCTCCAGCGTATAGGGCACGATCTGGACGTCGAACCGGTCGGCTCCCAACCGAGCCACCGTGAGACTGATCCCGTCAACCGCGATCGATCCTTTGATGACGAGATAGGGGGCGAGATGCGACGGGAACGTGATCGTCAGCCACTCGAATTCCGCCTCGGCGCTCCGGCCGGCGACCTGACCGATCGCGTCGACGTGTCCCTGCACGAAATGCCCGCCGAAACGGCTGTCGGCGCGAAGCGGCCGCTCGAGATTCACTGCGGCGCCTGGCGACAACGCGCCGAGCGTGGTGACGCGGATCGTCTCGGGACCGACGTCCGCGTGAATCTCCCCGCCGCCGGCGACGATGACCGTGAGGCATACGCCGTTCACGGCGACGCTGTCACCCGCCGCGAGCTCGCCGGCGAGCGCCGACGCGATCCGCACGCGAACACCGCCGCTGGTGGTCATGCGGTCGACGAGTCGGCCGGTCGCTTCAATGAGGCCGGTGAACATACCCTTCTATCAAGACGTCAGGCCCTAACGACTCGACGCGGCGATCGAGGAGGTCGCCGGTCGCAAACCGGCGGCCGCTCAGGAAGCCGCCGCCGTGCGGCCCCAGCACGTGCGGCGTGATGTAGAGGCTCACGAAGTCGACGAGCCGCTCGTCCCACGCCGCCTGATGGACGGTCGCGCCGCCTTCGAGCAGCAGCGAGCCGATCTCACGCGCGGTCAGCGTCTCGAGCGCGGCGCGAAACGTGGGGTCCCGCGCCACCGCGATGTCGGCGCCGCGATCTTCCAGACGGCGACGATCGTCGGCACGCGCCGCGCCGGCCGCCGTGGTCACGATGATGACAGGCCCCGCCTCGCGTGTCGAGAGCAGGCGCGCGTGTGCAGGTGTGCGCAACCGGCGGTCGAACACCACCCGCGTAAACAGCCGTTCGCGATGCACCCCGCGCACGGTCAGCAGCGGGTCATCGATGAGGATCGTTCCGACGCCGACGCCGATCGCGTCGACTTCGGCACGGACCACGTGCGAGTGTCTGTCCGCGGGCGCCGACGTGAGCTCGGTCCGCTGGCCGGGCGCCGCGGCGATGCATCCGTCGAGGCTGCAGGCCGCTTTCAGAATGACGAAGGGCCGTTGTTCGCGCATCAGCGTGAAGAACGGCTGATTGAGCCGCGCGGCGGCAGCCGCGCGAATGCCCGTTTGCACCTCGACGCCGTGCGCCCGCAAGTACGCGAATCCTCGTCCAGACACCGCGGGGTTTGGATCCTCGATCGCGGCCACCACGCGGGTGATGCCGGCCTCGACGATACGGCCGACGCAGGGCCCGGTGCGACCCACGTGGCAGCACGGTTCCAGGGTGCAGTACAGCGTGGCGCCATGAGCGCCATTCGCCGCCATCTCGAGCGCGAGGACTTCCGCATGCGGTCCACCGGCGCGTGCGTGAAAACCCTGCCCCACAATCACGCCGTCATCGGACACGACCAGGGCCCCGACCATCGGATTCGGGCTCGTCCGGCCGCGTCCGCGCGCGGCGAGAAACAGCGCGCGATCCATGTACTCTGCTTCGCCTAGCATCTGGTCATCTCGTTATCTGGTTATCTCGGCATTTGGAATCTCGTCATTTCGTGGCCGATTTCACCAAATGACCAAATGACCAGATAACCAGATGACCAGATAACCAGATTTCAGGGTTCACCACTTCTCTTCGAACAGACCGTCCACGTACTCCTGAGCCGAGAAGGGCACCAGATCGTCGATCCCTTCGCCGATGCCGACGTACCGAATCGGCAGCTTCAGATCATTGGCGATGGCGACGGCGACGCCTCCTTTCGCGGTCCCATCGAGCTTCGTCAACACGATCCCGTTGACGCCCGCCGCGCCCATGAATTCGCGTGCCTGGGTGATGCCGTTCTGACCGACGGTTGCGTCGAGCACGAGCAGCGTTTCCTGCGGAGCGCCTTCGACCTCCCGCGACGCGATCCGGCGAATCTTCTCCAGCTCGTTCATCAGGTTGACGCGCGTGTGCAGCCGGCCGGCCGTGTCGACGAGAATTGGATCGCGCCCCTTCGCTTTGCCCGAGGAGATCGCGTCGAAGACGACGGCTGCCGGGTCCGCGCCCTCACGGGCACGCACCATCTCCACGCCGGCGCGCGCCGCCCAAATCTCGAGCTGTTCGACCGCCGCCGCGCGGAAGGTGTCGGCCGCGCAAATGAGCGGGCGTGCCCCTTCGTTCTTCAACAAGTTCGCGAGCTTGCCGACCGTCGTCGTCTTGCCGGTGCCGTTGACGCCAACGATAAGCGTGACCTTGGGATGATGCGCGACGGCGACCGGCCGGTCGGACGCGCCGAAGATGTTGCGAATCTCCTGCTTGACCAGATCGCGCAGGCCGGCGCCGTTGGGCGATCGCCTCCTCACGGCCGCGATGATGCGCTCGGAGGCGCCAAGGCCGACGTCGGCGGAAATCAGCAGCTCTTCGAGCGCATCCAGCGTGTCGACGTCGATCGGGCGGGCGCGGCGGCCGGGGGCGTCGGCAACACGGACAATCTCGTCGAAACGGTCGACGATCTGTTGCGTGGTGCGAGCGAGACCCTCACGGATGCGACGAAGGATACTCACGGCCCTACCCGGTCTCTGCTTCCGCACGCTGGCGGCGCAGCATCAAGGCGTCGACCGCCGTGCGGACATCGCAGCGGCCGGCGAGGACTTCCGCCATCTGCGTGGCGATCGGCAACTCGACGCCGTGCCGCTCGCCAAGCGCGAGCGCGGCCGTCGTCGTCGGCACGCCTTCGGCGACCATCTTCATGCCGGCGAGGATGTCGGCCAGCTGCCGACCACGCGCGAGCTCGACGCCGACGTGTCGATTGCGGCTCAAGTTGCCGGTGCAGGTCAGCACGAGATCACCGAGCCCGCTCAAGCCCGCGAGCGTCTCGCGCCTGGCCCCGGCCGCGCACGCGAGACGCGTCATTTCGGCAAGGCCCCGCGTGATGAGTGCGGCCAGTGCATTGTGCCCCAGGCCCAGTCCTTCCACGACGCCAGCGGCAATCGCGATGATGTTCTTGAGCGCGCCGGCAATCTCCACGCCGACGACATCGGCGCTGCCGTACAACCGGAAGGACGGCCCTCGAAATTCGGCCTGCACGAGCTCGGCGGCCTTCGAGTCCAGAGACGCGGCAAGAACGGCCGTCGGCAGCTGCCGCGCGACTTCGATCGCAAAACTCGGACCGGAGAGCACGACCACGGGCCGTCCGGGTCCGAGCTCCTGCACGATGACTTCCGACATGCGCAGGAGTGTCCCCGCTTCGAGCCCTTTCGTCGCGCTGACGATCGTCGCGGTCGACGTGATGTACGGTGCCGCCGCCCGCATCGCCGCACGACATCCGTGCGAGGGCACCGCCGACACGACGAGACCGGTGCTGCTGACGGCCTGCTCGATCACGTTGGTGACCCAGAGCGTGGCGGGCAACGTCACGTCCGGCAGATACACCGCGTTCGCGCGGCGAACGCGCATGTCGTGGACCAGTGATGGATCGCGCGCCCACAACCGGACGTCGTGGCCCAGCCGCCCCAGATGGACCGCCAGCGCCGTTCCCCAGCTTCCTGCTCCGAGAATGCCAATCACGCTCATGAACGGTCGCTCATCGCTCGCGCCCTTCGACCGTTCGGCCAGGCTCACGGTCGTCCCGAGCTTGTGGGGGGACGACGAGCTCGGGGCGTGATGATCGTGTCGAACCCTGCGCGCCAAGCCGTCGTTCCCGCCCGGTGCGCAGCCGGACCAGATTTGAACGATGTCTGAAGATGACGAGGGTCGACGCGGCGCACGCCGTGGCGACCGCCGGAGCGGGGCTCCCCGTCATGTACGCGATGGGCGGCACCGCCAGCGATGCCAGCACGGATCCCACGGAGATGTACTTGGTCAGCCACACCGCGACGGCGAAGATCGTCAACGCCGGCGCGATCGCGACCGGCGTCAGGACCGAGAGGACTCCGCAGGCGGTGGCGACGCCCTTCCCCCCGCGAAAGCGCAGCCAGATCGGATAGATGTGGCCGACGATCGCCGCCAGACCGGCTACCGCCGGCGCGGCCGGCTGGTCGCTCATGTAACGAGCGAACGTGACGCTGAGCGCGCCCTTCGCGATGTCGAGCGCCGCGACCAGGACGCCCGCCTTCACGCCCGAGGCGCGAAGCACATTGGCGGCGCCGAGATTGCCGCTGCCGATCCGCCGCAGGTCCGGAGCGCCCCACCGGCGCGCGAACATCAGCGCAAAGGGCACCGATCCGATCGCGTACGCGAGAAGGATGACGAGAGCCATCAGTCAGATTGTAGGGGCGGAGCCGCGGAATCGCCCAATCGTCCCTCGCAGAGCGTCGTGTAGGTGGGACCGGCCGACGCCAAGCGGCTCTGAATCAGCGCCACCGCCTCGACGTCGATACGTGCGACATCACGACCGCGGTCCGCCGCCAGGGCGCGCCGCCGATCCGACTGGCGGGACGTGCGCCAGCGCGCCAACGTCAGGTGCGGATGAAACGGCCGCGGTTCCGGCGCGATCCCCAAGCGCGCGACCCGCTCGGCGACCTGACGCTGCACGTCCCCGACCTCACACACGCCGCTCACCAGTCCGAGCCACAACACGCGCGGAGCGCCGCCGGAGGGAAACACACCCAGGCCGCCGAAGACGATCGAAAAACGATCGCCCTGAATCGGTTGGCGGATCACCTCAACGACGGTGTGACTCCGGTTGTCATCCAGCTCGCCGAGAAACGCGAGGGTCAGGTGCATGTGCTCCGGTCGAATCCATTTGAGCGCCGACCCCGCGCCGTCGCCGAACTCAGCCTTCAACCGTTTCTGCTCCCCGGCGATGGCGCCGCGGGCATCATCGTCCAGTTCGATCGCGATGAACAAACGCACATAGATCCTTGAATTTGGTTATCTGGTTATTTGGTTATCTGGTTATCTGGTCATTTGTTCAAAAAGCCAATAACGAGATAACCAGATAACCAGATAACCAAATGACCAGATTCCAAATTGACTCCCAAGTAACCAGATGATTAGGATAGCGCCCGTAGCGTCACACCGCCTTGCGAACACCGGCCACGTCAGGAGGGTTCATGCTTCGAGTCAAGAAGGCGATTGTCGTCGTGTCGTTCTTGGTGCTTCCGGCGTCGGCCTTTGCTCAGGCATCGATCACCGGCGTGGTCAAGGATACCTCTGGAGCGGTGCTGCCGGGCGTCACCGTTGAAGCATCGAGCGCGGCGCTGATTGAGAAAGTGCGCTCAGCGCTCACCGACGGAACGGGACAATACCGGATTGTCGACCTGCGGCCTGGCACCTATACCGTCACATTCACGCTGACTGGCTTCACCTCGTTCAAACGGGAAGACATCGAGCTCACGGGTTCGTTCACGGCTTCGGTGAACGCGGAGCTGAAGGTGGGCACCGTCCAGGAAACAGTCGTCGTCTCCGGTGTCACTCCAGTCGTGGACGTCCAGAGCGTGAAGCGGCAGACCACCGTGAGCAACGACGTCTTCACATCGATTCCGAGTGCGAAGTCGTACGCCGGCTTGATGCTGTTGATCCCTGCCGTCAGCATGCAGTCCGGCAGTTCGGCGGACCTTCAAACGGTCCCGGGCATGGTCGTCTTCGGCGGATCCGGGGGCCGGACCAACGAAGGCCGCCTCCAAGTGGACGGCTTGAACACCGGAGCCGTGCTCAACGGCGCCGGCGTATCGCCGTACGTCGCCGACATGCAGAATTCAACCGAAGTGAGCTTCACGACCTCCGGTGGTCTGGGTGAGGAACAAACCGGCGGACCCGCCTTGAACGTGGTTCCACGCACCGGCGGCAACACGGTCAAGGGATCCATCTATCTCGCGGGCGTCAGCGGCGGCATGGTCGGGGACAACTACACGCAGGCGTTGAAGGACGCGGGTCTCAGCGTGCCCGGCACGCTGCTGAAATTGTGGGACGTCAACGGAGGCCTTGGCGGACCGATCCGAAAGAACCGGCTGTGGTATTTCGTGAACATACGCGACGAAGGCAGCTTTCGATCGGTGCCGGGCATGTATGCGAACCTCAACGTCGGCGACCCGACCAAGTGGACCTACGTGCCGGATCTGACCCGACAGGCCGAAACGGCGGGAAGCTGGACGATCGCCAACACGCGGCTGACGACTCAGATCACGTCGCGCAACAAGATCAACCTGTTTTGGGACGAACAGATGGCGTGCAGCGGGGCGCCGTGGTCGGCGGACATCACCACTGGCTGCCGCGATCAGTTGAGGTCGGGCGGCATTATCGCCGGCGGGTCCGCCGCAGCGGGCATCGGCGCCACGACAACCGCCACGAGCGCACCCGAAACGGCCAGCTATACCTCGCCGCGTACGCCTCAACGCGTGCAGCAGGCCACGTGGCAATCACCGGCGACGAACCGGCTGCTGCTGGAGGCCGGCGTGGGAACGTTTCTCAACCGCTGGGGAGGGCAGGAGATTCCCGGCAATCCCACGCGTGACATCGTGCGGGTCACCGAGCAGTGCACGGCGGGTTGCGCCAACAACGGCAACATCGCGAACCTGACCTACCGCTCGAATAATTGGGCGGACCATTGGATGGGAACGCACACGTGGCGCGGCTCGGCGTCCTACGTCACCGGCGCCCACGGCATCAAGGTCGGCTATCAGGGCGGCTTCCTCGTCAACGATCAAAAGAGCACCACCAACACCCAGAATCTCGCGTTCCGATTCAACAACGGCGTGCCGAACCAGATCACGGAGAACCTGCTGCCCATCCCGGTTCGCCAGCGCGTCAGATACGACGCGGTGTACGCGCAGGAGCAGTGGACCCACCAGCGAATGACGCTGCAAGGCGCGCTTCGCTTCGACCACGCGTGGAGCTATTTTCCGGACGCGCAAGTCGGGCCGACGCGCTTTCTGACGACGCCAATCGTGTTCTCGGAGACGACCGGCGTCGACAGCTACAAGGACATCTCCCCGCGCGGCGGCGTGGCCTACGACGTGTTCGGCAACGGCAAGACGTCGCTCAAGGTGAACGTCGGCAAGTACCTCGAAGCGGCGCAAAACGGCGGGACCTACAACGGTCCCGCGCCGACCGGGCGGATCACCACGAGCGTGACGCGCACGTGGACCGACTCGAACAGAAACTTCGTGCCGGATTGCGATCTGACGAACCCGCTGGCCAACCTTGAATGCGCGCGAATTTCCGATCTGAACTTTGGAACGGCCGTCTTCAGCAACACCTACGATCCCGCCGCGCTCTCGGGCTGGGGCGTCCGAGCAGCCGATTGGCAGTTCGGCGCGACCGTGCAGCAGGAGGTGCTGCCGCGCGTGTCCGTGGAGGCCGGCTATTTCCGTCGCTGGCTTCAGAACTTCTTCGTGACCGACAATCTGAGCCGCGCGCCGGGCGACTTTGGCACGTTCAGCGTCACGGCGCCGTTGGATCCGCGGCTGCCAAGCGGCGGCGGCAACATCATCCCCGGGCTCTACGATCCCAATCAGAACGTGGCGTCGCTCGTGAACAACTTCGTCACGCGGGCGAGCAATTACGGAGACCAGTCTCAGACCTACAACGGACTGCTGATAAATGTTACCGCGCGACCCAGAAACGGTGTGGCATTCCAGGGCGGCATCAACTCGGGCGAGACTGTGACGGACAACTGTGAGGTCCGGACGCAGCTGCCGGAGATCAGCCCGTTGAACGCGTTCTGCCACACGGAGTCTGGCTTCGTCACGCGCGTGACCGGTCTTGGCTCCTACACGATTCCGAAGGTCGGCGTTCAGATCGGCGCGACGTTCAGAAGCGACCAGGGCGGGGCACTCGCGGCCAACTACGCCGTCACGAACGCCTCCGTGGCGCCCTCTCTCGGCCGCAACCTCTCGAACAGCGCCCCGAACGTGACGGTGAACCTGATCCCACCAGGCACGGTGTACGGCGATCGGGTCAACGAGCTCGATGTGCGCTTCGTGAAGTTGTTGAAGCTGGGGCGGACACGGACCAGCGTCGGCGTCGAGTTCTACAACGTCACCAACTCCAACCCGGTGCTGACCTACAACCAGGCATTCATCCCCGGTGGGGCCTGGCTCACGCCGACATCGGTGCTGCAGCCTCGCTACGCGAAAATCAGCGGCCAGATTGACTTTTGAGCATGAGCCGCAGCATGTTGAGCGCGGCCTGTGTCGCCTGAAACTTGACCTGGTCGCGGCCTCCGATGAACTGAAACGTGCGGACACGCGCCTCGCCGTGGCCGACGACGGCAATGGCCACCGTGCCGACCGGTTTTTGCAGCGTGCCGCCGCCAGGGCCCGCGATTCCGGTGATGCCCACGCCGACATCGACGTTCGCTTGCGCACGAATCGCCTCGGCCATCGCGCGGGCGACCGGCTCACTGACCGCGCCGTGTTCCTCGATCAGTCGCTCCGCGAGGCCGAGCGACTCGATCTTCGCGCGATTGCTGTAGCAGACGACGCCGCGGTCGAGGTAGTCCGAGCTGCCGGGCACGTCGGTCAACCGCGATGCCAGCAGGCCGCCGGTGCACGACTCGGCAACGGCAAGCGTCAAGCCGTTCGATCGCAGCAAATCGCCGACCACCGCTTCGAGCGGCCGGCCATCGACGCTGTAAAGGGAATCGCCGAGCCCGTCGCGTAACTCGGCAACGGCCCGGTCCAGCGCGGCGTCGGCTTCCGCGCGGCATGGCGCGTGCGCGGTTACATGCAATTCGATTTGCCCAAGCACGGCGAGGATCGTCGTCGTAATCGGCACCGCCTGAGACGTCCACTTGCCGTAGATCGGCTGCGCATGCGCGTCGACGTCCGACTCGGTCCGTCCGGTGATCCGCAGCACTCGCCTGAAGAGTCCGGCGCCCTTGGTCCGCGCGGCGAGCCGCTCGCGGACGACGATGTCGAACATCGGCTTCATCTCGCGCGGCGGCCCGGGCAACAAGACAATCGCCGTCCCGCCTTGTTCCATCCACAGCCCGGGCGCCGTGCCGTTCGGATTGGGCAGGACCGTGGCGCCGCGCGGCACCATGGCCTGGCGCCGGTTGATCTCCGGCATCGTCAACCCGCGCCGCATGAACCGCTCGCGGATGCGATCGACGATCGATTCGTCCACCGCAAGCGGCAGCTCCAGCACGCGAGCGACGCCCGCGCGCGTGATGTCGTCCTCGGTCGGACCGAGTCCGCCCGTCATTACAATCACATCGGCCCACGCGAGTGCCGCGCGCAGCAGCTCAGCCAGCTCCTCGACGTCGTCGCCGACGATGAGCTTGAGCCGCACGTCGATGCCGATTTCGTTGAGGCGCTCGGTGATGAAGAGCGAATTCGTGTCGACGCGCAACGGCGTCAACATCTCCGTGCCGACAGCGACGATGCACGCCTTCATTTGGTTATCTGGTTATCTGGTTATCTGGTTATCTGGTTATTTGGTTATTTGGTCATTTGGTTATCTTGATCTTGGTCAATGGAACAATAAATGACCAGATAACCAGATAACCGGATGACCAAATGCAGGCGCGGAGAGCCAGATTCGCGTAGATGGCGGCCATGGCATCGTCGGCCATGACCCCGACGCCACCCGGCAAGCGTTCGAGCCGGTTCGAGGGATAGGGCTTGATCACGTCGAAGAGCCGAAACAGAAGAAATGCCACGGCGGCCCCCACCCAGCCGACGGGATTGAGCCACAACGTGATCAGCATGCCCATGACTTCATCGATGACGACCTGAGACGGATCCGTGCGGCCGAAGTGATGTTCGGCCACGCCGCCGCTCCACGATCCGATCACGAACAGGACGACGATGGCGATCGCCTGGACGCTCGCCGAGGGCGGAAGCACCAGCCACACCAGCAGGCCGACTGCGGAACCACATGTCCCTGGTGCGAAGGGGATGCAGCCGGCGCCGAAGACGGTCGCCAGCGCCAGCGCGAGACGCTTCTTCACGCGGAGGCGCGGACGACTCGCGTACCCGCAAAGCGATCGTGCAGGCCGCGATGATCGCGCGTGAGCGCGGTGAGAAATCCGAGGCCGCCGGGGAGTGCCAGCACGAACCAGAAAACGGTTCGGACCAGTGCGCGGCCCAGATCGAGCGGCTCGCCCTCGTCTGCCGCGACCACTCTGATGCCTAGGGCCATCTTGCCGAGCGTCTGGCCACCCGCGGTGAATGCGACGAGGTAGCCGCCATTTTGCACGAACAAGAATGTCAACAGCGGCGCCTTCGGCAACATACCCAGATCGAGAACGGTCAGCCCGCAGATCTGCATCGTGAAATACACCACGAGCACGTCGACGACAGCGAGAATGAACACATCGATGACGACGGCGAAAAGCCGCGCGGCCAGGCTGGCATCGTCGCCGACGGCCTCGCCAGCGTGGACCGCGCCTGGCCTGCGTGTCGCCGGTTCGGCCGGCACGGAACCGGCCGCCGGCCAGGAAGCTGGAACCGGCGTCCGCGCCGGCGGGAGCGCATCCGACTCGAAGGCGAGATCGAGCGTGTTCGACCGGCGCTCGGCACGCAGCCGCGGCACTTCCAGCGTGGCACGACGGACGGCGAGCGGTGGACGAGGCGGTGACGGCCTCGTGATCAGCGGCTCGTCGTCGGGAATCGGCGGTCCGAACAGCGGGAGATCTTCCGGCGGTGACGACGTGTCGTGTCCGGTCGCCATCGCCGGCGTCGGCGGTTTCTTCAGGAAACTCAGATCCTCGAGTGGACTCGTCTCCGGCGCCCGGCGATCGTGCAGGGACAGCTCGGAAAGCGGCATGCCCTGCGCCAGGGAAAACTCATAGCCACAGTTGCGACAACGATCGACCTCTTCGAAACCCAGATAGCCGCACTTGGGACACTTCACTAACGTCCGTCCTCCTTGCCCTTGTCGCGGATCGGTAATGCGGATCGCGGATTGACCGCCAACCCCAACAGCTGACGCTGAATGTCGGCCCGAACGCGATCGGCGTCTGGCTTTTGCGGGTCGGCAAGCCGCACCGTGTCGAGCACGCTGAGCGCCTCGCGCAGGCGGCCGCTCGCGGCCAGCGATCGCGCACGCCCTAATGCGATCTCGCCGCGCCGAGGGAGCGGGAGGACGACGTCGCGCGCCGCGGGCTGCGCCGCCAGTGAACGTGCCGGATCATCCTGACGAGTGAAGATCGATCGCCAATCGAGCCGGCCACGAGCGGACAGCGCATAGCCGCCTCCGATCGCCGCCACAGCGGCCGCCGCCGCAAGCAGCAACCCGAGGCCGTCGCGGGATTTTCTGCCGGCCGACGCCGCTGCGGCCACCCGGGTCTTGCGCGGCGTTTTCACCGCGGCCGCCGTCCGGACGGAGTCTCCGGCCGCGTCGAGGATGTCCGCGCCGCGCTGGTGACTCAGGCGATCGAGCAATGGGCGGGCGTCATCCGCCGGCACGCCGCCGTCGAGCGCCGCCTGCAGCAGGCGCTCCGCTTCCCCGCTCGCGCCGCGGTCGAACGCGGCCACGCCGTTTTGCAGGAGCTCCTCCGACCGACGTTGCCGCTCGGCGAGCGCGCTACGGGCCCGCTCGATGTAGGCGCGCGCGCGAGGATGGCTCCGATCGAAAAAGAGCGCCCGCGTCCAGACGTTGATCGCCTGTTCGTACCGCGCCGAGAAGTAATGATCCAGACCGGTGAGGAGGAGTTGCTCGATCTTCGCGACCCGATCCGCGTCCGACGCGGCATCGATCGCGCGCGAACCATCGGTGCGAAACGAATCGGACATAGAGTTGACTGAGGACGGGCGGATTATAGCATCGCGGCGACTAGACGGCTTCTTCTTCCGTCTCGGGCCGGCGGACCGGCGCGATCCCGAACGTCCGCATCTTCCGATAAAGATTGCTTCGCTCGACGCCGAGCGCTTCCGCCGTACGCGACATGTTCCCCTGCTGCTCGGCGAGCGTCCGCAGAATCAGGTCGCGCTCGAACCGATCGCGCGCCTCGTGCAGCGTGAGCCGCTCGGCGGGCGACAGGGCGGCATCGGGCCGTTTGAACGCGTGGGGATCGAGGAAGCCGAGATCGGCGGCGGCGATCGCGTCACCGGGCACCATGATCATCAGCCGCTCGATGACGTTACGCAGCTCGCGCACGTTGCCCGGCCACGGATACCGCTGGAGCACCGACACGGCGTCGCGCGCGAACGTCTTGATCCGTCTGCCGTACTCCCGCGCAAACTCGGCCATGAAGTGATCGGCGAGGAGCGCGATGTCGTCGGGCCGCGCACGCAGCGCCGGCACGAAAATCGGAATGACGTTCAGCCGGAAGTACAGATCCTCCCGAAAGCGTCCCGCCCGGATCTCCGCCTGCAGATCCTTGTTCGTCGCGGCCAGCACGCGGACGTCGACCTTGATCCGCGCCGTCCCGCCGACGGCTTCCATCGTCTGCTCCTGCAGCACGCGGAGCACTTTCGCCTGCGTCTTCAAGCTCATGTCGCCGATTTCGTCGAGGAAAATCGTGCCGCCGTCCGCGACCTCGAATTTGCCGCGCCGATCGGCCACCGCGCCCGTGAAGGCGCCGCGGACGTGGCCGAACAACTCGCTCTCGATCAGCTCTTCGGGAATCGCCGCGCAGTTGACCTCGACGAATGCGCTCGTGCGACGACGGCTCAGTCCGTGAATCGTGCGGGCCACGAGCTCCTTGCCGGTCCCGTTCTCGCCGTAAATGAGGACCCGGCCGTTGGTGGGCGCCGCCATCGCGACCTGTTCGCGCAGTTGGCGCATGGCGTCGCTCTCGCCGACCATGGTCAGGTTGCGGTCGACTTTGGCGCGCAGCGCGCGGTTTTCGGCCTCGAGACGGCGCTGACGCAGCGCGTTGCCGACGACGAGCACCGTCTTGTCGAGCGATAACGGCTTCTCGACGAAATCGAAGGCGCCCATCTTGATCGCGCGAACCGCCGACTCGATGTTGCCGTGGCCGGAGATGAGCACGACCTGGGCGTCGACCTGTCGCTCGCGCAGCCGGGCGAGGGTGGCCAGGCCGTCGATGCCCGGCAGCCACACGTCGAGCACGATGAGATCGACCGGCCCGCGCGTCACACGGTCGAGGCACGCCTCGCCGCTCGACACCGACTCGACTTCGTAGCCCTCGTCGGTCAACACGCCCGTCAATGCCGTGCGAACGCCCGGCTCGTCGTCGACGATCAGGATGGTCGGCTTCATCGCGAACACGCGCTCAGCATGGTAACTCGATCGTAAATCGCGTGCCGCGCGGCGTGTTGCCGGTCACCTCGACGCTGCCGCCGTGTTCCGCGATGATGCGCCGCACGATCGCCAGGCCGAGACCGCTGCCGCGCCCCTTCGTCGAGTAATACGGCAGGAACAGCTTCTCGCGCTCGGCGGGCGGAATGCCTGGACCATCATCGGAAACGATGACGCGCGCGACGCTGTTGGCGCGGTCCATCTGCGTCTCGACGACGATGTCGCCGCGCCGTTGCACGGCCTCGATCGCGTTGTCGACCAGATTGATGATGACGCGCCGAATCTGTTCCGCGTCGAGGCGCACGAGCGGAAGCTCGTCGGCGAAGCGACGCTCGATCCGGACGTCGGCGAAGATCCCGTTGTAGAGCGCAAGCGTTTCCGTAATCAGCTGCGCCATGTCGGTCGGCACCGTACGCGGCGCCGGCATCCGCGCAAACTGTGAAAACTCATCGACGAGGCCTTTCAGTGATTCGACCTCGCCCACAATCGTCGTCGTGCACTCGTCGACGAGCGCCTTCGCCCCCGGCGGCGCACCCGCGAAATGGCGACGCAGGCGCTCCGCGCACAGTTGGATCGGCGTCAGCGGATTCTTGATCTCGTGCGCGAGCCGGCGCGCGACTTCGCGCCACGCCGCCACCTTCTGCGCCCGGATCAACGGCGTCACGTCGTCGAGCACCAGCACGGCGCCCTCGGACGAGCCCGAATCGCCGACCAGCGCCGTGGCGACGACGGCGAGGTGCAGCTCCTGCCCATCGCGCGGCATCGCGATTTCCTGGGCCGCCGGTTCGGCGTGGCCGCGTCCGACGCCAGCCAGCAGCGCGGCGATCGGCTGCAGATCGGCGCGTTTGAAAGCCATGTGAACGGGCTGTCCCACGCTCGAACGATTGAGGCCGAGGAGTCTGGCCGCCGCGGTATTGATGGTCGTGATGGCGCCGGCCGCATCGACCGACACGACGCCGGTCGTGATGCGCTCGAGAATTGTCTCGATGTACCGACCCCGGCCTTCGACTTCCTGATGCTTCCGCTCGAGCTCGATCGTGGAGCGATCGACTCTCCTGCGACTTGCGGCGAGCTCTCCCGCCATCGTGTTGAACGCCTCGACGAGCGCGCCGAACTCATCGTTGCTTTGCGGCTCGAGGCGCTGGTCGAGCCGGCCCGCGCCGATTTCCCGGGCGGCGGCGGCGAGCATCTGCACCGGCCGCGTGATCCGCTTCGCCAGATAGAGCCCCATCCAGGTGGAGCCAACCAGAATCAGCAGCGTGACCATCACGAAGAACGAGAGATAGACCCCGGTCAGCGGCCGTTTCAATACGCGCAGCTGGTTGTAGTTCTCGTACGCCTGCGTCATGCGCCGCGATCGGGCGGCAAGGTCGCCCGTGAGGTAGTCGGTGGCCACGACCACGCCCGACGCCGTGCCGTCCTTGCCGGTGATGACGGCGGCGGCGTGCAACAGATCCCCGGCGTTTCCCAGCGCTTCGACCGATCGGGTGTCCGCCTCGCCGCCGAGCGCCCGGACCGCCAGGCGGTCCGCGGACGCGCGGTTGTAGCCCAGTGGCACCTCGGTAGCGACGACGTCCACGACCGGTTCGAGGCCGGGGCCGCCGTCGCCCCGCCGGACCCGGAAGATCTGGACGATCTTCACGCGCTGCAGCGTGACGTCTGGCGTGACGAGGTCGCGAATCCTCCGGACGTCGGCCACCGCGAGGTCGGCGGTGGACAACGCACGCGCCAGACGAGTCGCGTGATCGCTCACGAGCATCTGCCGCTCGTGGTAGTAGTCGCCCGCAATCTTGTTCGCCGACGCGAGGATGTCCTCCATCGGGGCGTTGAACCAGTTGTCGATGCTCGTCCGGATGAACTCGCTGCCGGCAATGGACACGAGGACGGCCGGCACGATGGTCATGCTGAGCAGCACGGCGACCAGCTTGACGCGAAACCGGGCGAAGGGCAGGGCGCGACGCCGCTCGACGATCAATTTGATGATGTTGCGCGCGAGGACGAAGACCAGCGCCGCCAGCATGGTCAAGTCCGCCGCCGACAGCGCGTAGAGGACGATCTCGCTGAGGAAGTCGGGGGCCAGCCGCGGCGTCCGGTTCGCGACGGCGAGGATGGCAATCAACACCGCCACCAGCGCCGCGATGCCGGCGAGGATCAGCCGCGGATTGTCACGAAACGGGCGGCGGGCAGGCATCGGCCGCGGCGGCGGTCCGCCGGCACGTTTCGGCGCGATCGACGTGACGGTGGCTGGCATGTCAGTCGTCAGAACACATTTCAGAACCACAAAGGCCACGAAGAACACCAAGAACACCTGTGTGATCTTTGTGAGCTTTGTGAGCTTTGTGGTTCACGATGTCGTGAAATCAGTTCTCGTCACCAGTCGTCAGTTATCTATTCTTTGGCGTTCAACAAGCCCTTGAGCTCGTCGACGAACTCGCCGATGTCTCGAAAATGCTTGTAGACGGACGCGAACCGCACGTACGCCACCTTATCGAGCTTTCGCAGCTCCTCCATCACGAAGCCGCCGACGTCTGCGGTGGCAATCTCTTTTTCCGGCCGGTCCTGCAGTGTCGCCTCGACGCGATCGGCAATGGCCTCAACGGCCGCCACGCTCACGGGCCGCTTCTCGCACGCTTTCAGGAGCCCTTGAATCAACTTCTGACGATCGAATCGCTCGCGGGTCCCATCCTTCTTCACCACCATGTACGGAATCTCGTCGATCCGTTCATAGCTGGTGAACCGCTTGCCGCATTCGAGGCACTCGCGCCGCCGGCGAATCACTTCGCCCTCACGGCTCTCGCGCGAATCGACGACCTTGTCGCCGAGGTGTCCGCAGTAGGGACACTTCATAGGTTGGCCCGGCCTTCCTCGACGCGGTCGGCCACCTGACGCATGCCGGCGATGTTCAACCCGACCTTCGCGGCGAAGAAGAGCCCGAGGATCAGGGACGGCCCGACCGTCAACGCGTGCAGGACGAGCGCCGAGGCCACGGCGGCGTCATCCGGGACGCCGTAAAAAACCGTCACGCCAATCCGAAACGCTTCATGGAACCCGCCGATGGCGCCTGGCGTGGGGACCGCCACGCCGAGCGTGAGGAGCGGCACAATAAGAAAGGACGCGGTAAACGGCACCTCGAACCCGAACGCGACGGCGACCGCCCAGATGCCGGCGTCAATCGACAGCCACAGCGGAAACGACCAGGCGAGCGCGACCAGGAGACGGCTCGGCCGCCGAATCGTCCCCAACCCGCGCGCGAACTTGCGCACGATCCGCGCGATCATCCCGGCGAAGGCCGACGGCACGACGCGCTCCAGCCGCTGCAACGCGGTCGCGAGGCGCTCAGGATTGCCCGCCAGGACGAACAGAATCGCCAGCGCCACCAGCGAGACGACGCCGGCCGCCGCGCCCGCCCACGTCACCGCGGTGAAGAGCATGGGACTGTGAGTCGCCACATCCTGGCCGAAGACGAAGACGAAGACCGCGAGCAGCACCAGGACCGTCACCGCGTCGAGCAACCGTTCGAGAATCACCGTCGCGAAGGCGCCGGTGGCGCTCATGTTCTCGTGCCGCGCAAGAAAATACGGGCGAATGAATTCTCCAGCGCGCGCCGGGAGGACGCTGCTCGCCGCAAAGCCGACGGCGGTCGCGCGAAACGCGTTGCTGAAGCGCGTTTCGCCCAGCGGCTCAAGCAGATACTGCCACCGCAGCGCCCGGATCGCCAGATTCACGAACATCGTCGCCAGCGACAGGCACAGCCAGTACGGCCGCGCACGAAGGATCTGAGCTCCCACGCTCCAAAGGTCCACGTTGTGGAGAAACAACCCCAACAGTCCGGCGACCAGCGCCAGCACGATGAGCATTCGAAGATGTGATCGCAATGGAGGACCCGAAAGCGTCTTCTACTATAACGCCCTACGGCGTCATCGCGGCGACGCCGCTACATGTTGTTGTTGTCAGCCGCGCGGCGCTCTTGTAAGATGCACACTCTTCTCGGCACGAGGAATCTTTGCCGGCCGCCACGCCAATCCTGCACACCACGATCGATCACCGATCGCCCGACCGGCAAGGCAAGGTGCGGGACATCTACGAATTCGGCGATCGCCTGCTGATCGTCGCGACGGACCGCATTTCCGCGTTCGACTACGTGCTCGGATCCGGCATTCCCGACAAGGGCAAGGTGCTCACGCAGATTTCGGCGTTCTGGTTCGAGCGGATGCGCGGGATTGTCGATCACCACCTGCTGTCGCTCGATCCGGCGACGTACCCGGAAGCCGCGCGCGGCGACGCGGCGAGACTTCGCGGGCGATCGATGCTGGTCAAGAAGACCGAGCCGCTGCCCATTGAGTGCGTCGCGCGCGGATATCTGTCAGGTTCCGGGTGGAAGGACTACGTCGCGACCGGCGAGATCTGCGGCACGCAGCTGCCGCCCCGCCTGCGCGAGTCGGATCGGTTGCCTCATCCGATTTTCACGCCGGCGACGAAGGCGCAGAGCGGGCACGACATCAACATCACCGAAACCGAGGCGAGCACGATGATTGGAGCGCGTCTCTTCGAACGCGTTCGCGATCTCACATTGCGGCTCTACGGGGAAGGCGCCGCCCACGCCGAGGCGCGCGGGATCATCGTGGCCGATGCGAAGTTCGAGTTCGGCCTCCTCCCCGATCGTGCCGGCGCTGCGAACGACGCCGATCGCGTGATCCTCATCGACGAAGTGCTCACGCCGGATTCGTCACGATTCTGGCCGCGCGATCAGTACACGCCGGGTGGGCCGCAGCCGAGCTTCGACAAGCAGTACGTCCGCGATTACCTGGAACGGATCCGCTGGAACAAACAGCCGCCCGTGCCGTCGCTGCCCGAGGACGTCGTCCTCAAGACGAGAGAGAAATACCTCGAAGCCTTCCGGCGATTGACCGGACGACAACTCGATTGATGTGATCATGATTTCTGAACGGCTCGAAAAGCTCGTCGAAGACATGGTCGACAAAGGCGTCCACTTCGAGGATGCCGTTCGCGAGTTCGAGAAACGATTCATCACCCGGGTCCTGCATCGCCGCGACGGCAGCCTCACCAGGACCGCCGACGCGCTCGGCATCCATCGCAACACGCTCAGCCGCAAGATGGGCGAGTACAAGATCAAACGCGGGGCGGGATAGGCCGCTCATCCCGCCCCCTAGCAGCCCCTAGCAGCCCCTAGCAGCCCCTAGCAGCCCCTAGCAGCCCCTAAGCAGCCCCTAGAGCCCAGCCAAAGCCCAGCCATAAGGCCAACGACTGTTTGCGCGGTTATTACTCCCTGATCCGTCGATAAGCAAAGCGGCCGGCTCGACGACGCGCGAGGAGAGGCGTTTGAGGGCCGATGTGATGGTGTGGGGGCGGCACGTGATCGCGTGCCAGCGCAAGCGAGCGGCACCG
>JAHFUI010000233.1 GCA_023265175.1 Acidobacteriota bacterium
GGGGCTCGAGGAGAAGGTGGCGCAGGATTCGGGCGCGGTGGTGATTGCCAAGCGTGCGGGCGTGGTGACGCGCGTGACGGCCGACGAGATCATCGTCGACGCCGGTCAGGGCAAGGAAGGAAAGCGTGACGCCGGCGCCCCGCTGGCGCGGCTCACCCAGCAGGATCGCTATCGGCTCAAGAAGTACTGGCGCACCAACCAGGACACCGCCATCAACCAGCGCCCGACCGTCAAGCTCGGGCAGAAGGTGAAGCAGGGCGAAGTCCTGGCCGACGGCGCCGCCACCGAGCACGGCCAGCTCGCGCTCGGCAGCAACGTGACCGTGGCGTTCATGCCGTGGTACGGGCACAACTTCGAAGACGCCATCGTGCTCTCGGAGCGGCTGGTGAAGGACGACGTCTACTCGTCGATCCACATCCAGGAGCTCGAGCTGCACGTGCGCGACACCAAGCGCGGACAGGAAGAGATCACGCGGGAAATCCCGAACGTCTCGGAAGAGTCGCTCGTGGATCTCGACGAGCGCGGCATCGTGCGCATCGGCGCCCACGTGAAGCCGGGCGACATTCTCGTCGGCAAGATCACGCCGAAGGGCGAGACCGAGCTCTCACCAGAGGAGAAGCTGCTGACGGCGATCTTCGGCGAGAAGGCGAAGGACGTGAAGGATTCGTCGCTCAAGGTGCCGCCGGGCATGGAAGGCGTCGTCATCGACTGCAAGATCTTCTCGCGCGTTGAGGACCAGGTGGTCGAGAAGGACCGCGGCGAGCGGATTGGCGATGTGCGCCGCCTCGAGGGCGAGGAAAAGGTGCGCGTCAACGACGTGCGCGACGAAGAGATCAAGGAACTGCTCCTCGGGCAGATCGTCGAGCTGGCGCTCAAGAGCGGCACGGTGGAAGAGGCGATCGCCAAGGGGACCAAGCTGACCGAGGAGATCCTCGGCACGCTGCGTCTGGCGACGCTCGACCTCAAGACGTTCCGCGTCGGCAACAAGAAGGTGAATGACGAAGTCCGCGAGATCATCGAGGCGGCCAACGAGGTCAAGGCGAAGATCGAGGAGAAGGCGGAAGAGCGCATCGACCGCATTCTGCAGCCGGACGAATTGCCGCCCGGCGTCATTCAGCTGGTGAAGGTCTATCTCGCCGAGAAGCGCAAGATCTCGGTGGGCGACAAGATGGCCGGCCGTCACGGCAACAAGGGCATCGTGGCGCGCATCGTGCCGGAAGAAGACATGCCGTTCCTCCCGGACGGACGTCCGGTGGACATCGTGCTCAATCCGCTCGGCGTGCCGAGCCGCATGAACGTGGGGCAGATTCTCGAAACGCACCTCGGGTGGGCGGCCAAGCTGCTTGGCTTCTACGCCAAGACGCCGGTGTTCGCCGGCGCCAACGAGCGCGAGATCGGGCTGCTGCTGCGCCTGGCCGGCGTGTCGTGGGCCCGCGCCTCATTGGGCCTGCAGGTGGAGGCGCCGTCGATCACCGACAAGGACGTCCGGTATCTGCTCGCCGACATCAAACCGAGCGCGGAAGACTTGGACAAGGTGGAACTGCTGAACGACGCGACGCTCAACGACCTGCACGGGCGCGCGATGTCAGCCGAGACGAAGGAGATTTTCGTTCGCGTGCGTGACTACCTGGCGGCGGCGGCGAAGGAGCTGGCCGAGCGCGAGCACATGAACCTCACGCACGAGAAGGCGTTCCACGACGTGGCGGCGGATGACCCCGACTACACGGCGCGGAAGGCCGAGTTCAAGAAGGTGGGCAAGGAGATCGAGAAGCTCGACGCGTTGACCGCGGCCGAGATGCTCGAGTCGCGCGGACTGCCCGCGCTGGCCGCGACGCTCGGCAAGAAGAGCGAAGCGGACGTCGACGCCGCCTCGATCGAACTGATCGGGCTGGCCGGCATCCTGCCGTTCGGCAAGATCCGCCTGCGCGATGGCCGCACGGGCGAGACGTTCACCAGCCCCGTGACGGTCGGCCAGGTGTACATGCTGAAGCTCAGCCACCTGGTGGACGACAAGATCCACGCCCGGAGCATTGGACCGTACTCGCTGGTGACACAGCAGCCGCTGGCCGGCAAGGCGCAGTTCGGCGGCCAGCGCTTCGGCGAAATGGAAGTGTGGGCGCTCGAAGCGTACGGCGCCGCGCACACGCTGCAGGAAATCCTCACGGTCAAGTCGGACGACGTGAACGGACGCAGCCGCGTGTACGAAGCGATCGTGAAGGGACAGAACCTGCCGGATCCCGGCACGCCGGAATCCTTCAACGTGCTGGTGAAGGAACTGCAGGCGCTGGGAATTCACGTGACGATGGACGCCAACGAAGTCATCGGTGGTGGGTCGTTCGGCAACGGGAGCGAGGACTAATCGATGATTGATTTCCGCAACGCGCGCGAACAGCGCACCTCGGCGTTCGACTTCATCCAGGTCCGCATTGCGAGCCCGGAGGAGATTCGCGGTCCCCGCGATCCCAAGGAGCGTGAGCGGCTGGAGATGGCCGGCCTGCGCTCGTGGTGGTCGTGGGGCGAGGTGACCAAGCCGGAGACGATCAACTACCGGTCGTTCAAGCCGGAAAAGGACGGTCTCTTCTGCGAGCGCATCTTTGGCCCGGTGAAGGACTGGGAGTGCCACTGCGGCAAGTACAAGCGCATCCGCTACCGCGGCGTCATCTGCGACCGCTGCGGCGTGGAAGTGACGCTCAGCAAGGTGCGGCGCGACCGCATGGGCCATATCGAACTGGCCGTGCCGGTGGCGCACATCTGGTTCTTCAAGACCCTGCCGTCGCCGATGGGCAACCTCCTCGACCTCACGCTGCGTGACCTCGAGAAGGTGATCTACTATTCCAACTACGTGGTGGTGGACGCCGGCGAGCAGGAAGTCCGCGTCAACGACCTGCTGGATGAAGAGCAGTACCTTGAGCTGCGCACCAAGGCGAAGGCCGAGAACGACACGGCCTTCCTCGCCGACATCGGCGCGCCGGCCGTGCGCGAACTGCTGCGTCGCCTCGACGTCGACAAGACGGCGGAAGAGCTTCGCGCCTCGGTGGCGGTGGAGACGTCGCAGCACAAGAAGAAGCAGCAGCTCAAGCGCCTGAAGATCGTGGACGCGTTCCGCAACTCGGGCGACCACTCGGACGTGCGCAACAAGCCCGAGTGGATGATCATGGACGTCGTGCCGGTGATTCCGCCCGACCTGCGGCCGCTCGTGCCGCTCGACGGCGGCCGGTTTGCGACATCCGACCTCAACGACCTGTACCGCCGCGTCATCAACCGCAACAACCGCCTGCAGAAGCTCATCGTGCATCGCGCGCCGGAAGTGATCCTGCGCAACGAGAAGCGCATGTTGCAGGAAGCGGTGGACGCGCTGTTCGACAACGGGCGCCGGAGCAAGGCAATTCGCGGGCGCGGCAAGCGTCCGCTCAAGTCGCTCTCCGACATGCTCAAGGGCAAGCAGGGGCGCTTCCGTCAGAACCTGCTCGGCAAGCGCGTGGACTACTCGGGCCGTTCGGTCATCGTGGTGGGCCCCGAGCTCAAACTGCACCAGTGCGGCCTGCCGAAGGCGATGGCGCTGGAACTGTTCAAGCCGTTCATCATCCACAAGCTGGTGGACAAGGGCATTGCCGAGACGGTGAAGCGCGCCAAGAAGATCGTGGAGCGTGAGAGCCCCGAGGTGTACGAGATCCTCGAGGAGATCATCCGCGACCATCCGGTGCTGCTGAACCGTGCGCCGACGCTGCATCGCCTGGGCATCCAGGCGTTCGAACCGGTGCTGGTGGAAGGCAAGGCCATCCGTATTCACCCGCTGGTGTGCGCGGCGTTCAACGCCGACTTCGACGGTGACCAGATGGCGGTGCACGTGCCGCTGTCGTTCGAGGCGCAGCTCGAGTGCCGCGTTCTCATGCTGTCGTCGAACAACATCCTCAAGCCGGCCGATGGCCGGCCGGTGGCGGAGCCCAGCCAGGACATCGTGCTCGGCTGCTACTTCGCGACCAAGGCCCCGACCGACTTTGACGCGCTCGTCAAGGACGCCAAGCGGGTGGCCAAGCTGCCGAGCTATACGGTGGCGGAAGAAGTGGAGATGGCGCTGGCGCTCGGAAGGCTGACGACGCACTCGCCGCTTCGCTATCTCGTGCGCGACACCGACGGCAACGTGACGTGGCACGTGACGACGGCGGGTCGCGTGATGTTCAGCGAAATCGTGCCGTCGGAGCTGCCGTTCCAGAACCGCGACATGAAGAAGAAGGCGCTGTCCGAACTGGTCTTCGAGTCGTACCGCAACTCGGGGCTGGCCACGACCGTGGCATTCCTCGACCGCCTGAAGGATTTCGGATTCCGCAATGCCACGCGCGGCGGCGTGTCGATCGGCATCTCCGACCTCGAGATCCCGGGCGAGAAGGAAACGCTGCTCGAGGAAGCCGGCACGCGCGTCGAGCGCTTCCAGAAGGCGTATTCGACGGGCAACATCACGAACGGCGAACGCTACAACAAGGTCATCGACACCTGGACGCACGCGAATAACGACATCGCCGACGCGATGGTGAAGCGCATGCGCGAGTCGCAGGCGGGATTCAACCCGGTGTTCATGATGTTCGATTCCGGTTCACGCGGCTCGCGCGACCAGATCCGTCAGCTGGCCGGCATGCGCGGCCTGATGGCGAAGCCGCAGAAAAAGCTCACCGGCGGCATCGGCGAGATCATTGAAAGCCCGATCAAGTCGAACTTCCGTGAAGGCCTGTCGGTGCTCGAGTACTTCATCTCGACGCACGGCGCCCGCAAGGGCCTGGCCGACACGGCGCTCAAGACGGCCGACGCGGGATACCTGACGCGCCGCCTCTGCGACGTCGCGCAGGACGTGACGATCAATGAGGAGGATTGCGGGACGATCATGGGCCTCGAGGTGTCGGCGCTGAAGGAAGGCGAGGACATCATCGAGCCGCTGTCGGAGCGCATCGTCGGCATCGTGGCTGCCGAGGATGTGTACGACCCGCAGCTCCGCGACGACGCCGGGCGCCCCGCGCTCCTCGTCGAAGCGGGTCAGATGATGGAAGAGGAAACCGCGCGCGCCATTGAGGACGCCGGCATCGAGTCGGTGAAGATCCGCTCGGTGCTGACGTGCGAAGCCAAGCGCGGCCTCTGCCGCATGTGCTACGGCCGCAACTTGGCCACGATGAAGATGGTGGACATCGGCGAGGCCGTCGGCATCATCGCCGCGCAGTCGATTGGCGAGCCCGGCACGCAGCTGACGCTCCGCACGTTCCACATCGGCGGCACGGCGGCGCGCATCGCCGAACAGACGGCGCGCAAGTCGAAGGTGGCGGGCGTCGTGGAGTACGGCGACCGCCTGGTCACCGTCAGCAACGCCGAAGGCCAGCGTATCGTGACGTCGTACGAAGGCGAGCTGTTCGTGCGCGCCTCGTCCGACAAGAACGCGCCGGTGGCGGCGCGCCTGCAGGTGCCGCTCGGCGCCATCCTGATGATGAAGGACGGCGAAGAGGTGAAGAAGGACGCCATCGTCTTCACGTGGGATCCGTACACCAATCCGATCATCACCGACACCGAGGGCACGATCAAGTTCGTCGACCTCGTCGAGGACGAGAGCGTCGCCGAGGAACTCGACGAACTCACCGGCCTGCGCCAGCGCGTGGTGATCGAGGACCGCGAGAAGAAGCTGCATCCGCACATCGAGGTGTGGCAGACGAAGGGCGGAAAGGAAAAGAAGGTCCGCGACTTCGTGATCCCGGTGGGCGCGCAGCTCATCATCGATGACGGCGAGGAAGTGGCGGCCGGCACGACGATCGCCAAGATCAGCCGTGAAGCGTACAAGACGCGCGATATCACGGGCGGCCTGCCGCGCGTGGCCGAGCTGTTCGAGGCGCGCCGGCCGAAGGATCCGGCGACGATTTCGGAGATCGACGGCGTGGTGCGGTTCGGCGACATCAAGCGCGGCAAGCGCGAGATCTTCGTGCAGCCGCTCGACGGCAGCGGCTCGATGGACGAGACGGTGCCGGCGCAGCTGTACGAGGTGGCGGCCGGCAAGCATTTGCGCGTGCACGAGGGCGACCGCGTGCGCGCCGGCGACCGCTTGTCGGAAGGGCCGGTGAATCCGCACGACATCCTGCGCATCAAGGGCCCGCGCGCCGTGCAGGAGTACCTGCTCAACGAAGTGCAGGAGGTCTACCGCCTGCAGGGCGTGAAGATCAACGACAAGCACATCGGCGTGATCGTGCGCCAGATGCTGCAGAAGGTGCGCG
>JAHFUI010000080.1 GCA_023265175.1 Acidobacteriota bacterium
CGCGAGGACGCGGCTTCCTGCTCGGCTCCGTGTACGGCGCCGCCATGGCGCTTGTGTACGGCGTCCTCGGCCTGATCGTCATTCTCACGGCCGGCACCTTCGGCACGATCAACTCGTCGCCCTGGTTCAACATCGGCATCGCCGCGCTGTTCGTCGTGCTCGGTCTCGCGATGTTCGACGTCATCCTGATTGACTTCTCCCGGTTTGGGAGCGGGTTTCGCGCCGGCGACGGCAGCCGCGGCACGCTGCTGCTGGCATTCGGCATGGGCGGCGTCGCCGCGTTGCTCGCGGGCGCGTGCGTGGCGCCGGTCGTCATCCAGGTCGTGCTGTTCTCGAGCAATTTGTATGCGACGGGCACCAAGATCGCGCTCGCGCTTCCCTTCTGCCTCGGCATCGGCATGGCGGTGCCGTGGCCGATCGCCGGAGCGGGACTCGCGGCGCTTCCGAAACCGGGGGCGTGGATGGTCCGCGTCAAGCAGGCGCTCGGTATCGTCATCCTCGCAACGGCCGCGTATTACGGATACCTGGCGTTCGAACTGTTGTCGAACCGCTGGGTCGATCCAGGCGCCGTGACATCGAGCGTCGAGGAAAAGGTCAAGGAAGGCTGGCATGCGTCGCTCGCGGACGGTCTCGCCGCCGCGGAACGCGAACACAAGCCGGTGCTCATCGACATATGGGCGACGTGGTGCAAGAACTGTTTGACGATGGACAAGACGACGATGGAGAACGAATCCGTGAAGGCGGCGCTGTCGGGTTACATCAGGATTAAATTTCAAGCCGAGGAGCCCGACAAGCCGCCGGCGAAGGATGTGATGCAGCGATTAGGCGCCGTCGGTTTGCCCACCTACGTGATCCTGCGGCCGAAGACCTAAGGGCCCTTCCGCTGACCCTTAGAGCGCGTGGCGAAATTGCCCGAGCGCGAGAGAGATCGTCATCCTGCGACCGGGATCGTGATACGCTGACCCGCGTCTCGACGTTCGTTTATGCCATCGCGTGCCATCAGAGTGATCGTCGCCGTGCTGTGCTGCCTTGCCGTCGGATCGGCTGCGATGTTCCTCACCTCTTCTGAAAAACAGATTGCGCAGCGGCGGGCCACGCTCCGCGCCTTCGATGTGCGCGCGCGCGAGGCGGCCGACGCGCTCGCCGATCTGCGCGCTGCGCAGCAGGCATACGTCGCGGCCGGCCAGGGCGTCGGTTTCTGGATGCCGAAGGTCGACGCCACGATGGACACGGTCGCGAACAGCCTGTCCATGCTTCGCCAGGCGGCCACCGGCGCGGCATCGAAATCGGCCCTGGACGAGGCGGCGTCGACGCTCACCGAATTCGGCAACGTGGACAAGCGCGTCCGCGATTACGTCAAATCAGACGCGCAATTAATGGCCGCCGACATCGTCTTCACGGAGGGCGGTGAGACGGCAGCCATGGCAGCGCGCCACGTGAAGCGCGCGCGGATCGAAGAACAACAAGATCTCGATGTGTTCGAAGGGGCGCGCCGCAAGCAGGAAGCGATGGCAACGGCCGCGGCAGCCGGTCTGTTGATCCTCGTCGTCATCGCGCTCGCGCTCATGCCCGCCGTGACCGCTACCGGCCGGGACGCGCTGTCGATCAACCAGGTCGCGTCGCGCGAGGTGGATCCGTCGATCGGCTCGGCCGTCGACGAGCTCGCACTGCGGCGCGAGGATCGGACGGAACGGAAGCAGGAGACGGCGACTCGTCCCGTCGACGTGAAGCACAACGCGGGATTGGCGCTGAAGGCGGCGGCCCACTTGTGCACCGAGATCGGGCGTGTCGGCGATTCTCGAGAATTGAAGACGCTGCTCGGCCGGGCGGCTGACGCGCTCGACGCCAGCGGTCTTGTGCTCTGGACGGGCACGGCGTCCGGTTCTGAGCTCCAGGCCGCCGCGGCGCACGGCTACGACCCGGCAATGGTGGCGCACATGCCGTCGGTCGCGCGCTCGGCCAGCAACGCGGTGGCCGCCGCGTATCGGACCGGGACGCTGCAAATCGTCCTGTCGCGCCCGGGTTCCTCCAAGGGAGCGATCGTCGCGCCGCTGTTGTCGGCCGATGGCTGCATCGGCGTGATGTCCGCCGAGATTCGCGACGTCGGCGAAGCGTCGGAGACCGTGCAGGCGCTCGCCGCGATTATTGCCGCTCAACTGGCCGGCGTGCTCGCGTCCGCGCCGTCGCCGAATCAAGAGCGTTCGACCGGAAGCGCCGCGCTGTAGATCGCTCAAGAAGGTCAGCCCCGCGTCTCCGGCACAGGACGACAGTCTCCCGCGACCCGCGTATTTTCCAGCAATTTCGAGGACTCTCGTGGGCACGCGATTTGATATGTCCCGAAGCGGTCGCGTCGAATCAACGGGATGCGTAACTTCAGGCAGGCGCTGGCATCGCCGCATCCCGTCTGCCAAGTTTCACGATTCGGCGCGGCCAATTGGTACATCCTCACTTTCTTAGATTCTCACTTCCTCACTTCTCATGCCGTGATCTTGATGGCGACAGCCGTCATGTCATCGTGCGTCGGCGTGTCGCCGCGGAATTCCTGGAGCGAGCCGACGATCGCATCGACCAGCCCACGCGCGCTGCCGTGGCGATTCTTCCTGACGACGTCCACCAGGCGCGTGGCTCCAAACTCCGCGCCAAGCGCGTCGCGCGCTTCGAACACGCCATCGCTGCAAAATACGTACACGTCGCCCGCCGCCAGATCGAACGCGACCTGGTCGTAGGACGATCCGGCAAACAATCCGAGCGGCACGCCGGGCATCTCGACCTGTGACACACTGCCCGCTTCCCCGACGGCTTGGTCTCGGGCCGCGGCCGCCGAGTAGCGGATCGGATACGGCAAGCCGGAGTTCGCCATGAGGAGGGTGCGGCGCTTGAAATCGAACGCGGCATAGCACAGCGTGCAGTAGTACTCCTCGAGCTGGCGCTCGTGCAGGATCGTGTTCATCGACGCGAGGACGTCCGCCGGACTCGATCGCTCCAGCGTGAGGCGCCGGCGGAACGTCCGCGACCGCACCAGCTCGCCGACAAATGCGCTGTAGAGCGCCGCCGGCACTCCCTTGCCGGACACGTCGCCGACTGCCACGACCAGGCTGTTCGGTTCCGGCGCGAGGAAATCATAGAGATCGCCGCCGAGCTCGCGCGCGGGAGTGAGCCGGGCCGCGACGTCGACGCCTTTGAGCCGCTTGGGCAGATCGGTCGGAAGCAGCGCGGCCTGCACGCGTTGAGCGAAGCGCAGCTCTTTTTCCAGGCGATGCTCGTTGCCGCGGATCGTCTCATACAGGCGCGCGTTCTCGATGGCGACCGCCGCCTGGCTCGCCAGCAGCGTCAGGATCTCGACGTGATGTTCGTTGAACGCGTCGAGATCCGGACTCTCGAGATCGAATACCCCGAGGCACCGGTCCTTGAGCAGCAGCGGAATCACCAGCTCCGATCGGACGTCGTCCACCACCTTGATGTAGCGGGGATCGACCGAGACGTCCTGCGCGAGCACCGGCTCCTTGTGAAGCGCCGCGTAGCCGACCAGCCCGCTGCCGATCTTCAACCGGGGCAGGTCCACTTTCTCGCCGTAGCGCACGGCGACCTTCATCTCGAGCTCCTCCGTCTCCTCGTCGATGAGGATGATGCCGAACGTCCGGTAATCGATGATGCGGCGCGTCAGGCTCGCAATGCGCGTCAGCAATTCGTCGAGATTGAGGATGGCGCCGAATTCGCGGGCGATGTCCGACAGCGTTTCGAGGGTGCTCGTGTACTCGCGCTCGTGTTCGAACAGGCGAGCGTTCTCGATGGCCACGGCGACGTGCGCCCCGAACTGGCGGAGGACGGCTTCGTCGGTCTCGGTAAACTGGCCGATCGTGTCGCTCAGAAGATTGAGCGCGCCGATCACGCGGCCTTTGCGGCGCAGCGGCACGACGAGCTCGGCGTTCGAGCCGGGCACCGCTTCCACATAGCGCGGATCGGCGTGCACATCGTTGACAAGGATCGGCTGGGCCTCGGCGACGGCCGCGCCCACCAGGCCGTGACCGACCTTCAGCCGCAAGGTTCTCGCCACGTCTTCGGGGTACCCGATTGAGTACGCCACCGTCAGCACCTCGCCCTGCCGATCGAGCAGGTAGACCGCGAAGGCATGGAACTTCGTCAGCCGTGCAATGAGCTGCGGGATTTTTTGTAGCAGCTCGTCGAGATCGAGGACCGACGTCACTTCGCGACCGAGCGCGAAGAGAGTCGAGAGCGCTTCGATGGCGATCACGCGCGGGTCCAACGCGGCAGGGCTGGCGGATTCAGTCACGGGAGCGGTGCTGCCAGTATAATCGTTCCCTCACACATGGACCTGACTTTGCCCCTCGACTATGCGGCGATCGAACGGATCTTGCCGCACCGCTATCCGTTCCTGCTCGTCGATCGCATCACCGAGTTCGAAGTCGACAAACGGATCGTCGGCATCAAGAACGTGTCGCTCAACGAGCGCTACCTGTCGCACGCCACGAATGAATCGCCCGTGTTGCCGCCGACGATTCTGACGGAGGCGGTCGCCCAGGTGGGCGCGATCATGATTCTCGCGAAGCCCGAGAACCGCCAGCGCCTGATCTACTTCATGGGCATCGAGCGTGTCCGCTATCGCCGGCCGGTCCACGCGGGCGACGTGGTGGAGATCGAAGCAACGGTGCTGCGGCTGCGGAGCCGCATGGGACTGCTGAAAGGCATCGGCCGCGTGGACGGAAAGATCGTCGTCGAGGGGACCATGACGTTCGCCCTTGGTCCCACGCAGACGCCCTAGCCGGCCAAGTGCGACGACGCCGCCGTCAATTGGAAGGACGGGAGGCACCGCCTGTTAGAAACCACCGCGATCATCCTGATCGTGCTGTGGCTGCTCGGCATGGTGAGCGGCTACGCGTTGGGTAACTTCATTTATGTCCTGCTGGTCATCGCGATCGTGCTGTTCCTGGTGCGCCTGATCAGCGGCCGACGGGTTGTCTAACACCGCCCTCAGGCGACGACGGGCTCGCTCGACACGCAGACGCAGTTGCGTCCCAGAGCCTTCGCGCGGTACAGCGCCATGTCCGCGCGTCCGATAAACGCCGGCGTGTCGATCTCCGACGGCTTGGCGGCTGTTGCGCCGATGCTGGCGGTGATTGCGATCGTCTGATCCTTCCACCGTATCGGCCGTTCAGCCAGTTCGCGGCGAAGCGTGTCAGCCGCCTGCTTCGCGCCTTCGAGTGGCGTGTCGGGCAGCAGTACGAGAAACTCGTCGCCGCCGTACCGGCACTTCACATCGCTGACGCGCAGCACGTCGTGCATGCAGGCGCCGACCGAAGCCAACACCGCGTCGCCGCAGAGATGACCGTACTGGTCGTTGATGCCCTTGAACCGGTCGATGTCGAACATGATGAGCGACACCGGCATGTGCGATCGGCGCACGCGTCGAAGCTCCGTGTCGATCATCGCGACGGTGTGCGTCCGGTTGAAGCAACCGGTGAGTCCATCGCGCAGGCTGTTTTCGCGCACCTCGCGGAACAAATCGGCGTTGCGCAGCGAGATGTCCAGCAGCGTCGCGGCCGTCGCCACGACACGGTGACGGGCGCCGAAGGGCACGCCAGCCGATTCCGGTACGCCAACCAGCCCCACGACGGTGCCGCCGGCGTTCATCGGCCACCACAAGCTGCCGGCCCAGGAGATCGAGCCGCCTACCGATTCGCGCGCGCGCTGCAAGAGCGCCTCGTCTACCTGCGGCTGGCTCGATTCCGTCTGTTCCGCCGCCCCCTCCGCCCCGGTCAGCACCCGCCACTCTCCGTCGATCCGCGCAATCACGCAGGCCTGCGGCGTACCGGTCAGAACCTCGAGGTGCTGCCGCACCACGTCGCGAATGGCATCGAGGTCGAGGGAACGGCCGAGCGCCTGACCGAACGTGACGAGCCTTTCCAGCTCGCCTGCCCGCGCGTTCGCCTGGCGGCTCTCGGCCTCCGCCGCGGCCGCGTCCGTTCTCGCCTCCTGCCGTTTCCCCTGCTGATGGAACAGAAAGAATCCGATCAGGATCAGGAGCGCCGGCACCAGGGCCATGCCGGTCCCGCGCTCGACGTCGCGCGCGAGATCGAGCACGTACTGCAGCGGTTTGGCGAACACGACGACTGCGGCGAGGGCGAGCCCTGCCAGCAGCAGGCGGTCTTGACGGTCGAAAAGGCGCATAGATCCTGCGAACTTTAACGTAAACGCCCGGTCGCGGTAAAATGGATTATTGATGTCAAAACCATCCAAGAAGACCCCACCGCCCCCGGCGCCGCCTGTCAAACCTCGCTCTCGCGGAAAGGTGCCGATCGGTGTGGGGGGCGTGGCGCTGGCCGGCGTGGTCATCGCGGTCGTCGTATTCACCCAACGTGATCGCGTTCAACCGGAGGCGCCCGCGCAGGCCGCCACCACGCCAATCGCCGCTCCAGCGGCCGCGCCGACGGATGCTCCCGCGGCGCTGCCGGCCGTCGTCCTGGGACCGCATCCGCAAAAGGAATTCCCGCCACTGCAACTGCCCGGCTACCCGCTGGCGCGTTCGCCGGAAGTGATCACCGCGGCGTACAAGTTCGCGGCCGAACATCCGGAAGTCTTGAGTTACGTCCCCTGCTTCTGCGGCTGCGAGCGCAGCGGCCACCGCGGCAACGAGGACTGCTTCGTCCAAAAACGCGGCGCCAACGGCGACGTGACCGAATGGACCGAGCACGGCATGGAATGCACGGTCTGCCTCGACGTCGCGCAGCAGGCCATGCAGATGCACGCGTCGGGCGCGTCGGTCCGCGACATCCGCGCCGCCGTCGAGCGCAAATGGGCTGCGCAGTCTGCTCAGACCCATGCGCACACGCCGACGCCGGATCCGCCAAAGAACTAAGAGAGGGACTAGAATCGCCGCGTGGACCGACGGGACGCGGCGTTCGCGCGGCTATTCGATGCGGTCCGGGAAGGGGTGTACATCGGTACGCTCCATCCGGACACCACATCGACCATCGCGGCAAATCTGCATCTCAAACTGATCTGCGGCCACGCGAGCGACGTGCCCGAGGCGGACGTCCGTCCGTTCGACCGAGAGAGATTCGTCGACCCGCAGGCGCGTGTGGCGCTCATCGAACGGCTCGCCACCGACGGGTCCGTGACCGACTATCTGCTCCGCTTGCGCCGCGCGGACACCACGCCGGTGTGGGTGGAGCTCACAGCCCGGGCCGACCCGCCGGCCGCGGACGGCACGCTCCGGGTCGAAGCCCTCGTCCGCGACGTCAGCGAGCGCAAGAAGCTGGACGATGAAACGCGCGATATCTACCACCAGTTGCTGCAGGCCGAGAAGATGGCGGCGCTCGGCCAGACGATTTCCGGCGTCGCTCACGAACTGAACAACCCGCTGGCCACGATTCTGAGTTGGGCCGAGCGGCTCTCGCAGAAAACGGCGCTCGACGATTCGGTCCGCCGCGGCATCGAGATCATCCTCAGCGAATCGGAGCGCGCCGCGCGCATCGTGCGGAACCTGCTCACGTTCGCCAGAAAGCGTCAAACCACGCGTGCGATGGTGGACGTCAATCAGGTCGTGCGCGAAACGCTGGCGTTGCGATCCTACGAGCAGCGAGTCTCCAACATCACGGTGGTCGATGCGCTTGCCGCAGGTCTGCCGCAGGTGTTCGCGGACGGTCATCAGGTGCAACAAGTGCTGCTCAACCTGATTATCAACGCCGAGCAGGCAATGCTCTCGGCACACGGCCGCGGCGTCGTCGTCGTGCGCACCTGGCACGACGCGGATCAGGAATCGGTGATCCTCGAGATCAACGACGATGGCCCGGGCATTGCTAACGAAGTGCAGCCGAAGATTTTCGACCCGTTCTTCACGACGAAAGATGTCGGCAAGGGCACCGGTCTCGGGTTGACGGTGGCGTACGCCATCATCCAGGAGCACGGGGGACGGATTCGGCTCGAATCGAGACCGGGCACGGGTGCGTCGTTCTACGTGGAGCTGCCGGTAACGGGCGCCAAGCTTTTCCGACCTGTCGCGGGGGCGCGGCTGCGGACGCCAATCGAAGGGGTCGCGGACGCGTCGGTCCTCGTGGTCGAAGACGAAACGGCGCTCGCCAACGCCGTGACCGATGCGCTGCGCGATGCCGGGTACGTGGTCGCGCGTGCCGCCGACGGCGAAGAAGCGCTGGCGGAGATCACGGCGCGTCAGTTCGATCTCGTGATCTGCGATCTCAAGATGCCGCGCCTGGACGGCAAGGCGTTCTATCGCGCGCTGGCGGACGCCAGCCCCGCGCTCGCCAAGCGCGTCATCTTCGTGACCGGCGACGTCGCCGGGACCGACGCGGAACAATTCCTTCAGGAAAGCGGCTGCCGCTGGCTGGCCAAACCGTTTCGACTCGCGGACTTGTTGCGAGCGGTACGGGAAGGGCTGGTTTAACCCACTGCGCGGCGCGATCGATCCATCTTGAGCATCGCTCGCGCGGGAACAGGACGAGGCCGCGGCGCTTTGTAGGGCAGGACGACTGCGTGCGGCACGGCGAGTTGTTCGGCGCGCGCTGACGGCAGCTCTGCTTTCAGCATCTTCGGCTTGTGGCTCGCGAAGGGCACGAGCGCGCGGCGCATCTCGGCCGCCTGCTGCGGTCCCATCTGCCCGAGCGCGTCGCGCAGGCGTCGAATCGCGCGGGCGTGCAGCTGCGAAACCCGCGATTCGTTGACGCCGATCTCCGCGCCAATCTGCTTCATGGTCACTTCGCCGTAGTAGTACAGGCCAATGACTTTGCGTTCGCGCCACGGCAGCGACTCGATCGCGGCGCGGACGCACTCGCGTGTTTCCAGCTTCTCGTACGCGGAATCGGGCGCGTCGGGTTCCGACGGCACGAGCGCCGCCGGCAGCGCGCTTTCGTCGAAGCGCTCGCCGGTCGCCAGCGGTGACGTCGATTCGATAGTGTTGATGCGGACAATCGTCCGGCTCAGACGCTTTTCGTCGGAGCCGACACGCGCGGCCAGGTCGGCCATCGACGGCTCGTGGCCCAACTCGCGGCGCAGCCCCTCACGCGCGGCTTCGAGCTCACGCCGCTGCCGGCGGACGCCGCGCGGCCACGCGTCACGGCGCAACGCGTCGATCATCGCGCCACGCACACGACGTTCGGCGAACGTCTCGAACTTGATGCCGCGCCCTTCGTCGAACCGGTGCGCCGCATCGATCAGGCCCAGGACGCCGTTCTGCACGAGATCGCCGACGTCAATTGAATTGGGCATCGACGCCGCCATGCGGCGCGCGAGCGCTTCCACAAACGGAAGGCTCGCGACGATTCGACGGTTATGACTCGCCGCAACGGGATGAGCTCGCATCGGGTCTCCTCGAGACGCCTGCATGGCGTCAGGTCTGTTGGCGACTCTGCTCGACGTTTCCGATGCCTGCGCATATCGCAACGGAAATACCAACAGCTGAGACTGCTGGAAGCCGCGTGTTGGCAGCGACGAGAACTTATCTGTAATTGATTGAAAATATGGACGTTGCGGTATCTATACGGCGAGCCGGCAATAGAAAGCATCACGTCAGAAATTGGTCGTTTCGTCAAATTATTGACGAATTTCGCCTATCGCTCGTCAATCTGTTGACGGACCAATTACAGTTTCGTCGTAGTTATTGAGAATCGGGAGCGGTGCTGGTCTGGCGGCGGATTTCGTTTGCGGTGCCCATCGCCTCTAGCGCGCTCGTCACGACTTGTGCGGCGCGGGCGCGATTCATCTCGTCGGCGGCTTTCGCTTCCAGAAGCTCCGCGTGCGCGAGAATGATTCCCAGTTGATTGTTGAGGCGATGAAAGAGGAGCCGCAGTTCCGGAGAATGGTCCATCGGGCTCCTCGCAAGTAGTTCTTCGACGCTGATCGATTCCATCAGAGGCGAGTCCGTCCTTCCGCTTCCCAGAGGGCGTCGACCGCTGGCCGATCGGAGCGGTGCGGGTCGCGCCACAGGGTGTCCGCGAAGATGCGCACCGATCCGCCCGCGGTCCGCACGTATTCGATTTTGCCGCTCGAGAGCCAGTTGTAGATCGTGCGGCGGCTCACACCCACGAGCTCGCAAGCCTTCATGATCGAAATCGTTTTTCGTTCCACTTGGCTGTTTGCCTCCAAGGACTGTATCGGACCCTCACAGCCTTCGCTACAGGGACTCTGCTCTAGGCATCTTCTAAGGCCGGAATCGTGGTAGATGAAGTAAGTCTCTGGACACCCGCCACCCCGAGTGTCAATATGTTGGCGGCTCGTTAAATGCCTGATAACGCGAAACATTTGCTGCTGGTCGAAGACGAAGGGCCGTTGCGCAAGGCGGTCGCCGAACAGCTGGGCGACCGTGGCTACGACGTCGATCAGGCCGATTCGGGCGAGGTCGCCATCGCCCGCCTCGCCGACTTCGCGTACGACATCATCATCACCGACCTCCGCCTGCCGGGCATCGATGGCTCCGCGGTGGTCGAAGCCGCGTCTGCCCGCTACCCCGACATCATCGCCATCGTCGTCACCGGCTACGGCACCGTGAGAGATGCGGTCGAGGCGATCAAACGCGGTGCCTGGGACTTCGTCAACAAGCCGTTTCAGATCGATGAGCTGCTTCATGTGCTCGATTCGGCGCTCGAGCAACGGCGGCTGAAATCTGAAAACGCCTACCTGCGCGCACAACTCGAGGAGCGCTATCGTTTCGAAGGGGTTGTCGGCAAGAGCCGGGCGATGGAGCATTTGTTCCAGCTGCTGGAAACTGTCGCGGCGACAAACAGTACGCTCCTGATTATCGGCGAGACCGGCTCCGGCAAAGAAGTGGTCGCGCGCGCGATCCATCACAACAGTCCGCGCCGTCTCCACCGGTTCGTGGCGCTCAACTGCAGCGCGATTCCCGAAACGCTGCTCGAGGCAGAGCTGTTCGGCCATGTCCGCGGTGCGTTTACCGGCGCCGTGACCAACCGGCAGGGGCGACTCGAACAGGCGCACAAGGGGACGCTGTTTCTCGATGAAGTCGGCACGATGAGTGCCGCACTGCAGATGAAGCTGCTGCGCGTCCTGCAGGAGCGAGAGTTCGAACGTGTGGGCGATTCCCATACAACCAAGGTCGACGTGCGCGTCATCGCCGCGACAAACAGCGATCTCGGCCGGCTGGTCGCCGACGGGCTGTTCCGCGAGGATCTCTTCTATCGTTTGAACGTCATCCCGGTGCAGCTGCCTTCGTTGCGCGAGCGCAAGGAGGACATTCCGCTCTTCGTGCAACATTTCCTCGGGCAGTTCGGCGCGGTCGCCGGATCGTCTCGCCCGCCGGTGACCGTTTCGCAGGAAGCGATGCGTCGTCTGATGGCCTACGCGTGGCCCGGAAACGTGCGTCAGCTCGAAAACGCCATCGAGCGGGCGTTTGCGTTGAGCGTCGGGCGATCGCAGATCGAGGTCGCCGACCTGCCGCCGGAGATCCAGCAGGCGCAGGAGGTGGCGTTGTCGTCGGCGATCACGTTGCCGGAGGACGGCGTCGACCTGGAACGGCTCGTCGCGAGCATCGAGCGCGACTTGATTCAGCGCTCGCTCGACCGCACGAGCGGCAATAAGGGACGGGCGGCGAAACTCCTCAATTTGAAGCGCACGACACTGGTCGAGAAGCTGAAACGAATCGCCCGCGATCGGGTGTAGGCTGAAATCATGCCGCCTCGCTACGCGTACTGGACGATTCTGATCGACAACACCCCCACGGCCTTCCGCGCCCGCGAGAAGGAAGAATTGTTGCCGACGTTCCACCAGTTGCAACGGACGAACAAGGACGTGGTGCTCAAGTGGTTTGCGCGCGGCAGATTGTGGGACACGCCGGAAGCCGCGGACGCGGCGCGCCGCGAGCCGGTGGCGGCGAGAGAAAAGCGTGGGCACGACTGGCGTCCCGGTGGCGTCCATAAGGACCCGCGCGATCGATTCATGAAGGGTGGCAAGCGGCGGGACGACTCTTCCCGTACGCCGGCCGGCCCGAGTGGATCGCGTGACCAGCCACGCGCTGGCATCCCGCGCGGCACGCAGCCATGGCGCAATAAACCCCGAGGCGCTACCCCACGCGGGCTGCAACAGCCGTGGCGTGAGAAACCGCGGCGCGACCGCCCGAACGCAAAGCCGACCGAGTCGAAGGCGCGCGGCGAATCAGACGTCCCTGGTTCGCCGGAGCCGCGCGTGATCAAGCCTGATTCTTCTGACGGAAGGTAGCGAAGCTGCGCCTCAAACCGCCGAGAAAAGGCAGCCGTAGCGCACCTTCGCTACTAATTTTAGTGAGAGTCTCTGATGGTTTCTCACGTCGTGTTGATGAAGCCTCGCCCGGATTTGTCAGCGACTGATCGCGAGCGGCTGATCGCGGCTTTCGAACGGGCTGTACGAGAGATTCCGGCGGTTCGAACCGTGCGCGTTGGACGACGCATCGTCCATGGCGCCGGCTACGAGGTCCGGATGCCCGACGTCGCCGACTACCTGGTGACGATCGACTTCGACGATGCCGCCGGTCTCGCGGCGTACCTGCGCCATCCCGCGCACGAGGATCTCGGCGCGCGCTTCAACGACTCGCTAGCCGGGGCGTTGGTGTACGACTTCGAGGAGGCCGAGCTGGCAAGCTTACGGCGTTGAGGGCCCGCGGTTCCGCTGGCCCTAACTTCACGCCAAGACGCACGCGTCGCCGGCGAGAAAAAATGCATCGATCAGCGCGCGCAATGCGTCGATGGATTCCGCGCTGTTGACGGCGGTCCGCAGATGGGAGCCATTGTCCAGACCTTTGGTGTACCACGACGCCAACGCGCGGACTTTGTTGATCACCCATCGGTCGTGACCGATCACCGGTTTCACGTCGCCGCTGGCTCGCCCGGCGGTTGGGGCGACGTGCCGGAAGCCTTGCGGTTCATGGACGCGTTCGCGGCGGAGCAGATCGATGTAATCAAGGAGGAAGCGGCCGCGATCAGCGAGGGTGACCGCACGCGGCGCGCGGCCGGCAGCGAGATCCTCGGCGTGCGCCAGGATCCAGGGATTGCGCAGGACGCCGCGGCCGACGAGCACTCCGGCGACGCCGGCGCGCCACCGCGTGACGACGGCCTCCGGCTCGTTGCAGTCCCCGCTGCCGAGGACGGGAATGGTGACGTCGCCGGCGATGCGCGCGACCAGATCCCAATCCGCCGACCCGCTGTAGCTTTGCGCCGCTGTTCGACCGTGCACGGCGATCGCCGCCGCGCCGGCATCCTCGACCATCTTCGCGAGGAGCGGCGCGTTCTTCTCCTCGTCATTCCATCCCGCCCGCATTTTGACGGTCACGGGGATTGTGACGGCCCGTGTCATCGCGGCGATGATCGACGCGGCGTGTTCCGGCTCGCGCATCAGGCTGCATCCGGCGTTGTGCTTCGCGATCTTCGGCACCGGACAACCCATGTTGACGTCGACGAAGTCGGCGCCCATGCCCTGGACGATCCGGGCGGCCGCCGCCATCTTCTCGGGATCGCCGCCGAAGATCTGGATCGCGATCGGCCGCTCTTCCTCGGTGTATTCGGCGTACTCGAGGGTCCGATCGATCCCACGCACCAGGCCCTCCGAGCTCACCATCTCGGTGACGACGAGACCACAGCCGCCGTGACGTTTGACGAGTCGACGGAACGCCGTATCGGTCATACCCGCCATCGGCGCGAGGGCGAATGGCGACGGCAGATTCACGGGGCCAATTTTCATTATTCACTTTGTGCGCGGGGCCCCACCCCCGCGCACCTACCGCCGCTCGCTTGTTCGCTCGCGGCGCTGGTTACAAACGACTACCCGCTCAGTGAGCGGCTCCGTTAGTACGGCTTCACGTCGGCCGCGTCGACTTCCACCGACACGGCCTGGCCGATCAAATCCACCGACAGCACGAGCCGCGCGCGATTCGCGTCCTTGCGCAGCAGCCGTCCCACGACGCTCCGCAACGGTCCGTGGACGACCTCGACCATCATGCCCTCGCGAATCATCGGACAGGGGTCGTACTGCAGCTCGCTGCCGATCAGTAATCGAACGCTGTCGAGCTCGTACGCGGGAATCGGCGCCGGCTTCCCATCAAAGGAGACGATGTTTACGACGCCCGTGCACTTCAGGATGGCGAGAGTGTCCGTGGTATCGAAGCGCGCGAAACAGTAGCCGGGAAACAGCGGCCACTCGATTTTCTTCTTGCGATCTTTCCATCGGCTCCAGCGTGTGATGGTCGGCAGAAACGCTTCGACCCGCTTCCGCTCGAGCTGATCGCGAACAACGTGTTCGTGGCGCGACCTGGTCCAGATCGCGTACCACTCGGGTTTCATGCCGTTCTTTCGCTCCCCCGTTGGCCGTTATTGAGCGGCAGGTTTGGCCTGCTGCGTCTCTTCGGCAAGTCCGTCTTCGTACGCTTTCTTGATGTCCGGGTTTTTCCAATCGATGATGGCTTGCGACCGCAGCTTCGCCAGATATTTCGCGAACTCCTCTTTGCGCTTGCCGGTCACGACGCGATCGGCAATCTGCTCGCGTGCCTGCTCGAACGGCATCTTCTGAGCCGCGGTCAGCGCCTCGATTTTGAAGAACTGGTACCCGCGCCGGTCGCGGATGACGGGAGTCAGGTCGCCGTCCTTCAACGGCTCGATGACCTTCCGCAGATCGGCCGACAAATCGGCAAGGCTGATCGGGCCGATGAGCCCGGCGTTCGCCTTCGACGGCGCGTCGGATGCGTCCTCGGCCAGCTTCATGAAGTTCTCGCCGGCCACCGCCCGCGCGCGGAGCTGCTCGGCCTTCGTCTTTGCCGCTTCATCCTGCCCGGCGTTGAGCGGTTTGCTGTCGTTGGGTCCCGCGACGAGGATTTCACGCAACGTGACCGCCGCGGGTGACGTGAACTCGTTGATGTGCGCCTCGTAATACTTCCGAGCTTCATCGTCGGTCATGCCGATCTTGCCGAAGACCTCGACCTGCTCCACGCGCTGCACGAGAATGGAGCGCTCGGACTGCCTCCGCAGATCCGCGATCGTCATGTTTTCCTGTTTGAGCGCCGCCTGGAACTTCTCCTCGGTGTCGAGCTTGTACTCTTTGCGGATGTTGTCGACGACCTGTTTGAACTGGTCGTCGCCGACCTTGTAACCGAGCTCCTTCGCCCGTTGGACGATCAACATCTCCGAGATGGCCTCGACCATGATCTGGGGCGTGACCGCGTTCAACGCCTGCCGCAATTGCGCGTCGCTCAGGTCGTTCTTAGGGTCGATCTGGAGACCCTTTTGGCGCAATGCGGCCACCTGGCGCGCTTCGAGATCACTCTTGGTGAAGATTTCACCGTTCACCTTCACGAGGATTTGCTCGATGATCTCGGCGCCCACGAAGACCGGAAGCACCAGCAGACAAAGCACGGCGGCGGCGGCGGCACGGAACCGATATGTATTCATCATAGCTAACTCTTTGCAAACCAGTATTTTACCTTTGATCGAGCAGCTCACTCAACAGCTCACCCACCCGCTCGAACGTGCCTCCGGGCGCGCGTGGATCGTCACGGGCGGGCCTCAGAATCTCTTCCTTGGTAAATCCGGGCTTGACCTCGCGCTCCCGGGCTCGTGCGGTCCACCAACTGGGCGCGGCCTGGGTGCGCGAACCGCTCTTGTGTGGCCTTGAAGTTGGAGGCTTGGGTGCCGAGCCTCCAGCCCCGTCGAGATTTAACTTGAGCGCCGCAGGCGGGACGAGCGTGAGGTCGGGACGCCGCCGCACCAGCGACACGAGCCGCACCGGATCGACATTCGCTTGCGGTCTGAACCTTAAGACGACCGTACGCGCCTCGCGGTCGACGGCTTCGATCCGGAGCCGATCGGCCATCACGCGGATGCGGCCGTAGTCCGCGAGGTTGAGCATCGAGTCCGGCAGCGGACCGTATCGGTCGATCGTCTCTTCAAGAATCCGGTCGATCTCCTCGTCGCGACGCGCGGCGGCCACCTGACGGTAGAGCATCAGCCGCTGATTCATGTCCGGCACGTACGCCTCGTCGATTCGCAGATCGACACCCAAATTCACCGTCGCCCGTTGATCGTCTTCGAACTGCTCGCCCTTCAGCTCCCGTACCGTCTGTTCGAGCAGCTTCATGTACATCTCGAAGCCGAGCGTCTCGATGTGGCCGCTTTGCTCGCCGCCGAGCAGATTGCCGGCACCGCGAATCTCGAGATCGAGCGCCGCCACGCGGAACCCGCTGCCCAAATCGCTGAATTCCTTGATGGCGGCGAGCCGTTTCTTGGCGACCGGCGACAGGTTGTCTTCGGGCGGAATCAGCAGGTAGGCATAGGCCGGCCGATCCGACCGGCCGACGCGGCCGCGAAGTTGATACAACTGCGACAAGCCATACCGGTCGGCCCGGTTGATGACGATCGTGTTTGCGTTGGGGATATCGAGACCGTTTTCAACGATGGTGGTCGCCAGCAGCACGTCGAATTTCCGCGCGACGAAATCGAGCATCGCGCGCTCGAGCAGATCCTCACCCATTTGTCCATGTCCGACGACGACGCGTGCTTCGGGCACGAGCCGCTGGATCAACGCGCCGATGGAAAAGATCGATTCGACCCGATTGTGGACGACGTAGACCTGGCCGCCCCGCGCCAGCTCGTTGCGGATGGCGCGGGCGATCACCTGGGGATCGAACTTGACCACGTTGGTCTGAATCGACAATCGGTCTTTGGGCGGCGTTTCGATGATGGACATGTCGCGGATGCCCACGAGCGACATGTTCAACGTACGCGGAATCGGCGTCGCGCTCATCGTCAGCACGTCGACCTTTTTTCTCAGGTGCTTGATCTTTTCCTTGTGAGCGACGCCGAACCGCTGCTCTTCGTCGACGATCAGCAGGCCGAGATCGCGGAAGGCGACGTCCTTCGACAGCAGCCGGTGTGTGCCGACGATGATGTCGACCTTGCCCGCGGCCAGATCTGTGAGCGCTTCCTTCTGTTCTGCCTTGGTTCGGAAGCGGCTCACCATCTCGATGCGGACCGGAAAGCCGGCGAAGCGTTCCCCGAGCGTCTTCTGATGTTGAAACGCGAGCACGGTCGTGGGTGCCAGAAACGCGACCTGTTTGCCGTCCATCACCGCTTTGAACGCGGCGCGCATCGCCACTTCGGTCTTGCCGTACCCCACGTCACCGCAGAGCAGGCGATCCATCGGCGTCGGCGATTCCATGTCGCGCTTGATGTCGGCGATGGCCGACTTCTGGTCCGGCGTCAGCTCGTATTCGAATGCCTGCTCGAATTCCTGCTGCCAGTGCGAATCGGAACCGAAGGCGTGACCGGGCACGGCCTTGCGCGCGGCGTAGAGCTTCAGCAGCTCCTCCGCCATGTCGCGCATGGCCTTCTTGACCCGCGTCTTGGCACGCTCCCAGGATGTGCCGCCGAGACGATCGATGGGGGGCCGCGAGGCGCCCGTGTACTTCTGGACGAGATCGAGGCGCTCGACCGGGACGAACAGCTTGTCCTCGCCGGCGTAGCGGACCTCCAGAAATTCCTGAACGGCATCGCTCGTGACGCCAATCTGCTTCAAGCCGGCGAACATGCCGATGCCGTGATCGACGTGCACGACGAGATCGCCGATTTTAAGATCGCGAAGATCCGACAGGAAGGTCTTCGTCGCCGACCGCCGCCGTTCAGGGGCGCGGCGCTCTTCCTCGAACACGTCGGTCTCGACGTAAATCTGCAGGCCGGCGGCCGGCAGCCTGAATCCGCGAGAGAGCGTGCCGATGACGACGAGCACCGCGGCGTACCGTGCGTCTTCCGCGCGATCGACGGGGACCGCAAAGACCTCGTATTCCTTGAGGAGCTCGATGGTCCGTTCCGCGCGGCCCGCTGTCGCTGCCACGAACAGCGTGGTCTCGCCCTCGTCGCGCAGCCGGCGAATTTCCGCGACCCAGTCAGCGACCCGCCCGTGCATCGCGACCGCGGGCTGACAGCGAACGTGCGAAGTCGGCAGCCGTCTTTGAGGCGAGGGACTCGCGTCCGGCGCCTTCGTGTCGTCATCCAATCCGAGGGTGACCACTTCTATGCCCTGATCGAGCCGCCCTGCGACAAGGTCCCAGTTCGCAAAGAGCTCTTCAGGCGACGCCGGCCCCGAGGCCTGCACGACATCGGTAGCCCTGCGGACCTTGACCTCCGGCGTGGCTCGCGCGTCTTCATAGCCTTGCCGGAGCTGCTCGACGAGTTTCAGCGCGTTGGCATCAACCTCGTCCCGCTCGGAGACGATGATGCGGCTGTCGGCTGCCAGCTTGAGGTAATCGAAAAGCGTCGCGGATCGATCATCAGCAAGAACATCCTGCAGCGGCACGACCGTGATCTGATCGATCGACTCGACGGAGCGCTGCGTGGCGGGATCGTAGCGCCGCATCGACTCGATCGTGTCGCCCACGAATTCCAGCCGCACCGGCTCCCTCTCGCCGGCCGGAAAGATGTCGACGATACCGCCTCGGCCGGCGAACTCGCCGTGCTCGTCCGCCGGGTCTTCGCGCGTGAAGCCCGCGTCGGTGAGGAGCTCCGCTAGATCGATTGGCGCGATGTCCTGTCCTGGTTTCAAGTCGAGCGCGGCGCCGACGAGCCGCCGCGGCGAGCTGATGCGGGGCAGCAGCGCCGCGGCCGACGCCACCACGACGCGGGCGCTGCCGACGCCAATCCCGTGCAACGCGCGGGCGCGCGCCGATGTCACGCCGACGTGAGGCGACAGCCCCCGGTACGGATCAACTTCGTGCGAAGGAAACGGCAGGATGGCGCGATCGGCCGCCGCGGCGGACCATCCTTCCAAGGCAGACACGAAGAACGCCACGTCCTCGACCGCCTGCTCGATATCGCCGTCGCCCGGCACCACGTACAGGACCACGCCGTGCGGCAGGGCGTTGGCGGTCGTGGCGACGAACAAGGCCTTCGCGGCCGGCGTCAGGCCGGACACGATGCGGGCGGGCACGTCCATGCCGCTGCGCGCGCTCGCCGTCTTGAGCACCGCACGAAGGTTGAGCGACGTCGAGGTGGTCACGGCTTGAACTGCACGCCGGGTGAGAACGTCCATCGATGACGCGGCCGGTAGATACCCGCGTCGTGCGTGCGTGATTTGATGCGGAACGTGTACAGGAGCCGGTGGTAATCGTACGGCACCCCGTCGCGCTTGTGGACCGCCACGTCGACCTTGTACGTGCCCTCGACGAGATCCAGCGCATCGACATCGAAGGTCACTTCGGCGTCGCCGGCGAGATGGGCCGGCTCCATCTCCTCGGCGTACGTGTTGGTGCCGTAACAACAGACGCCGTCGGCGTTGAATAATCCCACGCCGAAGACAAAATCAGTGACCGGCTGGTGTGCCCGGACCTTCAGCCGGATCGACATCGGCTCGCCCGAATGAAAGACGAAGGACGGCTCCCTGCCATGGCCGAGAAACGCCACGTCCGTGATCTCGACCTCTCGGGATCCCCAGCGTCCTTCGACCGCCGTGAACATGTCCATCAGCTGACCATCGCCCGCGGCGGCTGGCGGCGCGATCAGCGCGGGGCTGGTGTCCTCGGCGTGCGCCGCGGACTCGCCAGCGCTCGTCGCCTCAACAGCCTTGGCCGTCGCCGTGGCCAGCAACTGCTCTTCGCTGTGCTCGACGTCCATCAGATACGCGTCAACGACCCGCTTCGGGTCTCCGTGCGCACGAACGCGGCCTTCGTCGAGCCAGATCGCCCGGTCGCAGAAGCGCTCGACGAGGCCGAGCGAGTGCGTGACGAGCAGAATCGTCTTCGCGCGGCGGCGAAGCTCTCTGAATTTGTCGAGGCACTTGTGCGTGAAGCCCTCATCGCCGACGGCCAGCACCTCGTCGACGAGCAGCACGTCGGGATCGACGTGGATCGCGACCGCAAACCCGAGGCGCATGTACATCCCCGACGAGTAGGTCTTCACCGGCGCGTCGATGAACTCGCGCAGCTCGGCGAAATCGACGATCTCGTCGAAGCGATCCTGGATCTGGCGCTTGGTCAGGCCGAGCATGATGCCGTTGATGTACACGTTCTCGCGGCCGGAGATCTCCGGGTGAAACCCGGCGCCCAGCTCGATCAACGCCGAAATGCGCCCGTCCACGCGCACCGTGCCGCTGGTGGGCTTGGTGATGCCGGCGATGAGCTTGAGGGCGGTGCTCTTGCCCGATCCGTTGCGGCCGATGACGCCGAAGGTCGAACCCGCCGGCACGCTGAACGACACCTCCGAGAGCGCGGGGAACGTCTCGCTGGGCCGCAGCTCGCGCAGGATGCTGCGCTGCAGCAGCGCGCTCTTCAGCGTCGCGAACTGCCGGCCGCTGTAGCGACGGTAGATTTTCGAGACGTTGGTGAGCTCAATCGCGGACGTCATACCGCTTCAGCAAACGAGTCGCGCAGCCGGTCGAACAGCCAGTAGCCCGCGAGAAACAGCGCCACCGACGCGGCGCCCAGCGCCAGCAGCCATTTCCAGTGGCCGACCGGACCGAAGAACAGGATTTCCTGATACGAAATCGCGATGTGCGTAAACGGATTCAGATCGAACAGGACCTTGTAGCGCTGCACGTTGTCCTGACGCCATGAATAGATGATCGGCGTCGCAAAAAACCAGAGCATCAGAAGATTCGAGAGCAGGTCGCGAATGTCACGGAAGTGCACCGTGAGCGCGGACAGAATCAGCGCGAGGCCGGCCGTGAACACGAGCTGCACCAGCACGGTGGCGGGAAACCACAGCAGATCGAGCGTGAAATGCAGCCGGTGATAGTAGATCAGGCACGGCACCAGGATGAACAGGCCCAGGAAGAAGTTCACCATGTTGGCCAGGACGCTCACGAGCGGCAGAATCTCGGCCGGGAACAACACTTTCTTGATCAGGTTCCCGCCCGAGATCAGCGAGCTGGCCGACTCCGTCAACGACGCCGAGAACCAGGTCCACG
>JAHFUI010000081.1 GCA_023265175.1 Acidobacteriota bacterium
AGAAGAAGCGTCACGCACCGCGACGTCGGCCCAAATAACAGACGATGCGACCATAGACCGGACCTTCAGCAGCAGCGGCGGTCTTGTGATAAATGTCCTCGAATCGTCCGATCTTGCTAGTCCATTCGCCGTTTTCAAGCTGAAGCGCTGCGTGGGTAGGGGTTTCGGATCCTGCTGGTCCCTTGCCGTAAATGACCAATTTCTCGGTTCCAGGCTGAAGGGTTCCGTCGAAACATAACCTGAAACCGAGCGTTCCGTAGGCGAGTAGAAATGCGGATATGGTGGCTTCGCGTGGAATTCCCGGTGGCCAATAGTCTTTGCCCATGGAGTCTGGCCACCACCAGCGGAAGTCTTCGCCCGCCGCCCACGCGATACAGTTGTATCGTCTTGTCGCCTTGCTCTTAATCTCGCAATTGTCTGCGGCCAGATGAGGCAGTTCTTGTTGCGGCCAGCTACCAGGCATACCCGCTGTTCTTTGCCCAGTCGAACCATGAAGCAGCCATCCTCACGTAGTTTCCGCTATCTTCAGGGTTCTCTGGTGTCGCCCCAGTGATGGCCGTCAGCGCCCAGAACCACTGATCCGGATCGTCGCCTTCGGATTCGAGTTGTTTCAGAATGAACGGAACAGCAGTCGGTCCCATACCGATAATGCCTTGGTAGGCAGGGCACATCACCGCTTCGGTGGTTGACGACATCGCGCCACATTGTTGCCGCCATGCCGCAACGAGACCTTGAAACTTCAACCAGTCTTCGTGAGTCGTGGCAAGAGGCCCGGGCTCGCCGGAAGTGAAAATATTCTCAAAGAGTTGCTGACTGCCATACGTCGTGACGGCGCTCGATGGCGCGCAGAACTTTTCGTAGGCACCCTGAATAATAACGATCGGCGCCGCCTGAGTACTCGCGAAGATTGTTCGACGCATGTGAATGGAATAACCCTTCAGTGAGTCTTTGATTCGGCAGCGCCCTTCCGCAAATGGTCAGGCGCACTCACCGTCATGATTTGGTTCGCCTTGACTTGGTACATCGGGTTGCCATCAGGGTCGTACTGGCCCTCAAGGCGCAGGACCCCGAGCACGACAGTCTTGATGCGAATCTCGGTCCCATCGGCAAGCTTCAGGTCCGTCCACCGCTCAGCAGCCTCCTCGACCGCCACCTCTAGGGCATCGACCATTCCAGCAACACCAGGTACCTGAATCTTCGTCTTCTTGTCGGTCACGCCTACCTCTGGCAGGAATGTTAGCAGTTTGGATCTTGGACCTGTACCACAATTTTGAGCGTCCATCGTTCTTGGCCGGTAATCTGACCTTGGAGGCCGCTCAGACCAACTTCCCGTTCGTCTCGTCCAAATCACTGTGATTCGGAAGGAGGATCTCGTGAGATTGGCGTTTCGGCTCCCGATCGCGGGGTGCATCCTCGTCACCGCATTCTTGGCCGGCGCGAAGATCGGACAGGCGCAAGCGATTCCGACGCCTACGCCGACCCTATTCTCGGGGAGCGACATCGGGTTTCGCGTCGACGGCCAAAAGGGTTCGACGCCTGTCGGCTCCCTGGTCATTAGGGTCAACGGGCAGTGGGTCGAGCCGGAATATTCGGTCAAGGTCAAGCTGCTAAACAGATAGACGACGCCAGTCACGTAACCTCGCACCACGGGTCCCTCCACGCGGCGCGCGCCGGACGGACGGCGTCTGGGTTACTTCAAGAGGACGCGCGTGCCTTTGATCTTCTGGCTGCTGAGGGTGCTCAGGAAGTTCGGCACGAGCCGGTCCATGAGCTCGAAATACGACGACAGGGCGGGGGTGTTCTGCTGCGCGTTGTACAGGATCTCTTCCCGATAGCTCTCGGAGAACATCGTCGCGCCCGTCCGGCCATCGATGAACACGAACTTCGGACGCAGGACGAACCCTTTGCGCTCCATGTAGGTGCGCACGGGGCGCACGCTCCGCCGGCCGAACTGATCGTAGACTTCCTGATCGCGCTGCACCATGCCCGACGTCGTGCGCGGCGTGAACAGCACGGTGCCGGTGACGATGAGCGGGTCCTGGTATTCCTCGCCGATCATCTTCCAATAGGCGACGTTCGCGAAGAGCCGTTCGTACCGCTCGAGATCTTTTTCGTCCTTGATGCGCTGCGGCAGCGGCAAGACCTGACTGGCAGCGGGCGTCGTGCCGGCGCCAGCGCCCGAGGCCGGAGATATGGATGCGGGCGCTTCGGTGTTGCCGACGCCTTCCGCCGCGTTCGCCGTCTTGTTCTGGTCCTGCGCGATGTCCATCAGCGGCATCACGTCGGCGTCGATGACCTTCAACGACGACTTGTTGCGGAGCTGGCTGCGCAGGAGGCGAACCGTCTCCTGATTGGTGTCGAGATCTTCGCTGCCGCCCGCGACGAAGCCGGCGATGAGCACACGCTGAAATGCCGATACATCGAGCTTGGGCTGAATCGGCGTTTCGATCGAAATTTCGAACGTGTCGGGACCGCAGGCGAGCATCGTTGCGGCGCCGGCGGCGGCCAGGGCGCCGACGAGCAGCCTACGATTGTTTCGCCGAACCGGAGCGGTCATTGATTTCCTTGAAGAGCTCGAAATTTTGTTTGATCTCGCTGTTGCTCGGGTCGAGCTCGAGCGCTTTTTCGTACGCCTTGCGCGCCTTCTCCAACTGGCCCTCGTGCTCGTAGGCAATCGCGAGGTCGTTGAAGGCGGCGGCGTAGCTCGGATCGAGCTCCACGGCCTTTTCCCAGCGGTAGATCGCTTCGCGCCACAGACCGCGCTGGGCGACGTTGATGCCGAAGGCGACTTGTGCCTTGGCGTCTGAACGCGCGTCGGCGAGCGCCGGGGAAGCCGACAGCGTCGCAACGACAGCGAAAATCGCGAGACGTTCGTTCATGACCGGAATACGCCCAATATAGCCATTCGCGTCACGAGCACGCAAGGCATTTGACGCGCGACTCCCAAGCTCGAGCGAGCAAGCGATGTGCCACGCGTCATCTCTAAGAACATGGATGTTTTGCATGATCCGATCGCGACCATTGACGAAAAAGGTCTACAATAGGTGTCAGGAGGTCGGGCCCGCATGCACCATGCGGTGGTCGCGGCCTCCTTTTTTGAGGCGCGCCGTGCCGCGGAGGCGCGCCCATGCCCGACCGTACGGCACGTGACGTCAGCGATTTCATCGCCCTCTCGCTGCTTCCCATCTGGATCTGGCGCGACATCGGCGAGCGGCTGCGGGCCGGAGATGCTCCGGCCGCGGCGCTCGATCGGCTGCTCGCCGAGCGGTGGCCGCTCGATCCCCACAGGCGATCCGACCTGATCTCCCGAGCGGCGTCGGCGCTGGCGCGCGGGGCCGAACGCGGCCTCACGGCGATGGTGTGGAGCGACACGGCGTACCCGCCATCGCTCGCGGCGATCGTCGATCCGCCGCCGGTCTTGTGGATGCGCGGATCGGCGACGGCGCTCGACCAGCCGGCGGTGGCGATCGTCGGATCGCGGGCGGCATCGCCCTACGCGCTCGACGTGGCCAATCAGCTCGCCGCCGATCTCGCCGCGCGGGGCGTCACGATCGTGAGCGGGTTGGCGCGGGGCGTCGATTCCGCCGCGCATCGCGGCGCCCTGTCGGTCGGAGGGTCGACCATCGCCGTGCTCGGATGCGGCGCCGACATCATCTATCCTCCGGAGCACGCGACGCTCGCGCGCGAGATCGAACCGCACGGCCTGCTCGTGAGCGAGCTCGTACCGGGCACGAAGCCGTTTCCACATTTCTTTCCGCAGCGCAATCGGATCATCAGCGGCTTGTCGCGCGCGTCCGTCATCGTCGAAGCGGGGGAGCGCAGCGGATCGCTCATCACCGCGCGGTGCGCGCTCGAACAGGGGCGCGACGTGCTGGCGGTGCCGGGGAACGTGCTGAGCGGGCGAAACCGCGGCGGCCACGCCCTGCTGCGCGACGGTGCAAAGATTGTGGAGACCGCGGACGATATCTTGGAGGAGCTCAACGGGGTCGGAAATCGTGTCGCGCCCGGCGGGCGCCCTACGCCTCCCTGTCACGACCCGCTGCTCGCGTCGCTCCCGCCTGGAGAGACATGCGATCTCGACGGCATTTCCGAGCGATCAGGCCTCAGTCCGGCGCGGTTGCTGCCACGTTTGTTCGAGCTGGAATTGCAGGGGTTGGTCCGGCGGGCGGGAGCGGGACGGTTCGTGAGGGTTTGACAGACCGTGCTAGGGTGAGAAGAGAAGTATGGCAAAGGCATTGGTCGTGGTCGAGTCGCCGGCAAAGGCGAAGACCATCAATAAATATCTCGGGGGCGGCTACACGGTGGTCGCGTCGATGGGGCACATCCGCGATTTGCCCAAGAGCAAGCTCGGCGTCGACGTCGACAACGATTTCGCGGAGCACTACGAATCGCTCGCGTCCCGCAAGAAGGTGCTCAAAGAGCTGAAGGACGCGGCCAAAGGCGCCACCGACATCTACGTCGCCACCGACCCCGATCGTGAAGGCGAGGCGATCGGGTGGCACTTGTCGCAGGAGCTCGCGGGCAAGAACCGCAAGATCCATCGCCTCATGTTCAACGAGATCACGAAGAAGGCGATCCATGAGGCCATCAAGCACCCCGGTGTCATCGATGACAAGATGGTGGCGGCGCAGCGCGCGCGCCGTGTCCTCGACCGGCTCGTGGGCTACAAGATCAGCCCGCTCCTGTGGGACAAGGTCCGCCGCGGCCTGAGCGCCGGACGCGTCCAGTCGGTCGCGCTGAAGCTCGTCGCTGATCGCGAGCGCGAGATTTTAAAGTTCGTGCCCGAGGAGTACTGGAACCTGTTCGCGCGCCTCGCCGGCCCCCAGCCGCCGGAGTTCGACGCGAAGCTGTTCAAGAAAGCCGGCGAGCCCATCCGCGTCGTCAACGAGGAGCAGTCCAAGGCGGTCGTCTCGGATCTCGAGCGCGCAACGTGGACGGTCGCCTCGGTCACGACGAAGGAACGCAAGCGCCACTCGCCTCCGCCGTTCATCACGAGCAAGCTGCAGCAGACGGCGCGCTTCCCGGTCAAAAAGACGATGATGCTCGCGCAGCAGTTGTACGAGGGCGCGATCGAGATTCCCGGGCTGCCGGGCGGCCTCATCACCTACATGCGAACCGATTCGGTGCGCGTCGCCGACGAGGCGCTCGCCGCCCTCCGCGCGTACATCACGAGGACGTTCGGCGACGAGTACCTGCCGGACAAGGCGGTCTACTACAAGTCAAAGGCCGGCGCGCAGGACGCGCACGAGGCGATCCGGCCAACCTCACTCGATCACGATCCGGAAAGCGTGAGGCGGTACCTCACGGCGGATCAGTACTCGCTCTACAGGCTGATCTGGAACCGCTTCGTCGCGTCGCAGATGAATCCCGCGACGTTCGACGAGACGACGGTCGACATCACCGCCGGCCCGTCGACAGCAGAACAAGCTGATTATTTGTTCCGGGTGAAGGGCACCGTCCCGAAGTTCGCCGGGTGGATGGCGACGAGCGCCCGCGGCCCGGGCGACCGCGAAGGCGCGAGCGAACGCGAGCGGGGGTGGGGCCCGGCGAGCCCTGTGAATGAAGAGGATGCAAAGAATGACGAGAAGGAACAGACGACGAGCTCGGCCGACATGTCACGCGACGATGACGAGGGTGTCGCCGGCGTATTGCCGCCCCTGGCCGAAGGCGACCGCCTCGAGCTGAAGGCGCTCCGCCCCGAACAGAAGTTCACGCAGCCGCCGCCGCGGTTCTCCGAGGCGACACTCGTGAAAGAGCTGGAGGAGAACGGCATCGGCCGACCGAGCACGTACGCGTCGATTATCTCGGTCCTGCAGGATCGTGAGTACGTCAACAAGATCGAAGGACGCTTCAAGCCGACCGCGCTCGGCCTGATCATCGTCGACCTGCTGATCAAGAGCTTCGATGACATCCTCGACGTCGAGTACACACGCAACCTCGAGGAGGATCTCGACAAGATCGAAAGCGGCAAGACGGACTACGTCCGGACGCTGGCTGAGTTCTACAAGAAGTTCAAGAAGGACCTGGCGCGCGCAGGCAAGGAAATGCAGAACCTCAAGGAAGGCATCAAGACCGACGAGCTCTGCGATCGATGCGGGTCGCCGCTGGTGATCAAGGTCGGCAAATTCGGACCGTTCATCGCCTGCAGCGGATATCCGGAGTGCACCAACACCCGAGAGCTCGAGAAGAGCGAGCCGGAGTCCGAGACCGGAGAAGAGGAAATCGAACCGTGCGAGAACTGCGGGAAGCCGATGGCCGTCAAGCGCGGGCGCTTCGGACAGTTCCTCGCGTGCACCGGCTATCCGGAGTGCAAGACGACGCGGAAGCTGATCGAGACCAAGCAGGGCGGTCTGAAAGCGGCCAAGCCGGATCAGATCCTGGACGAGATGTGTCCGCGTTGCGGCGCGAACCTGGTGGTCAAGCAGGGGCGGTTCGGCGAATTCACCGCGTGCACGAAGTACCCCGAGTGCCGCTATATCAAGCACAAGACGACCGGCGTCAAATGTTCGAAGGACGCGGATAAAGGCGGCGAGATCGTCGAGCGCAAGTCGAAGCGCGGGAAGATTTTCTTCGGCTGCTCGAACTATCCCGACTGCGACTTCGTGCTGTGGAACCGTCCGGTCGACGAAACCTGTCCCAAATGCGGCGCGCGGTACCTCGTCGAGAAGACGACCAAGAAACACGGCCGTCAGATTCTCTGCAGCAACGAAGAGTGTGACTACGCGAGGTCGGAAGAGCTGGTTGACGTATCCGCATAAGCACCGTGTGTCACGGCATCTATTACTTTCTCGCGGGGCCCTTTCATTCACGCGCGTGGGGCCCCACCCCCACGCGTTTGGCTCAAGGCTGTCCCCGCTCGCTGATGCCTCGTCCCACTCGCGCTAACGCGCTCGCGAGCAGGCATGGCCGCAGGCGCTCATGCCTCTGACCATCGTCGGCGGTGGTCTTGCCGGTTCGGAGGCCGCCTGGCAGGCGGCCTCGCGCGGCGTCCCGGCAAGGCTCTACGAAATGCGGCCGGCGCAGCCGACCGCGGTTCACAAGACCGACCGCCTCGCCGAGCTGGTCTGCAGCAACTCCTTCCGCGGCGACAAGCTCGATAACGCCGTCGGCCTCCTCAAAGAGGAAATGCGTCGTCTCGGCTCGCTGGTGATGCGCGCGGCCGAGGCGAGCCGCGTGCCCGCCGGCGCCGCGCTGGCGGTCGACCGCGAACGGTTCGCCGAGATCGTGACCGGCGAGCTGGCCGTGCATCCGCTCGTCACGATCGTGCGTGAAGAAGTGACGGCGATTCCCGAATCGAGCGAGCAGGAGCCGGTGATCATCGCGACCGGTCCGCTGACGTCCCAGGCGTTATCCGCCGGGCTCGTGTCGCTGGTCGGGCAGGATCATCTGTATTTCTACGACGCGATTAGCCCGATCGTGCTCGCCGAGTCGATCGACCGCGACAAAGTCTTCCGCGCATCGCGATGGGGGCGGAGCTTGACGCCGACGGGCGTCGTGCAGGCCTTCAGGCCTGCCGACGGCGATCCAGAAGTCCGGCCCAAGCCGGACGCCATGTACGAGAGTGAAGCACCCGCGTGCGGGATCGACGATGGCGCGGGCGACTATCTGAATTGCCCGTTCACGTCAGAAGAATATCAACGCTTTTACGACGCGCTCGTCCACGCCGAGTCGGCGACGGTGCACGACTTCGACAAGGAGCGGTTCTTCGAAGGGTGTCTGCCGATCGAGGTGATGGCCCACCGCGGCCCCGACACGCTGCGCTTTGGGCCGATGAAGCCGGTCGGCCTCGTCGATCCGCGGACCGGCCGTCCCCCGTACGCGGCAGTGCAACTGCGGCAGGACAACCTGGCCGGCGATCATTACAGCCTCGTTGGATTTCAGACGCAGCTCAAATGGAGCGAGCAGGCGCGCGTGCTGCGGTTGATTCCCGGTTTGGAGGAGGCCGAGTTCGTGCGGTTCGGCACGGTCCATCGCAACACGTACGTGAACGGACCGGATGTCCTCTTCGAGACGTGGCAGGTTCGACGGCGCCCGACCTTGTTCTTCGCGGGACAGATGTCGGGCGTCGAAGGCTATGTCGAATCGGCGGCGTCCGGTCTGCTCGCCGGATTGAACGCGTCGGCGCTCGTGCACGGAGAACCCGTGTCCGTTCCGCCCCGCACGACGGCGATCGGCGCGCTCTCGTACTACGTCTCGCACGCCGATCCGCGGCACTACGAACCGTCGAACATCACGTTCGGGATCATGGATCCGCTCGGCCGTCCGCCGCGCGGGAAGCTGGAACGCAAGCTCGCGATGTCCAAGCGGGCACTTGACGATCTCGCCGCCTGGATGGAAGCGTACGGTTTGGGCAACGGGCAGCCTTCAGCCGAGCGCGAGAGTCTACGCTCGAGCGCGAGGTCTTCAGCGGGCGGGGGTGGGGCCTCGCCCGCCAGTAAGGAAAGACTCTCGGCCTCGGGTGAGGGCAACCCGTGACGGCCCATCTCAAAGCCTTTCTCCAATTCTTGCGTTTGAACCGCAACGTGTCGGCTCACACCGTTCGTGCGTACGAGAGCGATCTGGTGCAGTTGTTGGAACACGCCGCCACCGAACGCGGGGTGAAACGAACGGCGCTGCGACCATCCCACCTGGATCGAACGGCGATCCGAGGCTTCCTCGCCCGCGTGCACGAGCTGGGACAGTCGCGCGCAACGGCGGCGCGCAAGCTGGCCGCGGCGCGCACGTTCCTGCGGTACCTGCGGCGTGAAGGCGTCATCGACTCCGATCCCGGCGCGCTGATCGGCACGCCGAAACGCGAAGTGCGGATGCCGGCGCATCTCTCGGAAGCGGAGATGGTGGCGCTCATCTCGGCGCCTGCGGGCGACCGGCCGCTCGGCCGGCGCGACCGCGCGATCCTCGAGCTGTTCTATGCGTCCGGATTGCGGCTCAGCGAGCTGGTCGGACTCGATCTCGACGACGTGAATCTGAGCGCGAGGATGGTGCGGGTGCTGGGGAAGGGCGGCAAGCCGCGGCTCGTGCCGTTCAATACGAGCACGGTGACGGCGATTCGCGCGTACTTGAAGGATCGCGAGTTGATCGTTCGCGAGGGTCCGGCTAAAGCCGGACACTACCGCCGCTCCGGGGGGCGAGATTCCGGGGGGCGACATTCCGGTAGTGTCCGCCTTCAGGCGGACCGTCGCGGGCGAGAGCCGCTGTTCGTGAATTATCGCGGGACGCGGTTGACGGTGCGGAGCGTGGACCGGTTCGTGCGCCGGTACGCGGCGGCCACGAGCACGCGCATCGGGATCAGCCCGCACGCGCTGCGGCATTCATTCGCGACCCACCTGCTGCGGCGCGGCGCCGACCTGCGCTCCATCCAGGAGCTGCTCGGCCACGCCCGTCTCAGCACGACGCAGCGGTATACGCACGTCGACGCCGCACAATTGCTGGAGGTCTACAACAAGACACATCCGAGGGCGGGGAGATCAGGAATTAGGAATTAGGAATTAGAAATTAGGAATTAGAAATTGAGAATTCATTCCTAATTCCTAATTCCGAATTCCTAATTTCCGTCAGCTCGCCGCGGCGACCAGCGGAGCAGCCCGCCGGCCGCGCGGGAACTCGATGCCGAGTGTCTTGATCTTGTAGTTCATGACGCGCGGGCTGATCGACAGCAGCTCCGCCGCATCCTTCTGGACCCAGTTCGACATCTTCAACGCCTCGACAATCGCGTGGCGCTCGACGTCCTCGAGCGGGATGCCGGTCGGCGGAATCTTCACCACGGACGCCTGTTCGCGCGTGCTTCCAACGGTCGGCATTTCGCCCAGCCGCAAATCGACGGCCGCGATGGCGTGCCCCTCGGCCAGCAGCATCGCCCGCTCGATCGCGTTCTCGAGCTCGCGAATGTTGCCGGGCCAGTTGTAGCGCATCAGCAGCTTCTGCGCGTCCGGCTCGATGCCGTCCATCTTCTTCTTCAATTCGCCGGCGAAGCGCCGGATGAAGAAGGTGGCGAGCGGCACGATGTCGTCCTTCCGCTCACGCAGCGGCGGCATCTCGATCGACACGACGTTGAGCCGGTAATAGAGGTCCTCGCGGAAGCGTCCCGTCTGCACCATCGAGGACAGATCGCGATTGGTCGCCGCGATGAGGCGCACGTCGACGCGCAGCGTGCGCGTGCCGCCCAACCGCTCGAACTCGTGTTCCTGCAGCACGCGCAGGATCTTGGCCTGCGTGCTCGGGCTCATGTCGCCGATCTCGTCCAGGAACAGCGTCCCGCCGTCGGCCTGTTCGAAGCGGCCGATCCGCTGCTTGTCGGCGCCGGTGAACGCGCCCTTCTCGTGGCCGAAGAGCTCTGATTCAAGCAGGTTCTCCTGGAGCGCCGCGCAGTTCACCTTGACGAAGTTGCGCGAGGTGCGCAACGAGTTGTGATGGATCGCGCCGGCGATCAGCTCCTTGCCTGTGCCCGTTTCGCCGCGGATGAGCACGGTCGTGTGGCTCTTGGCGACCTTCTTCACCATGTCGAGCACGCGCTGCAGCGCCTCGCTCGATCCGACGATCCGATCGAACTCGTAGATATCCTGCTGCGTGTGACGGAGGTAGTCGAGCTCGTTCTTCATGCGCGTCATTTCGAGCGCCTTCTCGACCTTGACCTCCATCTCCTCGATCTCGAACGGCTTCTGTACGTAATCGAATGCGCCGCTCCTCATCGCTTCGACGGCGGTCGTGACCGAGCCGAACGCGGTCATCAGGATCACGGCGGTCGTCGGATGCAGCGCCTTCGTCGTGCGCAGGACGTCGAGACCATCGCTGCCGCCCATCTTCAGATCGCTCAGGACGATGTCGAAGTGGCTGTCGTGCAGCCGTTCGATGGCGGCGTTGCCGTTCGAGGCCTCGTCGACCTCGTGTCCCGCCTCGGTGAGTCCGCGGGCGAGCCCGCGCCGCAGCGCGTCGTGATCGTCGGCAATCAGAATTCGGCCCATGTTGTGATCCTCGAATCTATTTGAACCACCCCGCGGCGCTCGTAATCGGCACGGTGATCCGGAACCGCGTCCCTGTCCCGGGACTGCTGGTCACGTCGATGCGCCCGTCGTGTGCGTCGACGATCTTGCTCACGATCGCCAACCCCAGGCCCGATCCCTGCGGCTTGGTCGTGAAGAACGGATTGAAAATGCGATCGGTCAGCTCCGCCGGCACCCCAGGGCCGTTGTCCGCGACATCGACCACGACGGTCGGCGTCGGCGGCTGCGCGAACGCCCGATCTTCGATCGCGGCGACCGCTGCCGTAATGGCGATCACGCCCTTGCCGTCGAGCGCCTCGAAGGCGTTCGTCAACAGGTTGGTGAACACCTGACAGAGCTGGTGACGGTCGCCGTCGATTGCGGGAAGATTCGGCGCCATATTGAGCTCCACGGAAATGTCGCCGCGCGACGCCTTGGTCTCGGCCAGCGTAATCGCCTGGTGCAGCACCTCGCTCAATTCGGTGCGCTCGACTTCCAGGCGGATGGGCCGCACGAACTCGAGCATCTCGACAACGATCGCGTTGGCCAGCTTCGCCTCGCTGATGATGTCGGCGAGCAGCGACTGTGCGTCCTTCGAATCCGGCACCTGACGCCGCAGCAAGCCGGCCATCACCTCGATTCCCGCGAGCGGGTTCTTCAGCTCGTGCGCGATCCCGGCCGCCATCTCCCCGAGCGACGCGAGCCGATCGCGCAGCCGTTCACGCTCCTCGAGCTGTTCCACCTGGGTCAGGTCCTTGAAGAACATGGCGGCGCCGATGGCCTCGCCGCGGTCGTCGCGAACCTGGGACAGCGTGTAGCCGATCACTCGATCGATGTCCTTCAACCGCAGCTCGGCGCGGTTCGGCAAGTGGCTCAGTTCGAAGGCCCCGGCCAGCGCCCGGATGGCATCCGGCCGATCGCGCAAGACCTCGGTAAACGGCCGCCCAATGTCGTCGTCACGGCGCGTGAGCGCAAAGATCCGGTACGCCTCGTCGTTCATCAACGCCATCGAGCCGTCGCGGCGGATCGCGATCACGGCGTTCCGCATGCCGTCCACGATGTTCCGGAAAAACCGGTCGTGGGGCGCGGATCCGCGCCGCGCCGTATTTACCATCGGGCGCCGTACTGTCGACGGGACAGCGCGCCGGGCTCGTGAGTCGGATCGCTTGGGCATGTGACCGGCTTGTCGGCCGCGGCTCAGCTCGCCACGTCTCTGGGGCAAAGCGCATGCCGCGTTGGCGGGGTCCGTATGACGCGAAAAGATGCGCGTATTCAGACGTTTACGGGCGCGGCCGACAGATCAGTATAACAAAAGTGTAATCCGATCACGCTCTTGGCTGATGTCGGAGAGACGACACTACCTGATTCTCGCGTGCGCCGGGCAGCCGTGGAGTAGACGTCAGCCCAGGTGCCTCCGCACTCGTCAATCATGTCTGCCGCCGTCGAAAGCAGACGGCACCCTCGAACGAGACCGGCTCGAACGAATCGTCGAGATTCATCGTGGTTTCCGCTCCGCCGAGGAGCAGGTACCCCCGCCGATCCAGCAAGCGCCCGGCTCGTTCGAGAATTGTCCTCTTGGTTTCCAGATCGAGATAAATCAGGACGTTGCGCATGAGGATCACGTGCATGCCGGGCAGATCATGCCAGGGCTGGATCAGGTTGGTCTCGCGGAACTCCACCATGCGGCGGATCTCGGGGCGGATCTCCCACCATTGCCCGTGTTGCTCGAAGTACCTCACGAGAAGATGGGCTGGCAGCCCCCGGTTGACTTCCATCTGGTTGTAGCGCCCTGCGTGCGCGCGGGTGAGCACGTTCCGGGAAATGTCGCTCGCCAGGATGCGGATATTCCAGCGCTCGAGCGACGGTTGGCATTCACGCAACAGCATGGCGACGCTGTAGGGTTCCTGACCGGTCGAACACGCGGCACACCAGATGTTCAGCGACCGTTCCGCCGATCGGCCGGCAACGAGCGCCGGCAGAATCGATTTTGCGAGCATCGCGAATACGCGGGCGTCCCTGAAGAATGATGTTTCGTTCGTCGTCATCGCTTCGACGACTTTTCGGTGGAGATCACGGAACGGACCGAAACGCAGAGTCGCGACCAGTTGGTGATAGGAGGGAAATCCTTCATGGCGCGCCAGCGGGTCGAGGCGCGACTCCACGAGGTATTCCTTCCCGGGATCGAGCGTCAGCGCCGACTGGCCGCGGACCAGGTTGCGAATGTAGTTAAAGTCGCTGCTCGACATCGCCGCTCGCAGCGTCATACCGGCGCAGACAGCATCTGCCGGTGACGAAACACGCGTTCGATGATCTCCGTGCCCAATTCACCGAGCGGCAGCACCTGCTCGGCGATCCCGGCGCGCGCGACAAGTCCGGGCATGCCCCAGACGACCGAGCTCGGCTCGTCCTGCACAATCACCTGACCGCCCGCACGTTGAATCTCTTCGCATCCCCGGAAGCCGTCCCGTCCCATGCCGGTCATCACCACGGCGAGCGCGTGAGGACCGTACGTCTGAGCCACTGACCGAAACAGGACGTCTACCGCCGGCCGGCAGGAATTCTCCGGAGGATTCCGGTGCGTCACCAGCCGGATCGACTCGCCCTCTCGCTCGACGGCCATATGAAAGTCGCCCGGCGCGATCCACGCCTGGCCTGGCGAGAGCGTGATAGACGGCCCGGCTTCGGCCACCGAGATCCTGGCTTTCGCCGCGAGGCGTTCGGCCATGAGCTTTGTGAAGAGTGGCGGCATGTGCTGCACGACGAGGATCGGCACCGGAAAGCCGGCCGGAAACCTGGGGATGAGATCCATGAGCGCGATCGGGCCGCCGGTCGAAATGCCGATCGCCACGACGTCGACGCGTCCGATCGCCCGCGTCAACTCCGGTCGGCACGCCGTGCCGGGGGACGCAGAACCCACGGGGGCACGTGATGGGTGATCGTCGGTCACCGCGGGGCAGCACAAGGCGATCTTTAACGCCAGTTGGTCGCTGACGATCTGCAGTGCCGCGTCAGACGGCACCGCATCGTCCGGCTTCATCACGTAGTCGTCGGCGCCATGGGTGAGGGCGTCGACGGTCGCCGCCGCCCCTTGGGGTGTCAGCACGTTGAGCATGATGACGGGCAGCCGTGGGTATGATCGGCGGATCGCGGCGAGCGTGGCGAGGCCGTCCAACTCGGGCATCTCGGTGTCGAGCACGACGACATCGGGACATAGCAACGGGATCTTCATGAGCGCGATCAGCCCGCCCGACGCCGAGCCCGCGACCTCCAGGCCCGGCTGGCGCTTGAGCGCCGCCGTCAGCGCGCGGCGGATCACCGCGGAGTCGTCGACAATCAGCAGACGCCGGTCGCGCATCTGCTAGACCGGGAAGCCAAGTAGTTCGAGCTTTTCCCGGATCATGTCCGCCGTGAACGGCTTCATGACGTATTCGTCGGCGCCGGCGCCCAACGCCTCCGAGACGTTCGAGAGCTCGGTATTGGTCGTGACCATCATCAGGGGCAGCGCGGCGTAAGCGGGTTGCGCCCGAACAGCACGAACGAACGAGATGCCGTCCAATTCGGGCATGTTCCAGTCCACGAGCACGACGTCGGCTTTCTCCATCCCGCGCAGACGGTCCAGCCCGTCGCGTCCGTCGACGGCCACGGTCACGTCGAACCCCAGTTTCTTGAGATACGCCGTCAGAATCATTCTGATCGTGCGGGAATCATCAACAACAAGCGCGTGCATGTGCCCTCGCTAACCGGCCGACGCCGTGCCGAGATTCCTGCCGTCGCCCGCGTACTTGAACACCGCCACGATTTTCTGCAGTTCCGCCGCCATGCCGGCGAGCTCGCCGGCGGCGTCCTGCGTGGTCCTGGCCCCGCCCGATGTGACCTGGGCCGCCTGCGCGACCGATGAAATGTTTTCCGTCACGTGCGACACGCCGCTCGCCGCTTCCGACACGTTGCGCGCAATCTCTCTGGTCGTCGCCGTCTGCTCCTCCACGGCGCTCGCGATCGTGGTGGAGATATCGTGCATCTGCGCGATGATGTCGCTGATGTCGCCGATCACCGTCACGGCTTCGTGGGTGCCCGTTCGAATCGCGTCGATCCGTTCGCTGATCTGTCGTGTGGCCTTCGCGGTCTCGTTGGCCAGGTCCTTGACCTCGTTCGCCACGACCGCGAAGCCTTTTCCGGCCGCGCCCGCGCGGGCCGCCTCGATCGTGGCGTTGAGGGCGAGCAGTTTCGTCTGCTGCGCGACGGAATTGATCACTTTCACGACCTCGCCGATCTCCGTTCCGGCTTTCCCCAGGTGATCCATCGTCACGTTGGCGACGTGCGCCCGCTCGACGGCGCGGCTCGCAATCGCTGCGGCGCCGCTCGCGTTCTTGGAGATCTCCCCGATGCTCGCCGTCATCTCCTCGGTCGCCGCCGCCACCGTCTGCAGGTTCCGGGTGACCTGTTCCGCGGCCGCCGCGACGACGTTGGCCTGCGCAGACGCCGCCTCGGCGCCCACGCCCATCTGGTGGCTCACGGTGAAGAGGTTTTCCGATGAGCCGGCGACCACCTTGGTGCTCTTGGCCACGCGGCCGATGAGGCCATCCAGCTTCACCATGAAGGTGTTGAACCACCTGCCCATCTCGCCCAGCTCGTCGCCGCTGCTCTGATTGACGCGCCGCGTCAGGTCGCCCTCGCCCTCCGCGATGTTTCGGAGCACGCCGACGGTGTCTTCGAGCGGCCGGGTGATCGATCGCGCGGTGCGGTAGGCGATGGCCGCGCAGAGCAGCACGGCGAGAATCGTGACGGCGGTGCTGACCACCCCGCCGATCAACTCTATGGCCGCGGCGGATGTCGTGGACTCGTCCTGAGCCTTGCGGATCTCCGCGTTGGCGGCGTCGACCACCGACATGGACGTCGTGGTCCACGCGTTCGGATCCTGCTTTGCGTAGAAGACCTGCAGGTCGGCGACGGTCGCATCTCCCGCTTCCACGCGTTGACGCTGCGCAATCAGGGGCGAAGCGAACTTGTCGATCCAATCGCGTTCGTTGCCCTCCATGCGATAGAGCACGTCACGCAGCGTGTCGGTGCGCGCACGGCTCCGCCCCGTGCTGAAGAGATCCGCCAGTCCCGCGGCGTCCCTGGTCATCCGCTCGTGCTGGCGCGCGTCGCCCGTGAGCAGATAGTCCTGCAGCGAGAGACGAACCTGCATCATCTTCACCTGAACGGCTTCCAGGCTCTGCACGTTCTCCAAGGCCACGGTGGCGTCACGACTGGCCGCACGCTGCTTGAACACCACGGCCGTGTTGGTGATGAACAGCAGGACGAGGATCACCACAATCGAGCCGAAGCCGAGATACAGCTTCTTGCCGATAGTCACTGTTGAGTCTCCACGAACCTGATCGCGATCGACTCGGTGGACTCCTTCTTGGAGGCCTCGTATTTCCATTGCTTGATGGCTTCCTCGGCGGCAGTCGCGAGGACCGGGTTGCCGCCAAGCGTGCGCACGTTCTTGACGGCTCCGTCGGGGGTCACCACAAACGCCAATCTGACGGTGCCGGACAGCCGCGCCTGCTTCGCGATCAGCGGGTAGAGCGGCTCCACTCTCTTCGTGATTTTCCGAGCCACCTCCGTCTCCCGCGCGCCCGCTGCCTGCGGCACGGCGACGCCCGCGGCGAGAGCCACGATGCCCAGCCATACGACTTTCTTGAAATCAATCAAGATGACTCCTCCAATCCCTCAGCTCAGTTGACCGGTGGAACATGCGAGAAGCGCTTCCGTGTCGAGCACCAGCAACAGCTTGCCGTCGAGCTTGTACGCCCCTGCAATCAGCTCCCTGAGACGGCCTCGCAACGTGGGAGGCGGGGCTGCGAAGTCATCGTTGTCCACCTCCACCACGTCTCCGACCTGGTCGACCAGCAGGCTGACGCCTCCGTCGTCGGCGCGCAGAATGAGGTTGACCGGGCGCGCGTCGGGCGGCCGATCGCCCGCCTGAAGGGACCGCCGGAGGTCGATGGCCGTCACGATGTGCCCACGAAGATTCAGCAGCCCGCTGACGAGCGGCGGCGCGAGCGGCACCGGCGTCAACTCCGCCCCGCTGGTCACCTCCTGCACCTCTTCAACCCTGATGCCGACCAACAGGTCGCCGACCACACACGACGCATACTGCCGCTGCTCGGCCACCTCAGACCTCCGCTCCAATGGGCCCGTCTGACGCCGAGGCCGACATCAGCGTGGCACAGAGCGTGTCGAGGTTGAGCACGTCCGTCACGCGTCCATCGACGACGACAGACCCCGTCACGCCGTGACGGGTCGTGGGGCGCAGGTGGCAGATGTTCTCCTTGACCGTGTCGAGGATCTCGTCCACAACGATGCCCACCTGCCGGCCCTCGTGCGCGTAGATGAGCGCATGGAGTGTCCCGGCGTTTCCGGTCCGTGAAGCGGGCACCGGCGTGCGGCATCCGGTCAGCAGGGCGGCCATGTCCGCGAGGGGAAGAACGTCGCCGACGTACTGCACCGCCTCCCGGCCTCCAACGCGCTCGACCGATGAGCGGGAGAACTCTTCGAGGCGTGTGATCTGCGAGAGCGGAATGGCCATCCGCGATTCGTCCGGCCCCGCCAACAGCAGAAGCGATTCAGTGGCCTCGGCGGAAGGATCGAGCGCCTGGTTGGATGGCAAGGCGCGCGTGTCGCGCACTTCCGACAGCACGTTCGCCTGTACGGCGAGCCCTGGAACATCGAGAATCAGCACAATGCGACCGTTGCCCGTGATCGTGGCGCCGGCAAAGATGGAAATCCCGCGTACGTGCCGGCCGAGCGGTTTGACCACGATCTCTTGCACATCGTTCACCTCGCCGACGATCAGGCCGAACGTCAGGTCGTCGGCTTGCAGGACCACGATGTCGGCCGCGCTGTCCCGGGCGAGTTGGCCGGGTCTCCCGGCCGGCCGGACGGGGCGCCCGGGCGTGAGCTCCGTGTCCAGCCACACGAGCGGCAGCAACGCGCCTCTCAGGCGGTACACGGCCACGTCGCCGATCATCTCGATCCCGTGTTGCGCGTCGTCGGCATCCAGACGCACGAGCTCGAGCACGTTGATCTGGGGAATGGCGTAGCGGTTGTCGCCGTCGGTGACGACGAGCGCGTTCATGATCGCCAAGGTGAGCGGGATCCGCATCCTCACCGTCGTACCGGCTCCGGCCTGACTGTGGATGCTGACCTTGCCGCCGATCTGTTCGATGTTCGTCTTCACGACGTCCATCCCGACGCCGCGGCCGGACATGTTCGTCACGGTCGTCACGGTGGAGAAGCCCGGGAGAAAGATCAGGTTCGTCGCCTCCTGATCGCTCATGCCGCGAGCCTGCTTCGCTGAAACCAGTCCCCGTTCCTGGGCCCTGCGTCTGATGGCCGCGACATCGATCCCGGCGCCGTCGTCCGAGACCTCGATCGTCACCTGACCACCTTCGTGGCACGCACGCAGCACAAGACGACCTTCGGCTGTCTTGCCGGCGGCGATTCGATCCTCAGGAGCCTCGAGCCCGTGATCGATGCTGTTGCGCACCACGTGAGTGAGCGGATCCTGAATCGCTTCGAGCAGGGTTCTGTCCAGCTCCGTGTCCTGGCCCTCCATCTCGAGGCGGACCCGCTTGCCGCAGCACTGCGCCCCGTCGCGCACGACGCGGGGCAGCTTGCTCCAGACGGTATCGATCGGCTGCATGCGGGTCTTCATGATCCCTTCTTGCAGCTGCGTCGTAATGGCGTTGAGGCGCTGCGACGTGCCGAGCAGGACCGCATTCCTCTCGCCGGCGGTGAACTGCACGATCTCGTTGCGCGCGAGCACCAGTTCGCCCACCAGGTTCATCAGTTTGTCCAGGTGCTCGACGTTGACGCGGACGTTGCTGGTGGGTTGAACCGCGCGCATGTTCTCGCCCTGGTCGGATCGAGAGTCCGCGAATGCGATTGCCGGGGACGCGTCAGAGTGCTGCACGCCCGCCAACCGCTCGACGATTGCGGCGACGTCTGTCTCGCCCTCGTCGCCGGTGTGCTCGACGCGAGACAACATCCGCCGCATGCAGTCCGCCATGGCCAGCAACTGGCTGGCGATGGCCGGGTCGATCTTGAGCGAACCCTCGCGGAGCCGGCTCAACACGCTCTCACCGCTGTGCGCGAGCGTCTGCAACCGCGACAACCCCATGAACCCCGCGGCGCCTTTGATGGTGTGCACCGTGCGAAAAATGCTGGCGAGCGTGCCGCTCGAACAGGGATCGCTCTCCAGCTCGATCAGATCGCGCTCGAGCTGATCGAGGTTTTCGCGGCTTTCGACCACGAACTCGCCGACGAATGCCTCCATCTCACTCATTGGGGTGCGTGTTCCGCACGGTCCATCACCGCCCGGACACGGGCGACGAAATGCTGGGGCTCTACGGGTTTGAGGATGTAGTCGTCGGCGCCCGCCGCCCGCGCCTGCTGCTCGCCCTCGACGCTGTCGTCAGACGTCAGCATGAAGATGGTCATGTCGTGCGTGCGGGCGTCTCCACGAAGCGCTCTCACCATGTCCAGACCGCCCATCCCCGGCATGTTGACGTCGGTGACAATCAGCCGGGGCCGTTCGCGACGCGCGGTGTCGAGACCGACGATGCCATCCGCGGCAATGAGAACCTCGAAGCCCTCGCGCTGAAGGAAATGCTTCACGATGGAAGCTATCGTGCGGCTGTCTTCGACAACGAGCGCTCGGTCCTTGTTCATAGGTATCCCGTGATCGACCACCACGCAAGGCGGCTGCCAGCGTGCAAGACCGTGAAAATCGGCCGTGTTGAAAGAAATTCTTCAGCGATTCGATGCAAACGGACCGCGCGCGCCACAGTCGTGAGCGGCTGGAACGCGCTCACCTGTGCGCAAGTGTGCGGTACCAGGGGAGTCAGGCGTCCGGCGAAATGACTCTCAAGATCCTGGCGGTCGCCAAGCCTCTCGACGCACGCGCCTTCCCCGGCCTCGTCCGGAAGCATCTCGGGATCGCGGTTTGATCGGCCTGTCAGATCCCCGAGCAGTCGGCGCCCTGACCGCGGGTGCGAACGTACTGTTCGAGGAGCACTCGGACCTCCAGGAACTCCACGGCCAGCATCGGCACCAGTGCGCAGGCGGGCGGAACGTCACCACGCTTCAGCGTCGCTTCGATCTCAATCGCCAGCGTCCGCATGCGCGCCGCACCGATGGTTCCGCACGTGCCCGCGAGAGTGTGGGCCATGCGCTGCAGGGCCCCGGCGTCTTCGTCATCGATCAGGCGCCGGGCGTCGCTCATCAGGACTTCAGTCTCCTCGACAAAGCAACCGACCAGCTCCGCGAGGAGATCGGTCCCCGCCTCTTCGATCTCGCCGAGTTGCTCCAACCGACTGACGTCGAGCGTCGGCGTGCTTGTCACGCTCACGATGGGTAGGCCCTCATGGTCTGCCAGGCTGGATGCAGCAACAGCACTGCCAACCCTCAAGGCGGACGGTGTGCGGAGTTCCAGCAAGAGCGCGGAGTCGCCTGTTGGACGTGTGCGCTTTGAGCCGCCAGACCCTTCCAGGTGTGCGCTTCCGAGGTGGAGACAGATGCGTCGATCTGCACATCGACCAGGTGAGCGGCGCCTGTGGGCGTCAGGCGAAAGGTCGCCGTTCTTGGCGTGTTTTCACGAATCCGGCGTTGCGTGATGCCGCCTGCCGCGCGCCCGCGTCGGGTTCGCGTTCGTGGAATGGTCCGTGCATTGAGCGGGACGGTCTCCCCACTGCACAGAAAGGC
>JAHFUI010000082.1 GCA_023265175.1 Acidobacteriota bacterium
CGTCTGGCGTTCGGCAGGCCGGGCCTTTCAGCGCTACGTCGCACGCCGGCGGATCAACCGATCGAGTCCCCGGCGAATTCTGGCGGACTTCCTGATCGGCGCGTACGCCGCGGAAAACGGCCATCGTCTCTTGACGCTCGACGACGGTTTGTACCGCAGCGCGTTTCCCGAGCTCGACATTGTGACGGCGTGACGGCCGCCTGTGTTTCGGATGTGCCTGATTGGTTTCCGGAGGCCGAAGCGATGAAGGTGAAATGGTGGCTCCTTGCGCTGCTGCTGGGTCCAGTTGCGGTCGCAACGGCGCAGCAGAGAAATCTTGATATCTACTGGATCGACGTCGAGGGCGGCGCCGCGACGCTGATGGTCGCGCCATCCGGCGAGTCGCTGCTGGTTGACTCCGGCTGGGAGGTGGGCGGCCGCGACGCGAAGCGGATCGTCGCGACCGCGCAGCAGGCTGGACTCAAGAAGATCGACTACTTCGTCCTCAGTCACTTTCACGCCGACCACGCGGGCGGTCTTGTGGCGTTGTCGAAGATGATCCCGATCGGACGATGTTTCGATCGCGGAGATTTTATCGAGCCGGCCAATCAGCGATGGCGCGACGGCTACCTGAGCGTCTGCGCGGGCAAGCGAACGATCCTGAACGCCGGAGACAAGATTCCGCTGGAAGGCGTCCAGGTCGACATCGTCGCGTCAAACGGAAAGCTGATCGCCAAGCCGATTGGCGGCGGCCGGCCGAATTCGCTTTGCGCCACCGCGGAAAACCATCCACCGGACGTGCCGGAAAATCAGCTCATGGTGGGAGCGCTCGTCACGTACGGCAAGTTCAGGTTTCTCGATCTGGCCGACCTCGACTGGGACAAAGAGATGGAGTTCGCGTGCCCGGTCAACAAGATCGGTGAGGTGTCCATCTGGCAGACGGGCCGCCACGGCGCGCTCGACGGCGCCGGAGCGCCCGGATTTCTCTACGCCATCAAGCCGCATGTCGTCGTTGCGAACAACGGACCGCGAAAGGGTCTGGGCGGCCCATCGCCCGGCGCGCAGAAATCCTTGACCGTGCACTACGACCGCATCGCGAAGACGCCGGGCATTGAAGGCATCTGGCAGGGACACCTCTCGCTGCTCGACAAGGATCACAACACCGCGGAAGCCATGATCGCCAACCTCGAAGACACGGACGCCTGCCAGGGTCACGCGATCAAGGCGTCGGTCTCGCGAAACGGAACGTACACGGTGACCAACAGCCGGAACGGTTTCAGCAGGACCTACACCGCCCGCTGAGCGCTCGCGGCGCGGGCCATTCGCTTGGCCACACATCGTCGAACGATCGCGCTGGTCAGCACCCGGGCCTTCAGCCGGTGCAGCGTCGTGTAAAGACCAATCTCGGCGCGCGTGACGAAAATGTGTTCTGGCAGCGTGTATTTCACGCGAACCAGCCGGCTGGTTTCGCGCATGAAATCTCGCATGAAGCTCGTGTCCGAGAAGTCGAACGGCTGCTTGTCGTCGTCGGCGTCGGGCGGATAAACCTTTCTGTAGAAGCGGTCCGCGAAATTTATCACGGCCCGCTGCACCACTGGCCGGAGCTTCCCGTTCACCGCCTCGAGGAGTCGCTGGTACTCCGCGGAATCGTAACGACCTGGATAGAGGTAGAGCCTGCGGAGGTTCTCGACGAACGCGTGATTCAAGTACTTCACGCATCTGAAATCAACCAGCCCGATCGTGCCATCGCGGCTGAACAAGTAATTGCCCCAGTGCGGGTCGGCGTGGAGCGCCTCCATGACCACCACTTGAAAGTAGAAGAGCTCGAAGAGACGGCTACCGATCTCGTCGCGGAGTTGCTGTGAGGGCTTCCTGGCCAGAAATGTTTCCAGATGCTCACCGGGCACAACAGACATCGTCAACACCTGGTCGGTGGACTCGTCGCGATAGACGACCGGAACGGCCACGAAGTCGAGCGGCTGGAGTCCGACCTGGAAGAATTCGATGTTGGCGGCTTCGCGCACGTAGTCGGTCTCGGCCAGGATCTGACGCTCCAGTTCATCGAGCGCACGCTTGTCCGCGTGACCCGACACTTGCATCGGCTTCGACATGGTGCGGACCCATCTGAAGTCGTTCTCCACCGACGTGCGAATGTTCGGGTACTGAATCCTGACGGCCACCGGCGTCCCGTCGCGGCGGGTCGCGTGATGCACCTGTCCGAGCGACGCCGCGGCAAATGGCTCCGCGTCGAACCGCTTGAACACCTCGTCAGGCTGGCGTCCCAGGCTCGACTTAAACTGCGCCAGCGCGAGTGACCTGTGCATCCCTGGCGCCTCCATCTGCAGCGTCGCCAGTTCGGCCAGCCATTCCTCGGGGAGGATGTCGGTGTGGAGGCTCAGGGCCTGACCGAATTTCATCGCCGGCCCACGCAGCAGCAGCAGCTCGTCTCGGATTTGGCGTCCCGCCTTGGCGTGCGTTGAACGGCGCTTCTTGTCTCGCCCCTCTTCACCGAGAAACAGCCGCTGCACCATGTACCCGACATAACTGCCGGTGACGCCTGCCGTTGCCAACTCCGTCCTCGGCCCGGCGATCAAGCAGGGCGCGAGCGACATTCACATCGAGCCGATGGAAGCGGACCTCACGATCCGCTTCCGCATCGACGGCGAGCTGCAGGTCGTGCAGCGGCTGCCGAAGAGGGTGCAGCTCGGGCTCATCTCGCGCCTGAAGATCCTCAGCCGTCTCGACATCGCGGAGAAGCGGCTGCCGCAGGAGGGCCGCATCAGCGTGTTGATGGAGGGATCCGATCGAGTCCGACCTGCCGGGCGTGACGCAGATTCGGGTGAACAGCGACATCGGCCTCACCTTCGCGGCGGTCCTTCGCGCCTTTCTGCGGCAGGATCCCGACGTGCTGCTCGCCGGCGAGACACGCGACAAGGAGACCGCGCACACGGCGGTCGAAGCGGCGCTCACCGGTCATCTGGCTTCACCACGCTCCACACCAACAGCGCCGCCGTGGCGTTCACGCGGTTGACCGAGATGGGCATCGAGCCGTTCCTGGTGTCCTCGTTCACGATCGGGGTCATCGCGCAGCGGCTCGCGCGGCGGCTGTGCCAGTCGTGCAAGGAGCCCTACACCGCCGAGCCCGCCACGTGCGCGTTTTTCGGCCTGCCCGCGGGAACGACGCTCTATCGCGGGCACGGCTGCACGGCCTGCGGCGGCAGCGGGCTGAAGGGACGGATCGGGATCTACGAAGTGATGTCGCTTCCGGTTTCGGCCTTTGCCAGCGCAATGACACTCGAAATGTCACTCGCGGAAATTCATCTCACAGATGTTTTTCGAGGTCGTCCACCTTTTTGACCGTTGGCGCGCGCCGCCGCAGCCTTCTTCGCGGAGCGTCGACGGCCAAGCAGCGCACCGAGTCCCACAAAACCCACCTCGGGTGGGGAACGCCGACCATAACTGATTCGTGCGACACGAAGGCTCGTGCGGACTTTCCGGGCCGCACCTGGTAGCGCCTGAAGCGCCGTCAGGTGCGCGCACAGCGCCATGCGAATCGCCTTGCCGGCTGCACGTTCTGAATCAGCCGCGGCAAACACGCCGGGGAGCCCGACGACGTAGGCGCTGACGCTGCCGTTTGACTCGTGTTCCAGAACGATCGGGTAGTGGCTGATCATGAGGTCCTCAGTGCTTTGATTCCTTGATGCCGGCGTCTTTGAGAATCCGATTCAGTAGTCCGGCACCCACATCCTTCTTCGTGTGGACCGCGATCGTGACGACACGTTTCGTGGAAGGATTCCAGAACTGGCGATGACTGCCCTTCCCCGTCCGCAGTTCCTCGAAGCCGTGTCCCTTGAGCAGGCGAATGAGTTCGGCCCACGTCACGACGTATCATTAAACCAAACGTTGGGTTAAGTCAAACCGTCTGGCGTACCCGCCGCGGCCCCCGCGCCGCGACAGTCCCGGCGGGCGGCTTCGACAATCTGATTCTCGAACGATTCAAGTGCCTGGAGCCGCGATGGCGCTGGCGAACTCCGGCTTGACGTCCATCTACATACAGCCTGAAAAACTTGACTCAATCAGTCGAGATTCGTCGGGTCAAGACTCCTAGCGACGACGCACCTCTCTTCTTTTGTAGTTGTTTCGGGCTGGCTCGCCAACTGCTGACCTTCAGCCGGCAACAGGTGCTTCGGCCGCAGACGCTCAACCTGAACGACGTCGTGACGCGTGTCGCGAACCTGCTTCGGCGCGTCATTGGAGAGAATATCGTGCTGGTGGTCACGCTCGACCCGGGGTTGGGACTCGTGAGGGCGGATCCGGGTCAGATCGAACAAGTGCTGGTCAACCTGGCGGTGAACGCGCGCGATGCCATGCCCCGGGGGCGGCTTGATCACGGTCGAGACCGCCAGCGCCGAGACGTGTCTCGACGCCCTCTCGAATCGCCCCGGGTCCGCGCCGGGTCCGTGTGTCGTGCTCAAGGTGACCGACAACGGATCCGGCATGACCGACGAGGTGCAATCCCGCATCTTCGAGGCGTTCTTCACAACCAAGGACGTGGGCAAGGGCACAGGGCTCGGGCTCGCGACCGTGGCCGGCATCGTCCGGCAAAGCGGCGGCCACATCGAGGTCGATAGCCATGTCGGCCGCGGCACCACGTTCCGGATCTGCTTCCCCAGGGTCGACGCCGTCCCGCCGTCTCCCAGCACGCCGGCGTCCGACCCACGGCCCGACGATAGGAGACGATAGATAGGAACGATGAACGCCCTGGCCGGTGATCCTAAGGGCTGCACGACCAGCGCGGCGGGCGGCACACGACCGTCAGATACGCAATCAATGCTGTGAGCTGCGGACCAAATTGCCCGACCGCCTCATCCGGCAGGGTCGCAGGTGTCAGGCGCCCGCCGGCGCGACAGCGCCGGCGATGACACCGGTATTCGGTAGTGTGCGCCTCGATGCGCGGCAATTCCGTGACTTGGTGCCGCCGCGGCTCGCCGACTTCATCGCGGGCGCGCAACGTCCGGTTGCACTGACCACACCACAGCACACCCAGCGGTCGCCAGTCAGCGGACGAATCGCCAGTCTCGGCATGCGTCCTCAGACTGGCAATTCAGCCAGAAACTGCTCGACCGGCAGCACCTCGACGCCGTCGATCCGCTGCCGTCGCGCGCCCAGGAACACCACGATCTTTCGGGCAACTTTGTGGGCGCGGTCGGCGAAGGCGTCGACGCCCCTCAGATCGCGCCGATCGACGTGACGCGACGCCTTGACCTCAATCGCCCAGAGGTCGCGGCCCACGGACACGATGAAATCAACTTCGGCACCGCGCCTCGTCCGGAAGTGCTGCACGTCCCCGCTCATCGTCGAGCGGCCGGTCGAGCGGGCGCCGCAAGATCGCGTTGCGAACGCCGAGGTCGAATAGCAGTTCGCCGGAAAACTTCCGGCCGCCGATCGCGACGAGGTGAACTGCCGTGGCGGCGGACCTCACCTCCCGTGCGGGCGAGCGCACGCCCGACGATCACGCTTCACGTTGGGCCGCATTAGAAATCGACGGTCACGTTGAACCGTGCGAACCGCGGATTGAGCACCGTCGTCGGCGACAGCCACGTCGCGCCGTTGGTGACCGGATCGTAGGTCTGGTTGTAAGCCGTTCCCGTGTTGCTGTTGAAGAGATTGTAGACGTCGATCGCGACGTTCGTCCGGGTCCGGCCGAATTTCAGGATCTTGCCGGCGCGGATGTCGAGCGAGTTGAGGCGATCGGGAAACTGGTGTCCCTGCGGCAGGAGGTTGATCGTCTGGAACGCCAGGCCCGGCACGAGCGGGCGCCCCGTCTGCTGCTGCAGAATCGCGCTCGAGACGTTGTAGTTCGCCGACAGAGAGTTGCCGTTGCTCGCGACCGATGTCCCCGCCGGCGCCACGGCCGGCAGCGAGCGCAACGATCCGCTGATGAGGACGTCGACTCTGGGAATCGTGTACGACGCGAGACCGCGAATGCTCGTCAGCCAATCCTCGCTGACCGCGCACATGCCCAGTTGCTGGTTGGCCAGCAGCGCCCCGGCCGTCGTGTACAGCTCCGGAAGTTTGTTCGCGACGGCGCAATAGTCGCGCACACCGCGGCCGCCGCTCGAGCCAAGCTGCACGAACAGCCGATTCGACAGCCGCGCGCTCACCTGCGCGTCGACACCGTGCCAGTAGGTCGTCACATCGCCGTAATCGCTCGCGAACGTGAAGTAGTTGTCGGTCGCGCCGAGCGCCGTGCGCGCGTTGCGGGTGAGGAACGGCACCGGGTACCCGCCGCCGTTCGGCAGATTCGGGTTCGACGGCGCCGTGATCGTCACCTGATCGAAATCCTGCGGACCAAGCGCGAGGTTGTCCGTGAAGAAGAAATTACCCCACCAGCGGCGGTTGTAGCTGACGTCGAGCGCCACGCGCGGCGCGATCTGCTGCTGCACGGCGACCCCGAACTGCCAGTCGTACGGCCGGATGCCCCATCCGTGCTGCACGTCGGGATTCACTCGCACGGTCACGAAGCGGTTCCCGAAGTTGGAATTGTTCCAGACGCCGCAGTTGTCGCCGCCCGACGCGAGATTGTTTTGCGCGGCGGGATTCATCAGATCGCAGTCGGGAATGAAATTGCGGTTGCCGTCGGTCCAGCTCCGCGCCGTCGTCTGCTGGAACGTCACCGCCGGATTGTTGATGGTGTAGAGGTTCCCGTTCTGCGCGGTTTCCAGGTATTTGCTGATGTTCACCTTCACCGACGTTTTGCCATTCCCGAAGAGATCATACGCGGCGCCCATGCGCGGCGTGATGTCGTTGAAGCCGGTGACGCCTTCCTGCCGCGGGAAGATGAAGCTTCTGCCGAACCGGTTGTCGGCGGTGATGCCGTTTTCATCCGCCGGGAACCAGCTCGACGCGTTCTCGTAACGCGCCGCGGCCTGCAGCGTCAGACGCCGATGCGTCCATTGATCCTGGGCGTAGAAGCCGTCGTAGCGTGTGCGGTTGCTCTGGATGTGCGGGCCGATGCGCATCGTGAACTGCGTGGGCGTGCCGTTGTTGAACGTGTAGCTCAACTGGTTGTCGACGTTCTGGATCTGCCGGTACACCTCGTACGCCGCCTGGTAGCCGACCTTGAAGCTGTGCGCGCCGGTCACATAGGCGAGCGACGCGCGCCAGATGTTGTGCTGCTGATTGTTCGACGCGGCCGACGCCCAGCCGCGGTACGTAAAGTTCGGGTTGGGAACGCCGGCCGCGGTGCTCTGCTCGGTCACGGCGACGAGACCCGTCGCCGCGCCCGGCGGAATGTATCCTCCCCACTTGCTGCTGAAGGACGAGACGCCGGCCTCGAACAGCAGGCGGGTCGTCACCGGCGACGACCACGTCGCCTGCGTGATCTTTTCCCGTTCGGGCCACATGTTGCCGGACTCGGGCGATGTCGTCGCCGTGCCGAGCGCGACCCAGTCGTCGCCGCGGCCGCGGCACCGATCGCCCGTGTTGACGAGCGCCGATCCGGTGCAGTTCGCCTGATACTCCCAGTAGAAGCCCACCTTGTTCCGGGGCGTGAGCTGACTGGTCAGGCGGATCGCTTCGATCATCTTGGCGCCTACCGACCGCGCTTTCACGTTCGGATCCTTCAGGTAGCTCCACTTCGTGGCGTCGCCCTGGTTCGCGTTGGCGTAGAGGCCGGGAATGTCCTGGTGTGTGCCGTAGCTGCGCACGTTGTTGAAGAACCACAGCTTGTCCAGCTTCATAGGGCCGCCGAGCGCGAAGTTCGTGTCCCAGTTCTTGATGAGTCCCGGCGGTTCCGTGATACCGACACTGCGCAACCGATCGTCGAGATTGCTTCCCTGCGACCACTTGCCCGCCGTGCTGGCGAACGCGGTGCCGCTGAACGTGTTGCCGCCGGTCTTCGGAATGATGTTGAACGCGGGTCCGCCGCGGTCGCTCTCGCCCATGCCGCCCGCGACGGTCACCTGGACCTCCTGCGCGTTCACGAAATCGTAGGCGAAGCTCGAGACGCCGCCGCCGCCGAACGCCGATCCGACGTTCATGCCGTCGATCTGGACCGTGCCTTCCTGGCCGCGTCCTCCCCGCGACGTGAAGAAGAAGTTCGTGGCGGTCCCGGTCATCGACTGGGTGGAGTTCACGTCGAGGGTCAACGACTGGACACCGGGGACCAGCGCCAGGATGTTGCCGTAGGTGCGTGTGGCGGGGACCTGGGCGAGCACCTCGTTGGAAAGCACGACCTCGCGTTTCGTGCTCGTCTGGATGTCGACAACCGGCGTCTCGCCGGTCACCGTGACCGTTTCGGTGACGGCGCCGACCCGCATTTCGCCGTTGGTCGTCGTCACGCCGGCGCCCGTCAGCTCGACGCCCTCACGCTTGACCGTCGTGAACCCCGACAGCGTGAACGTCACGGTGTAGATTCCCGGAGTCAGATTGGTGATCCGGTACTGACCGGTCGCATCTGTGACGACGCTGCGGGATTTCTCGATGAGCACCGGACTCGAGGCCTCGACGGCCACGCCCGGCAGCACGGCGCCGGAGGAATCCTTCACGATCCCCGCCACTGTCGATTGGGCGGATGCTGACGACGAAAGAAGCAACACGGCCGCGAGAACGGTCGACAGAGTCGCCAATGCACGCATGAAGTGCTCCTCTCCTGGTCAAAACGTGGCCTGGTCCGTGAAGTTCGGCGCGTAGAATAGTTCAGCGGGACGACGCGATCAAGCCACGAGGACGAGTGCAGCAGCTGGTCTTCCCCGAAGGCGTGTTTCATGAAAAGTCCAGCAAAGCGCTGTAGCAACCGGCTGTGGCAACCGGCCTCCAGGGTCGGCGCCAGATAAGGGGTCTTCCGTTAACCCACGGGATCCCGCTCGAATGTTTCCTATCGTCGATCCCATTGAGATTTTCACGACGCGCATCGACACGATTTACGGCGCGAGGGACTCTACACGGGCCTGAAGGCCGTCAACCCGTTCACGCGGGAGGATGTGCCGATCTGGATTGCGAACTTCGTGCTCGCCGAGTACGGCACCGACACGATCATGGCCGTGCCAGGGGCAGCGTCGCGTGGGTCAGGTCTGAAGTCGAGCGATCCCTGAAACGACGTCGAACCCGCTGTCGAACGTCATGATGCTCGACACGCCATGCGCCTGCATCGTCGCCACGTGAATCCCGTCGCGCGCCGACAGCGTGGGATAGCTGAGGACGACGGCTTTGGCGCGCTCGACGGCTGCCTGATCGATCGGAAACACCTCGTCGACCACGGCGAGCAAGAGATCGAACGCCGGCTGGATGGCGTCGCGCCGATCGACCGCGGTGTACCGGTGCAGGATCTCCTGCAGCACTTCCGCGTCGGTGACCAGCCGTTCGTGGCGGGCGGCCGCGCGCTCGAGCAGGCGCTGCGCGTCGTTCTTGTGCGGGTGAGGCGCGCCGATCAGGTACATCGGCACGTTCGTGTCGACGAAGATCATCGGCGCGACGAATCGAGGTATCCGCGCTCGATCTCTTCGTTCATGCGATCGATGTCACCAGTGGGGTACCCGTGCCGCGCCGCCGCCCGAATGGCGGCGATTCGCCGGTCGGCGTCGGCCGACGGAGCCTCGCGCCGCGCGGCCCGGAGTGCCTGGCGGACCCACTCGGCCACAGTCATCCGGTGCGCCCGGGCCGTCTTCTGGATCTCGCGCCACTCCGGGTCGTCGATCAGCACCTGGAGCCGTTTGCTCATTGCATGAGCGTATTTGACTCATCGAGATGAGTCAAGCTGTGCCTCGGAGCTCATCGGTCCGTGCGCGAGGCGCGAGAGCGACGATCATCAGCGATCTCCGCCGGGCGCGGGCGTGGCGGCTGGCGCTCCACCGGGCGCGGGTGCCGGCGCTCCTCCGCGACCGCGCCCGCGACCGCCGCCGGCTCCGCCGGGAACCGGCAACGCAAAGGCGACCAGCTGTCCGGCCGGTTGTCCTTGTCCTCCGACCGCCGTCAGGATGAATTGCCGATTCTCGTACATGTAGGTCATCGGCACGGCGGTCTGATTGCCGGGCATCGGCACTTCCGCGAGGTTCTCGCCGGTCTTCTTGTCGTACGCATGGAGCAGTGGACGTCCGCCCGAGCCTTCGCCTCCAAAGAGAAGAGTCTTCGTGACGACCAGTCCGACCTGCGCCGGGAAGCCGGTCGGTGGAACATTCGTGAGACCGAGCTTCGCAAGAGCGTCCTTGACGTTCGGCGGCGTATCGCCGTTTGGCACCTGCCAGGCGATTTCGCCCTTGTTCATGTCGTACGCCGTGATGCGGCCGTACGGCGGCTTCAAGAGCGGCAGCCCCTGAATATTCGGAACGGGACCGCCACGGCCGGCCGTGTACGCGGCGCGGTTCGGATCGGGCGGATCGGTTTTCACGACGCCGGCCACGAACGGCCTCGTGACCGACCCGACATAGACGAAACCGGTTTCCGGATCCGAGGCGCCGGACTGCCAGTTGGCACCGCCGCCGAAGCCCGGCGCGACGATCGTGCCTTTGTTCCCGCTCGCCACCACCAGAGAGGGCGGCGCGAAGGCGGCGCCCATTCGATAGCCTTCGGTGGCCTTCAGCGCTTCCTCGCGGAGAGCCGCGCTGAAATTGATCAGGTCGTCTTCCCTGACGCCCACGATGTCGAAGGCCGGCGGCTTGGATGGAATCGGCTGCGTCGGCGACGTCCATTCAGTCGGCACATCGGTCTGAGGAACCGGGACGTCGGGAATCGGCCACACGGGCCGGCCGTTCGTGCGGTCGAACACGTAGGCCAGCGCCATCTTTCCCATCTGGACCACGGCCTTGATCGGCCGTCCGTCGACTCTGATGTCGATCAGAATCGGATGCACCGGCATGTCGTAGTCCCAGATGTCGTGGTGAATGAGCTGCTTGTACCAGACCATCTTTCCGGTCTTGATGTCCAGGCACACCAGCGAGTCGGAATAGAGATTCGCGCCGGGACGATGACCGCCGTAGCCGTCGTTGGTCGGCGATTCCGTAGCGAGGTACACGTAGCCCAGCTCGTCGTCGGCGGAGAAGGGCCCCCACAGGCCGGCGTTGCCGCTGTACTCCGCCGATCCGTTCAGCCACGTCTCGTAGCCCGGTTCGCCTTGGCGCGGGATCGTGTGGAAGACCCAGAGTTTTTTTCCGCTGCGGACGTCGAAGGCCATCACGTCGCCCTTGACGTTTTCCTTGTTCGGACTGGTGCCGCCCTGCGTCAGCGCGGGACCGATGACGATCACGTTGTTGGAGACGACGGGCGGCGAGCTGTTGCCGATCTTGCCCATCGGATCGATGTTGCCCACCAGATCCAACTGCGTGAACAGATCGACGGAGCCGTCCATGCCGAACTCACGAATGGGGGCGCCGGTCTTGGCGTTGAGCGCGACGAGCTGAAATCCTGGGGTCACTGTGATGATTCGCGCGTCGGTGCCATCGGTCCAGTACGCGACGCCGCGTCCGACTTTCCGCGGCGCCTGATCGAAGCGCGCGCCTTCGTCGGGCCTCCACGTCCACAGCGTTTCACCGGTGCCGGGGTTGACGGCGATCACGTTCCGGCGCGGACCGACGGTGAAGTACAGCATGCCGTTCGCCATGATGGGCGTCGTCTCGCTCGTGCCGCCGCCGAAGTTGTCGAACCGCCAGCTCCACGCCACCTGGAGGGTCCTGACGTTGTCTCGATTGATCTGATCGAGCGGCGCGTAGCGGGAGCTCCCCGCGTCGCCCGCGTACGACCGCCACTCGCCGCCCCTGGCTCCCTGTTGGGCGATTCCAGGCGACGTGGAGAGCAGCAGGGCCATCAACGACGTGCAGGCCAGATATCGAAGCAGACGCGGCATGCAGACCTCCCGGACGCCGAGATCTATATCACGTCCCTCAATGATCACGTCCCTCGATTGACTCGAAGAAGGGTGGACGTGGTCGCAGGGACGATGGGAACGATGAAGGCCCTGTCGCGGGAAGACTCGGAGATACACGGCCACGACCGCCCGACAGAGGTCGTGATCCCAGACGAGGAGATACCGAAGCCGATGCGGCAGCCTGACGCCAGCTGTTTCAAGTCCTCCCAGGTAGACGGATGTTCACGACGCGGTAGAACGTCGTGCCGTGGGGTCCGGCTTCAGCAGGGTTCAGGGTTCCGGCGTGCCGTTGTAGAGCGATTCGAGCAGGCGATCGATCTCGCCATCGCGGCGGTAGGCGTCCAGCCAGGGCCCGCAGGTCGATTTGATCGACAACGGCGCCGGCCGGTCGGTTACGCATGCCTCGAGGGCGGCGCGCATCCCGCCGACGTCCTCGAGACCGACGTGCACCGCGAGCCGCGCGAACGGCGCCACGTACTCGCCCCGGAGCTGCCGGTCGTTCAGCTCCGTCAGCAGCTGCGTCGCCGCGTCCCGCGCGCGCGTAGACGAGCCCGAGCTCGCCGACGAAGATCGGCGCGCGCGACAGCAGCACGAGGCGCTCGCCGACCGCCACGGCCTCGTCGTGTTGGCCGAGCCCGGACAGCGCGAAGGCCAGCGGCCAGACGCCGACGATCACATCGGGCTGCAGCTCCAGCGCGCGCCGCCAGATCGAACCGGCGCGCGGTGTTGAACGTGCACGCGCACATGAAGTGGATGACCGGCGACAGGGGATCCAGCTCTCGGGCGGCATCCGCCTCCGCCGCCGACTCCTCGAGCCGATCCACGCACGCCAGGATGATGGCGAGCTGCGCGTGGCTGATCGCCGCCCGCGGATTGATCGCGATGGCGCTCCGCACGTGTGCTTCGGCGGCTCGCCACTTCGGCTCGAAAAAGAAGGTGTACAGGGACTGGGAGTAATGCACCTCGCCCAGCGTCCGGTCGAGCGTCATGGCACGTGTCACGGCGTCGAGCGCGCGATTCCGCGTCGCCTCGGCTGAATGCCAGCCGTAGACGCGAAAGATGGAATAACAGTCCGCGATACCGGCGTACGCCAGCGCGTACTCCGGGTCGAGCGCGATCACCTCCTCGAAGCACCGGATGGCCTGCTGCAGCGCGCCCGGCGACCGCTGATGCCAGTAGTGCCGGCCCTTGAGGTACAGCTCGTACGCCTCGAGATTCTCGGGAGGCCGCCGGACCGCGTGCTGGGCGTCGCCCAGCAACGCTGGCGACAGCGCCTGGACGATCGCCGCGACGATGTCGTCCTGAATCGCGAAGACGTCCGCCATCTCGCGGTCGTACCGGTCCGACCAGAGGTGATACCCGTCCGCGACGTTGATGAGCTGCGCGGTCACACGCAGGCGGTTGCCGGCGCGCCGCACGCTGCCTTCGACGACGGCGCGGACCTTGAGCTCGCGGCCGATCTCGCGGATGTCGGTGTTCGCGCCGCGGAAGCGGAACGCCGACGTCCGCGACGCGACTTGCAGGCCGCGAAGGCGTGTCAGCGCGTTGATCAGTTCCTCCGCGAGACCGTCGCTGAAGAACTGACTCTCCGGATCCGTGCTCATGTTCACGAACGGGAGCACGGCCACCGACGGCGGCGCCTTGTGCGTCCCGCTCGACAGGTTGTCCCCTCGGCGCGCGCTTCAAGTCGTCGGCCAGCTCGCGCGCACGCTGGTGGCGCTCGGCCGCGTCCTTGGCCAGCAGCCGCGAGATGATGCGGTCGAGCACGTCCGGAATGTCGCGATTGAGCTGGCGCGGGGGCGGCGGCTGGCGGTGCAGGATCGAATCGAACGTCAGCGCCGTCGTGGACGCCGTGAACGCGGTGCGCCCGGTCGCCAGCTCGTACAACACGACGCCGAGCGAGAACAGATCGCTGCGGGCGTCGACCTGCTCGCCGCGCGCCTGCTCCGGCGACATGTACGCCACGGTCCCGACCATCGCGCCGGCGCTCGTCAACGGCCCCATCGTCGCGCCGTCATCGCTGTGGATCATCTTGGCGAGCCCGAAGTCGAGAATTTTCGCGTCGCCGCGTCTGGTCACGAACAGGTTCGCCGGCTTGAGGTCTCGATGGATGATGCCGCTCGCGTGGGCGGTCTGGAGGGCGTCGGCGATGTGCTCCGCCAGGTCGAGCAGCATGTCGATCGGCAGCGGTCCGCGATCGAGCCGGTGCTTGAGCGTCTCGCCGTCCAGCCACTCCATCGCGATGAACGGCCGGTCGCCGTGGCGCCCGACTTCGTGGACGGTGCAGATGTTGGGATGGTTGAGCGCCGATGCCGCCCGGGCCTCACGCAGCAGCCGCGCCTCGGCCTCGGGCGTCGTGGCGATACCGGGCGGGAGGAACTTCAGGGCGACCTTCCGCCCGAGTGTCGTGTCTTCGGCCAGATAGACGACGCCCATGCCGCCGCCGCCGAGCGTTTCGAGCACGCGATAGTGTGAGATGGTCTGGCCGACCACGAAGCGACAGATTATAGCAACGCTCGCACAAATTCGCCGGCTAGCCAGAAAGTTCCCGTCCTTGTCGTCGGCGGCAGTCTCGTCGGCATGTCGGCGGCGCTACCGGTCGGTCACCATGGCGTGAAGACGCTCGTCGTCGAGCATCACCGCGGCACGGCCATCCATCCTCGCGCCGCGCAAATCAGTCAGCGGACGATGGAGATCTTGCGGACGGTGGGGGTCGAGCAGATCGTCCGCGAGAAATCCGACGAGCAGTTCGTGCAGGACGGCGCGATCATGGCTGTCGAGACGCTGGCCGGCCGCGAGCTCGCGTACTTCATCGCCAACCTGAACGAAGGCGTCAGGGACGTCAGCCCCTGCGAGCGCGTGTTCATCTCCCAGAGCCTGCTCGAGCCGCTCCTCAAAACGCGGGCCGAGGCGCTTGGCGCCGAGCTGCGCTTCGCGACCGACATGGTCTCGTTCGAGCAGGATGAGAGCGGCGTGACCGCGGTGATCCAGGATCGCGACAGCGGCCGGACCGAGACCGTTCGCGCATCGTATCTCGTGGCGGCCGACGGCGCGCACAGCCGGATCCGCCATGGTCTCGGTATTCCGATGCGCGGGCGCGGCGTCTTTTCCAACAGCGTCACGATCTATTTCCGCGGCGACCTCACGCCGCTGCTGCGCGGCCGCAATCTCAGCGTCATCTACGTCAACAACGCCACGCTTCGCGGGTTCTTTCGGATCGAGAAGCCGCTCGATCGGGGGTTCCTGGCGAGACGATAGGAACGATGAAGGCCCGGTCGCGGGAACGGGTTAACGGAATCTGCGTTGTCAGCCTCCCGGATTGACGCGGGGGCTCAGCCAGCCACAGTACAGCTCAGCACCGTACGCGGTGCGGCGCGCATCCTGCACCTCGATAAGAACGGCAAGTTCATCAACCAGTAGTTCGGCAACAACGCCGGCCAGGGCCACTTCAGCATGGTGCATGGCATCGCCATCAACCCCAGCAACGGCAACGTCTACATCGGCGACCGCGAGGAATACCGCATCGTCGTCTGCGACGCGAAGGGCGCATTCGTGAAGACGATCCAGATGCGAAATCTCGTGTGCGCGCTGTACGTGGATCCGCGCGGGCAGCTCTGGATGGCGACGGGCCAGGACGGACAGATCTTCAAGATCGACTGGGACGGCAACGTACTTGGCGCGATCGGTAACGGACCCGGACGAGGCAAGGGACAGTTCGTCGAGGCGAGCTATCTCGTCATGGACTCGCGCGGCAATCTGTTCACCGGCGACACGAGCGTCGCCCGCATCACCGAACTGGTAGCGCGCTAACGCGCCACCTGCTCAGACTCTCGCTCCTCGGCGCGGGTACCGGACAGGATGCCGGCCAGCCCGAGATTTCCCTCGTGGCACGCGTACTCGTAGATCGGCGCGCGCGATCGCTCAAACGGAATCATCGCGCTCCATGGGCGCGTCCACGTCGTGTCATCGGACACGGTGAATGCATACTCCAGCCGGCTCGCGCTGACGCGCGTGAAGCGCTCGACCAGATGCAGGTTCTCGTGCGCCCCACGGAAGTTGCTCCTCGGCGAGAAGTTCGTCGTGTCGACGACGAGCGTGTCGCCTTCCCAGTGCCCGCGCGAGTCGCCAAGCCAATTCTGAATCCTGCGTCCCGGATGCGGGCGTCCATCGAGCGGAATCACGCGCGCGTCGTGGATCGTTTCCATCCGGAAGACGACGGCGTCTTTTGACTGGATGATCTCGTAGTAGCTCATGTACGCCGGCTGAGTTCGTGGCACGCCGAACGTGATGCAGCGTTCGCTGAGCGACCGATCCTCCGGGCCCGCGGGAAGCCCCAGTCTGGCTGCCGCGTCGGCCGCGACTCTCCGCTGCGCAAGCGGCGTCATCGCCGGAATCCTTCCGTCCGGCGGATCAGTGATGAGAGATGTCCGGTTGTCGAAGACCCGATCGGGCAGCCAGAACTGGTTGTAGTCGCCGGTCTTGCCGTCCACAGACACGAACTTGTCGGGATTGGTCAGGAGCGCCGCGAACAGGCCGTCGCCGAACGCGGCGTCGCCGTCGCCGTTGAACAGACGCGCCGAGCGCGCTTTGAGCGTCGCAACTTCGGCGTCGGTCAGCGTCGCGCGCCCCGTGAACTCGACAGGACGCTCGAGCGGCGTCGCGTTGTTGTTGGCCCAGGTGCCCTGCAGATCTGGCTGGCCGTCCACCGTCCGCGGCGTCGACCATTTTCCGTTCGGGGCCGCCTTCAGCGCCGAGAGGGTCGCCGCCGCCGTCACCATCACGATCGCCAGCGCAATCTTCCTCATGACCCCTCGCTTTCGAGTCGTAATATACGCCTATTCCCGACGCTGCTGACCATTTGCCTCTTTGCTCTGCCGGCGTTCGGGCAAGCCCGCGGCGCCGCGCCTGCCCCGCCGCAGCCGAACCCGTCGGCGCCGCTCTATCACGCCACGGGCGAGTAGTACCGAATCTACAACTTCCCGGGCACCGGCGAGTCGATTCCTTATCGCCTGTTCGTGCCGTCGCGCGGTGGTCAACGGCAGTCAATCTCCCGATGCTCGTGACCTTGCGCGCGGGGAATACCGTGGACGGCCCGTACCGCGCGGACAACAACCTCATCCGCGTCGCCGCGCAACACGGCTACATCGTCGTCACGCCGATGACGATAGGAACGATGAAGGCCCTGTCGCGGGAAGACCCGTTAACGGAATCTCCCTTATCGGCCTCCCGGACCGACGGGGGGCTCAGCCAGCACAGTACGAGCGCATGATCAGCCCCGGAAGCACAGCCTTGAGGCACAGCTGGGGCGGGTGAACCGGGATCTGGTGCAGGAGGTGGGACGGCGGTGTCCCGATCAACGTATCGCGACGGTGGATCAGGACGCCACGCTGATTGAGAGCCGCAATCAGGCGGCGCTGCGCTCGTACGAGGGCGAGCGCGGCTATCAGCCAATGCTCGCGGTGTGGGCGGAGATGAATTTGGTGTTGGCGGACGAGTTTCGGGATGGGAATGTGCCGGCGCTCCTCCGACCGCTGACAGTGGCGCAGGCGGCATTTGCGGCGCTGCCGCCGACGGTGGACAGCTACTACTACCGGGGCGACTCGGCGTGCCACGAGTACGAGCTACTGGCGTGGTTGCGGGATGAGCGCCGGGCCGGCGGTCCGGCGGGCGTGATCGGCTTCGCGATCAGCGCGCGGATGAGTCCGCCGTTGCACGACGCCGTGCGGCAGGTGCCCGACGCGGCCTGGGCGCCGTATGGGCACACGCATCCGCACGAGATCCGGGAGTGTGCGGACGTGGATTTCGTGCCGAGCGACACACGCGAGCGGCGCGAGACGCAACCGTTGCGGTCTGTGGCGATCCGCATTCGCCGGCGCCAGGGCGACCTCTTCGACGACGGCGCGACGGTGAAGCACTACGCGGTGGTGAGCAACCGGTGGGACGTGAAGGCGTCGCGGTTGATCGAGTGGCATCGGGAGAAGGCAGGCACGATCGAGGGCGTGCACGACGTGCTGAAGAACGAGCTCGGCGCGGGCGTGATGCCGTGTAAGTATTTCGGCGCGGACGCCGCCTGGCTGCGGCTGACCGTGCTGACGCACAACGTGCTGACGGCGTTGAAACGCATAGCCTTGCCCGCGGAGCTGCTGACGGCTCGGCCGAAGCGGTTGCGGTTTTTGATCCTGCAGACGCCGGGCCGCGTGGTGCAGCATGCCCGACAGCTGGTACTGCGGCTGGCGGCCACGGTCGCCCGGATTGCGGAATGGCTCGAGCGTTGCGGCTGCTGCCCGTACCCGTGTGACGGGATCGGGCGGCGCGTGTGACGGGCTTATCGACGGATTTGACGACCCTGAATGATCCAGGTGTCGCCGGAGGCGTCCGATGTAAGACGACAGGTCGCGCGTGACAGGCCCGCGCGCTGAGGTCCGCGCCTCGATGCTCACGCGTGTGCGTCACCAGTTCGCGCGAACCGGCGATTACGAACGCCGAGACAACATGCGGGGACTGCCGGCCGCCTCATCGACGGATTGGGGGCCCGCGGAACGGGTTGAATTATTAGCGCGTTAATGATAACAGTTATAAGTGGTCGACGGCCTGGCAGCGGCGATGCCGCCTCTTGTCGACGGCCATGGGCGCGATTGGCAGCGGTGAGATAGACAAGAACGTTGAGTCGTTGGAGCTGACAGGTGCGTGTGACGGTCAGGAGGCTCGCGGGGAAAGGCTTTCGCGATCGACCGCGCGCCCGCGATGGGGCCGGCGCGGACGCGCGGCTGGCCACCGAACCATGCCGCAGGCGGAACAGGCGCAGCCGCAGGGCGAGCGTCTCCCGGCAGAAGCGTTCGCCGCGGCCGTCCTGGCTGGTTCCTGCCTGCGCGTCCGTCCGCGACGCGCCGCCCGCGGTACACGGGTCGGATTGATTCGTCCAGCCCCCTGAATTGTTGCGATTAATCTGTATACGAGGAGACGCCTGTGAGTGATAAAGGTGAAGAACTCATCGAACGGATCGTTGATATGGATACGCCGGGAGCGGTCGACCTTGCGGCCAAGATGCTGGATGAGGGGACGGATCCCTTGAGAATTCTTGCGCTATGTCGCTCGGCTATGGATATCGTCGGTCGCAAGTTCGAGGATGGGGAGTTCTTCGTGCCCGAGCTGATCCTCTCCGGAGATACCCTCGAGCAAATCTCCGCGCTGGTCAAGCCGCGTCTCACCGAGAGGGGAGGTGGCTCTGCGAAGAAACATGGCAGGGTGCTCATCGGAACGGTGTCGGGCGATCTCCACGATATCGGAAAGAACATCGTCACCTTCATGCTTGACGTCAACAATTTCGAGGTGTTGGACATTGGCATTGACGTGCCGGTGTCCAAGTTCGTGGAGACCATCCGGGAATTCAAGCCCGATGTGGTCGGCCTGAGCGGCTTCCTGACTCTCGCCTACGACTCGATGAAGACGACGATCGACGCCGTCAAGGAGGCAGGGCTGCGCGATCAGATCAAGGTCATGATAGGCGGTGGCCAGGTGGATGAGGTAGTGCTGAAGTATACGCGTGCGGATGCCTTTGGCTTGAATGCCATGGACGCCGTCAGACTATGCAGGGAATGGATGGGGGTAACTGCGGAATGACCGCCACCAACAACAAAGCAGTCTACGACGAACGATTGAAGCGCCTCGAGGACAATGTGGCGCTGAAGGAAACCGATCGTGTGCCCTTCATCTATTTCTCTACGTTCTGGGCCGCCAAGCTTCAGCGGCTCACGTTCGCAGAGATGATGTACGACGTGGATAAGTACATCGCCGTAAGCAAACAGGCGATCGACATGTTGCAGCCCGATGCCTTTTCCTCGTTATTGTTCGCCTTCGGCCAGACGCTGGAGGGCTTGAGCTACAACCCGATGAGATGGCCGGGCGGTGGGAAGGTGGACCCCATGGCCACTTTTCAGTATCTCGACCAGGAATTCATGACGGTTGATGAGTACGACGAGTATATATTCGATCCCACCGGCTTCTACCTGCACAAGTACCTTCCGCGCCTGGCCGGAGCCTATAAGCCCCTGGGAATGCTTCCCGATTTCGCGGCCAGGGCCGAGTGGGATCTTATCACGCAGCCGATGTTTATGGGCAACCCGGAATTCCAGGAAGGAATGAAGCGCCTGTTTGAAGTCGGGAACAAGACGGCCCATATCATGAAGCGCATTTTGGACTACGGGAACGAAATGCAGGCCGCGGGATATCCCATGATTGTGGGTGGCTTCTGCAAGGCGCCTTATGATCTGTTTGCCGATTTTCTGCGTGGCTCGAAGGGTGCCATGATGGATATGTTCCGCAACAAGGACAGGCTGTTGGAAGCCATGGCGAAGGCGCGAGTGTTGCTGATGAGGCACGTCAAGGCGGACTCGGAGTTGTTGAATTCCAAGTTCGTCTTTATGCCGCTGCATTGGGGGCTGGATGGATTCATGTCGCCGGCCCAATTCAAGACCTTCTACTGGCCGGAACTGAGAAAGATCATCGTTGCGTTCACCGAAATGGGGCTGACACCGTGTGTCCTTTGGGAGGGCAACTGCACGGGTCGCCTTGAAACGATCGCAGATGTCCCTGCGGGCAAGTGTGTCTACTGGTTCGAAGGCACCGATATCTTCAAGGCGAAGGAAGTTCTGAGAGATACCGTGTGTATACGCGGGAACGTGCCGACATCGATACTGATTACGGGGACACCGGAAGATACGGATGAGTACTGCAAGAAGCTCATCCGGGTGGTTGGCAAGGGCGGGGGTTTCATGCTCGACGGCTCGGTCGGTATTCCGGACGAAGCCAAGGTCGAAAACGTGATAGCCATGGCCCAGTCTGTCAGGAAGTACGCTAATTGAGGCCTCGGCCTGGAGAATGACGGTG
>JAHFUI010000234.1 GCA_023265175.1 Acidobacteriota bacterium
TTGACGCCCGCCGGAGGTCGTGCCACTTCGCATCACCGTTCGAGCCTTGTCGACTGGATATTGCCACCGGCGAGACTGCCGCCCACGCTGGCCACGATTATTCCGCCTGGGTCTTTGACTGAGCATGTCGAAGGTGTCGGTGCCCAGTCTGTCGCGGGGTTCACGGGCGCTGTGAACGCGCCCGCGTTGACCACCTGCGCCAGTGCGATGGTCGTATTCGGCAGAGACAGCGAGGCCAGCCGCTCGCAAGCGGCCGCGGGCTGCCGCGTACCCTGCGCGGCAGCGGCGCCCGACACGAGCACTATCAGCGCCAATACGCGGGACGGACCAGGGACCAAGGCCAGAGGACCAGATTATTTACCGCGCGAGCGCTGCAGCCGCTCGTAATCTTTCTCGCCCTCGAGGCAGAACTCGTCGACGAGCTCCGTGTCCGCTTCGAGCGTCTCCGACAGGTTGACGATGAAGGGCTTCGTGTAGACCTTCGGATCGTCAATCGTCAGCTCGATCTCGACCGTCCCGAAATTCGGCCGTCGGATTCTCTCCGTCATCTTCGCGACGTCGCTCATCGGGCTGCCCCATGTGTCGATCCACAGGCTGTCGCGGAAGCCTTCAGTCTGCACGACGAGCGTGTCGCCTTCCCAATGCGCCACTGAGTAGCCGTTCCACGCGGGATTCGGATCCTTCGGCATCGGCCGGCCGTCGATGAAGACTTGCCGGTACATCGCGTTCACTTCGTAGAGCAGCACGAGCAGCTTCGGCGTGTGCACCGCCTTCGTGAGATGCGGCAGCGTCCAGTGCCTCGGGGGGTTGTCGGGGAGACACCGGACGTGTGGATCGTCGATGCTCAACGCGGCATGCCGCTCTTCGAACAGCTTGGCCGCCCACGGCTGATACGGCAACGTGCCGCCCGACAGATTCCGCCCGAGGTTGCCGCCGAGCGGCGATCCGCCGATTTCGATGCCGCACGGGATGAAGTCTCCGGCGCCATCCACGCACCGGCGGGGCTGGGCGGCGTGCCAGATGCCGGAGAAGTCCGGCTTCCCGTCCGGCAGCCGCGGCGCCGGGGCAGCCAGGTCGGGTTTCCCGTCGGCCTTTCGAGGCACGCCGTCCGTCGGGTAGTGCAGCCACTGGGCGAAGCCAGGCGCAGGGAAGACAAACTGCGCGACGAAGACACACATCAACACCTGAAGGCGCCGCATACGTTCCTTTCGCTCGCTCGTGCGGGCAGGAAATGACGCATACTACCGCACTGCGGGACCGGTAATCATTCCGCTGGGGCTCCCGCTGTCGCGCATCAATCGTGGCAGGTGAATTCGTCCAAGCTGGCGACGGTGAAGGGGCTCCTCTACGCCGGCCGCTGAGGAGGCATGAGGTGTTTATGAAGCGAAGCGTTCTTCTTTCACTTCCCGTGATCCTGGCGAGCAGCGTGGTGTTCGCGCAAGTCCCCCCAATCGCGCTGCCGCCCGGTGCGAGTCCACAGGCGCCGCAGGATCCTGGCTACCAGGCGCTGATCGCGAGCTGCAAAATGCCGCCGGCTCCTCCTCCACAGCGGGGCGGCGGGGGCGCGGCTGCCGGGCGTGCGGGCGCTGCGCCGGGACGAGCAGCGGACGCTGCACCTGGGGCGGCCACGTTTCCGCCGCCGCCCGCCGAGTACACGGTGATCGAAATCCCGGGCGTCATTGCGGCCGGGCAGAAATGGACCAAGGCGTGGGAGGTCAGCGGGAACAACGCCGACGGTATCCTCGCCGATATGAACGGCGACATCCTGATCGCGCAGAACCACAACGCCGCGGTCGTCAAGCTGGATAGGAGCGGCAACGTCTCGACCGTCTACAGGGACACGCACACGGGCGGCGCCCTGTCGATGAACAAGAAAGGCGAACTCTTCATCGTCGAGCGCGGCCTGCGCGCGAACGTGTCGCAGCTCGCACCGAAGCGCCGGATCCTCGCCGACAAGTTGCCGGACGGCGATCCACTCGATTGCCTCGGCGGCGTGATCAACGATCTCACTGCCGACAGCAAGGGCGGCGTGTACTTCACCATGGGCGGGCTGTTCCATGCGGACGCGAAGGGAACGGTCACGCGTTACGGCGAGAACCTGACGACGAACGGCGTGATTCTCAGTCCGGACGAGAAGACGCTCTACGTGACGAACGGGCGCACGGTGGCGGCGTTCGACGTGCAGCCCGACGGATCGCTGAAGAATCAGCGCCAGTTCGTCGAGCTGCCGAGCGGCGGTGGCGACGGCATGACTGTCGACGCTCAGGGCCGCGTCTACGTCACCGCGGGTCCGGCGGTGCACGTGGTGGCTCCGGACGGCAAGCTGCTCGGCAGCATTCCCGCGCCGTACGGATTGATTACCGCGGCATTCGGCGGCAAAGACAAGAAAACGATGTACGCCGTGGTGAGCCTGATCGATCCGATGAGACTACAGCACGCGTATGTGTACTTGATCCCGATGCTCGCTCAGGGCTACAAAGGGCGCGCGAAATGACATAGGGCGGCGGTGCGTCTCCGCTTTCTCACCTCATCGCACGCCCTGTTCCTGCAGCACCGCGAGGACGTCGCCGTGGTTCATCCTCTCGGCCCACGCGCGCGGCGTCGCCCACGGTTCAGCGTCGGCCTCCACGGGATCGGCGCCGCGCTGCAGCAGCACCCTGACAATTTCGATCCAGCCCCCATCGGCAGGCCCACCCAAGCGGCGTGCTCGCGAGCAGTTCATCGCGGATATCCAGCCTCGCCCCTGCATCGAGGACCGCCGTGGCGAACGCCAGCCGCGCCTCCGCCGGTGCGTTGGCGCCGGCGGCGATGACGTCGTGCAGAATCGTTCGCTTGAAGAAGAGACTCACATTCGGATCGCATCGCTTCAGGACCTGACGAAAGCACGCGAGCCCTCGTCCCTCCCACTGCGCCTCACCGGCATAGAGGGCATGCCACAACATCCACCACCATCGCGGATCGTCTCGCGGCCACGTCATGCGTTCGATCCCGATCCGCACGATCTCCGGATGACCGCCGGCAGCGCCACTCCACAGGAAGAGCTCTGCGAGTGTTTCTCCCCACCTGTCGGGCAAGATTGCGCCGGCTGCCAGACGGCCCGCGGCTTCGTCCTCGAACAATTTTCTCGCGAGTGCCGTGCGGCCCGCGAGCCCGATAGCAACCGGATGCAGCTTGCCGCCGTACCGTTCGAGAAGCTCGATCATTGCGGTATCTTCCCGCTCGTACGCGAACGACATCGGAGGTTGCCCGATGTAGGTCTGGGGATTTGGATCAGCGCCTCGGTCGAGCAGCATCTCGGCCGCCGCGAACTTGCCGAGTCGGGCGCATTGCTGCAGCGGCAGGCCCCAGGCGTACACGACGTCATCCAGTCCGCCAACGCGTACCCGTTCGTCCGGATCGAAACCAAGATCCAGGAGGAGCTTCAGCATGTCGAGCCTGTCATGCGCGACGGCCGTCATCAGAAGACCGCCGTAGTAGTACGACGGGTTCAAAAGCGGAGGATTCGCGAGCGCGCCCTCGGCGTGCCGGGCTCGCAGCCAATCGGCCTCGCCAAGCGCAACGGCCGCGCGCGGAGTGAGCTCGGCTCCGCGGCTTCGCAGAAGATCGGCCATCCTGACCAACCGATCGAGCGGATACGCGTCGCGCCAGGCGCCCGCCACTATCTCGAGGGCCGTCCATCCGGACTCGCCTCGCCAGTTGACGTCGTAGCCATGTTCGAGCAGCCAGACGGCCACCCGTTCCCAAAGCATCGCGGCCGCCGCGTGCAGCGGCCGGCCCAGAACTTCGGCGGCCGTCGGATCGGCCTGCAGGATCGCGAGCGCGCCCTCCTCATCGCGGCGCTGAAATGCGTCTGCCAGCTGGGCCCGCGCCGGCGCTTCGGCATTTCGAACGCTCTTGTCGTTCTCGCGCTGCCCGCCATCGTCGAGCGTCTCGCCAGCCCTCGTGGATCCTGGGCGATGTCCGGTTGAAGGGTGACGGGGACGTCGCTGCTCTTCATCGCGAAGAACGGTGACGATGTCGTCATAGCCGCGGTCGATCGCAAATTGGAGCGGGCTCGTCGCATCGCGGTGAGGCCAGATCCCCTTGCGAGGATCGGCGCCGTGCTCCATCAGCAGGCGCACCATCTCCACCGAGCGGCCGAGGACTGCGTAGTGCAACGCGCAATGTTCGTCGTCGTATGCCACGTCCGTATTGGCCAGCTCTGGCCGGACTTTGAGAAGCGCCCGCACTTGAGCGATGTCGCCGTGGCACACGGCGTCCACAAGATCCGCGACGGTTCCGCCGACCACGCGGGCCTTCAGCTTCGGCCGACTTTCAAATCCGTACGATCGCGCAAGCACGAGCTGCGCGTCGTGGAGCGCGAATGTCGCGGGATCGGCGCGTCGGTAGTGGGCGGTGATTTCGGCGACCGCGACGGGGTTTCCAGAACGAAATCCGCCGAGCAGTTCCTTGGCCTGACGTCTGAGTTGATTGAGATCTGGATGCTCGCGGAGCGCGCGAGCCGGAGGCACGCGCCGTAGCGTGCGAGCGCGTGTACGAGTCGGCGTGTTCACGATGAGCTCCTTTCGTGGCCGCGCCTTCGCGCTGGCCGATGCCCGGTGTCCGCTCGCTCGGGCAGAAAGGAGTTCATCGACGCGATCAATTGTCCGGCTGGCTCAGGTGGACGCTGTCCTTTCCGCGGACACGGGGGCGCCCTGACGCGCTGTGTGAGAATAGCGCACGGCTACGGAGGCGCGCAAGCGCGCTGACCTGTCGCTCGACATCGCCTAGAAGTCGACCTTTGCCGCGTCGGCCAGAATCATTTCTCGATACACGGGCAGCGACCAGCCCGCTTTCTCGAGTTCTGTGAGGCGCTTCTCAACTTTGCTTCGGTAATTCTGCCTGCTGCCGTAGAGCTGCTTCAGTTCCGCCTTGGTGAAGTCGATTTGGTAAGAGGCCAGCCCGCACATCTGCATTGCGGCCTGCATCCCGCCTTTGGCCACGTACGCGCTTGGATTCGGGATCAATTGAGCGGCGGCCTCGTTTGGCACGTTGTGTCTTGCGGTAGGAACATCAACGTAGGTATTCCGGATTCCGCCACGAGGATTGCCGTGTTCGTCCAGGACCATCGGCGAACCGTCATTCTTTTCATTGCGGTCTTTCCAGATTCGATCGGCGTTGGGCGGAACGATGCCTTTGTCCACCCATTGGAAAAGATGGTGCAGCGCGACGGACATGTACGCCTGCTGAGGGAACTGGTTGGTGGGGTACTTGCACGGATTCGGAATCAGCCGCACGTTGTCGCGCGAGTCGACGTGTCCCATGCCTGGAAACTCATACACGCGGTACTGATCGCCGGGCGCGTCACCATCTTGCCGGCTCGTGACGTTGGCGCCACGGACCTCGAGCATCGTCGGAACTTGAATCAACGGCACGTCGATCTGGCGAATCACCGACCCGTTGGATGTAGGCATGAAGCCGTCGAAGATTCGCTGCATGTCCGGCGTGCGGTACACCATGTGCGCGGGCAGGTAGTTGATCAACGTTCCGGCCGTTGCCGACGTACCAGCCAGGATCATCTTTCTCACACGAAGACCGGCAAGCGGACTGGTGCTTTGATTCGACCGCAGCAGCGCGCCAATCTGGGCGATGATCTCGTTCGTCTGCGATGGCTCGAGCTTGAGATCCTTGTATCGCTCCGGATTGTGATCGACGACCTGTTGCATTCCGCCAATCAGCATGTCGATGGCAATGTAGCCTGTGGACATTCCATAGATCGAGGTGAACTCAAACATATGAGCCGAACCGCTCGGGTGCATCGGTTCTGCCAGAACCAGCCCGTTGAATGTGGCGTTGTTCGCTGGCCGGCGGACAACGACGCGGGTCTTGTACGGCTGTCCATTCGCAGTACCAGACACGAAATACTCTTTGGCCTCATAGTTGAAATTCGCCAATCCCTTTCCCGGCGCCAGTGACTGCACGGATTCGTACATGGTGCCTGGACCGGTCACCTGAGCCGAGATGGCCGGGAGCGCAACGGCCGTTGGATTCTCAGGCAGATTCGAAGGCGGGACCTGTCCCCGTCCTTGTCCCGCAGCCTGGCCTCGACCCTGGCCGGATACCGTGACGACTAGAGCGACCGCGATTACCAAGACTGTGAGTATTTTCATTCCGGGTCTCCTTGTTTTTCGTTGC
>JAHFUI010000083.1:0-2530 GCA_023265175.1 Acidobacteriota bacterium
CTAGCCTCCAGCCTCCAGGAAGTGATAATATCGGACTAGACAGGTCGGATTTCCAACTGGACTTCATGCTGAGGCTCTCGAAAAAGGCGGATTACGCCCTGATGGCCATGAAACACCTGGCCCTGCGGGGGGACCGCGGCTCGTCGAGCGCCCGCGAGATCGCGGAGCAATACGACATCCCGATCGAGTTGATGGCCAAGGTCCTGCAGCGTCTGGTGCAGGGCGGTCTGCTGGCATCGCACCAAGGGACGCGCGGCGGCTATCAGTTGTCGCGGTTACCGAGGCTCATCACGGTCGCGGACGTGATTCAGGCGATCGACGGTCCGGTCACGGTGACCGCCTGCTCGACCGACGACAGTCAATGCGATCAGTTCGCCAGGTGCAACGTGCGCGATCCGCTGTGGCGGGTCCGCGAGCGGATCTTGGCGGCGCTGGGCGGGTGCACGATCGCCGAGCTGGCGTCCGACCCGCAGCCGGTGCCGAGGCGCGCGGCCGTGCTGCACACGACTTTATAGGAGCGCAAGGTGGCCATCAAGCTTCCGATCTACATGGACTATCACGCGACGACTCCGGCCGATCCGCGCGTCGTCGAGGCGATGATGCCGTATTTTACCGAGCACTTCGGCAACGCGGCCAGCCGGAACCATCCCTTCGGATGGGAAGCGGAAGAGGCGGTCGACAAGGCGCGCAAGCAGGTGGCGGATCTCATCGGCGCCAACGCCAAGGAGATCGTGTTCACCAGCGGCGCGACCGAGTCGGACAACCTTGCAATCAAGGGCGTCGCCGAGATGTATCGCGAGAAGGGCAATCACATCATCACGGCGGTGACCGAGCACAAGGCGGTGATCGACACGTGCAAGCGCCTCGAGAAGGGAGGCTACCGCGTCACCTATCTGCCGGTGCAGAAGGACGGGCTGATCGACCTCGACGAGTTGCGCGCGGCGATCACCGACAAGACGATCCTCATCACGATCATGACGGCGAACAACGAGATCGGCGTGATTCAGCCGATCACCCGGATTGGCGTTATCGCGAAGGAGAGGGGCGTGCTGTTCCACACCGACGCCGTGCAGGCGGCCGGCAAGGTGCCCTTCAACGTGAACGATCTGAAGGTCGACATGGCGTCGATCAGCGCGCACAAGATGTACGGCCCCAAGGGCGTCGGCGCGCTCTACGTCCGGCGCCGGAATCCGCGCGTGCTGCTGGCCGCGATCATCGATGGCGGCGGTCACGAGCGCGGGATGCGGTCGGGCACGCTCAACGTCACCGGCATCGTCGGGTTCGGCAAGGCCGCCGAGCTCTGCATGCAGGAAATGGCGAGCGAGAGCGAGCGGCTGCGGAAGCTGCGCGATCGGCTGAACGAACGCCTGCACAAGGGGCTCGACGAGATCTACATCAACGGGTCGATGGAACACCGGCTGCCGCACAATCTGAACATCAGCTTCGCGTACGTCGAGGGCGAATCGCTGCTGATGGGCATCAACGAGGTCGCGGTGTCGTCAGGGTCGGCGTGCACATCGGCCAGCCTCGAGCCGTCCTATGTGCTGAAGGCGCTCGGCGCGGGCGACGATCTCGCGCACTCGTCCATTCGGTTCGGTCTCGGCCGGTTCTCGACCGAGGAGGAAGTCGATTACGTCGCCGAGAAGCTCACGCAGGTGGTGACGCGCCTTCGGGAAATGTCGCCGCTCTACGAGCTCGCGAAGGAAGGCGTCGATCTGTCGACGATGCAGTGGGAAGTTCACTAGAGGAGCAAACGATGGCTTATTCGAGCAAGGTAATCGATCACTACGAGAACCCGCGCAACGTCGGTTCGCTGCCGAAAGACGATCCGAATGTGGGAACGGGCCTCGTCGGCGCGCCGGAGTGCGGCGACGTGATGAAGCTGCAGGTCAAGATCAATCCGGGGACCGGCGTCATCGATGATGCGAAGTTCAAGACGTTCGGGTGCGGATCGGCGATCGCCAGCTCGAGCCTCGCGACCGAATGGCTCAAGGGCAAGACGGTGGACGAAGCGCTGGCCATCAAGAACACCGACATCGTCACCGAGCTGAGTTTGCCGCCGGTGAAGATCCACTGTTCGGTGCTCGCCGAGGACGCGATCAAGGCGGCGATTTCCGACTACCGGAAGAAGCACCAGTCGACGACGACGTCGAAGTCGGCTGAGGAGAAGGCCCAGCCGTCAGCGTAGGATGGCGCACTAAGCGGACGGTGGCTACACGCAATGCCGAGCGGCGATGCGCCGCGAAGGCACAGATCGTGGGGGTGGGGCCCCACGACAAAGTACAAAGATGATTGAGATCAGCGAAAACGCCGCGCGCAAGATCCGCACGCTGATGGCCAAGCAGGGCGTCAGCGAGGGCGGGTTGCGCGTGGGCGTCAAGGGCGGCGGCTGTTCGGGTCTGAGCTACACCTTTGCGTGGGAGAAGCAGGCGCGAACCGGCGACGAGGTGTTCGAGGGGCCCGATGGCGCGAAACTGTTCGTCGACAAGAAGAGCCTGTTGTATTTGAACGGAACGGTGCTGGACTACGA
>JAHFUI010000083.1:2630-20590 GCA_023265175.1 Acidobacteriota bacterium
ACGAAGGTGCTCTCGCTCGGCCGGCACGGCGACTATTTCGCCTTTCTTGGCCTTCCCCGAAAGCTGGGTATCGACGCGGCCGATCTGGAGCAGCGATTCCGCTCGCTCAGCCGGCACTTTCATCCCGATTTCTTCTACAACGCCACGCCCGCGGAGCGGCTCGCCAGTCTGGAGCGGAGCTCGTATCTGAACGACGCCTACCGAACGCTGAAGCAGCCGATTGCGCGGGTCGAGTATCTCCTGCAGCTCGAAGGCCTCTCCGCACGCGGACCCGAGGAGGCCACCAACAAGGTGCCTCCCGCGCTGCTGGAGGAGGTCTTCGCGCTCAATGAGGAGATCGACGAGGTCCGGAAGCTGCGGGCCGGTGGCGCACCTCTCGATCGATGGAAGCCACGGCTCGAAGCCGCGGCGTGGCCGATCGAGGCCAAGCGCGTCGAGCACGCAGAGCAACTGACGGCCTTGTCCGCGCGCTGGGACACGCTCGTCGAGAGCGGAGCACCAGAATCGGAACGTCGCGCCATGCTCGAAGCACTTCACCAGCGCGTGCTCGAGCGGAGCTACATCAATAATCTGCTCGCGGGGATTGAGCGGGAACTGAATTCGTAAGCCTGTTCAACACAATGGGCACGATGGACACAAAGGAACCAAGCTCATCGGTCTTGATATGAGCAAAGTCGTCGGCATCGATCTCGGCACCACCAACAGCCTCGTCGCCTACGTGAAGGATGGCGTGCCGCTCGTGATCCGCGATCGTGCGGGCGATGGGTTGGTCCCTTCCGTCGTCTCGGTGGCGGCTGATGGCACGGTGTACGTCGGCCGCGAAGCGCAGCGGCGGTTGATGACGCAAGCCAATCGCACGGTCTACTCGGTGAAGCGGTTCATGGGCAAGGGGCTGGCGGACGTGCACGACGAAGCGCGTCTGTTCCCCTTCACGATTGGCGGCGATCCGTCCGGCATCGTCCGGATCGGACTGGGTGAGCGTGAGTTCACCGCCCCGGAAATCTCCGCGTTCATTCTCCGCGAGCTGAAGCGCCGCGCGGAAGAGTTCTTCGTCGGCGAAGGTGACATCGATCCGGACGTCGATCGCGCCGTCATCACCGTGCCGGCCTATTTCAACGACGCCCAGCGGACGGCGACGCGCGACGCCGGACGCATTGCCGGACTCGACGTGATGCGGATCATCAACGAGCCGACGGCGGCGTCGCTCGCCTACGGGCTGGACAAGCGCCACACCGGCATCATCGCGGTGTACGACCTGGGCGGCGGCACGTTCGATATCTCAATCCTCCGCGTGGAGGACGGTGTGTTCCAGGTGCTCGCCACGAACGGAGACACGCACCTGGGCGGCGACGACATCGACTTGCTGTTGACCCGGCGGGTGCTGGCCGACCTCGAGTCGCCTTCGCCTTCGTACTCGTACCTGGCGTCCGGCTTCAGCCAGACTTTGGACCGGACGTCCAGTCGCGCGTTCGCCCGGACTCCGGAGGATCTCCAGGAAATTCGAAAGGCCGTCATTCACGCGAAATGGGATCTTTCCGATCACGAGGAAACCGAGCTGTTCGGCAAGCGCATCACCCGGGCCGATTTCGAGATGATGATTCGGCCGGTTCTCGATCGAACGCTTGGACCGTGCCGGCAGGCGCTGGCCGACGCCGGGCTGACGGTGTCGCAAATCGACGAGGTCGTCCTCGTGGGTGGATCGACTCGCATGCCGCTTGTTCGTCGTCTCGTCGCGGAGCTGTTCGGCAAGACGCCGCACAGCGCGCTCAATCCGGAGGAAGTGGTCGCGCTCGGCGCCGCCGTACAGGCGGACATTCTGGTCACCGGCAACCGCGAGATGCTGCTGCTGGACGTCACGCCGCTGTCGCTGGGCATCGAGACGATGGGTGGCGTGGTGTCGAAGATCATTTTGCGCAACTCCACGATTCCCGCGACCGGCAGCGAGATGTTCACCACGGCGGTCGACAACCAGACCGCTGTCGACATCCACGTCCTGCAAGGCGAGCGCGAGCTCGTGGCCGACAATCGATCGCTGGCGCGATTCAAGCTGCGTGGGATCCCGCCGATGCCCGCCGGCATGCCGCGCGTGCAGGTGCAGTTTCAAATCGATGCGAACGGCATCCTGAGTGTCACCGCGCGCGAGCTCCGGACCGATGTGGAGCAGACGATCGAGGTGAAGCCGTCGTACGGGCTGACCGACGAGGAAGTCGAGCGCATGCTCCTCGACTCGTTCGAGCACGCGGAAGCCGATTTTGCGGCGCGCCTCCTGATTGACGCGCGCAACGAGGCGGAGAGCGTCATTCTGGCGACCGAGAAATCGCTGCGCGCTCAGGAATTCGCGGAGCTGGCGAAGACCGAGCTGGCGCCGGGAGAACACGAGCGGATCCTGTCGGCGCTGGCCGGGCTCAAAGCGGTGCTGAACGGCCCGGATCGCGAGGCGATTCAGCAGAAGACCCACGGACTGAACGACGCGACGCGGCATCTTGCCGAGATCATGATGAACCGCTCGGTCCAGGAGGCGTTGTCGGGCATGAATATCCGATCGGTCGCAGCGCGGCTTCGAGAGTGAATGCGGGCGTAGCGCGCCCTTCGTGCCTGCTTCGAGGAAACATGCCGAAAGTCACCTTTATCATCGACGGCGAGACGCAGACCGTCGAGTTCGAGCACGGCAAGTTGCCGTACACGCATCACGGCAAATCGGAGTCGTTCCTCGACGTCGCCAAGAATTTCGGCGTGCCGCTCGAACATGCGTGTGGGGGAAGCTGCGCGTGCACGACCTGCCACGTGATCATCAAGGAAGGCGAGCAGCATCTCAGCGAGATGCAGGACGACGAGGCCGACCGCCTGGATACGGCATGGGGACTGACCGCGCGGTCGCGTCTCGGATGCCAGGCCGTCATCGCCGGCGATGTCGTCTGCGAGCTGCCCATGTACACGCGGAACTACGTGCAGGAAGGGGGCGGCATTCAGCTCGGGAAGTCCGACAGGAAGGAATCGAAGGCGCAGGAGGGCAGGCCGTGAAGTGGATCGATGTCGACAAAATCGCGATGGCGCTGGCCGAAAAGTTTCCGGACGTCGATCCGCTCACCGTTCGCTTCACCGACTTGCGCGACAGGATCCTCGCACTGGACGGATTCGACGACGACCCGAAGACCTCGAACGAGCCCAAGCTCGAAGCGATTCAAATGGCGTGGTACGAGGAATGGAAAGACGCGCATTGAGCCTCGGCGGCATCTTCCGTCCGGGGATGCGCGGGTACTTCATTCCGCTTGTCGCAGGCGTGGCGCTGACGATCAGCGCCTTTCTTCCCTGGGTCGTCGTCGACGGCGTCGTCAGGAAGGGCTTTCCTGACGTCACCGGCCTCTGGATCGCCGGACTGGGCGTTCTCTCCGCGGTACTCGCAACGTTGAGCCTGATCACACGCAAGAACTCCCGTCATCCTTTGTTCGTGGTGGGATTGATGGCGCTGGGTATCATGTTTCTGGTGTGGCGCGTCGTGCCACGCCTTGCCGGCGAGCAGGCTCTGACAGTGTCGCAGGCCATCGCCATCGTAGAAGACGCGCCGGTGGCTTCCGCACCGACCACGTTGGTCGGCAGCGGCATCTATGTCGGACTGGTCGCGGCGGCAATCCTCGTCGGGTTCGGCCTGACGATCGTCGTCCGGCGCGCGGCGCAGTCGTACGTGATCGCCGAGCCTGACGACGATATTTAGGGCCCTTAACACCATGAAGATTCGAATCGCCCACAGCCCGGACTCCGACGATGCGTTCATGTTCTATGGCTTGGCGGCGGGCTTCGTGCCGTCGAACGGCTTCGAGCTCGAGCACGTGTTGTCGGACATCGAGACGCTGAACCGTGCCGCGTTCGAGGGCACGTATGAGATCAGCGCGGTCTCGTTTCACGCCTACGCCCATCTCACGGACCGCTACATGCTGCTGCCGCACGGCGCGAGCATGGGCGATCGGTACGGGCCGGTCGTCGTCGCCAGGAAAGACGGCCCTGGTGATCTCGCCGGGGTTCGCGTCGGCGTGCCGGGCGAGTTGACGACCGCCCTTCTGACGCTGCGGCTGTTCGATCCGACGGTCAGCTATACCGTGATGCCGTTCGACACGATCCAGGAAGCGGTGCACTCGGGCGAGATTCAGGCGGGCTTGCTGATTCACGAAGGCCAGATCACCTACGCCGGCGAAGGGCTGAAGAAGATCGTCGACCTCGGCGAGTGGTGGGCGGACCGGACCGGCGGCTTGCCGCTGCCGCTCGGCGGCAACGTCATTCGCCGCGATCTGGGCCCGGAGGCGATCTCGACGCTGTCACGCATGCTGCACGACAGCATTGCGTACGGCCTCAGTCATCGCGAGGATGCGGTCCAGCACGCCATGCAGTTCGGCCGCGGGCTCGATCGTGCGCGCACCGATCGGTTCGTCGGCATGTACGTGAACGACCTGACGCTCGACTACGGCGACCGCGGGCGAGAGGCGGTCCATCGCCTGCTTGCCGACGCCCAGGCCGCGGGACTGCTGCCGAGGCCGGTCAACGTCGAGTTCGCGCCGTAGTGACGAGGATCGACATGGACATCACACGCAAGGAATTTTTCGGCGTCGTCGCCCGCGGCGCGGCAGGCTCCGCGGTCGTGTCGGCAATCGGCATCGGCGGCGCGGAGGCCGCCGGTCAGGGCACGGCGAAACCGAAAAAGCTCGAGGGCACGGCCATCACGGGCGCGACCGCAGCCCTCACCCGTTTCATCACGACGACGAATCTGCGCGACATGCCGGCTGATGTGGTGGCGCAGGGGAAGCGCTGCCTGGTCGACGGCGTCGGCGTGATCCTCGCCGGATCGACGGTCCGCGGCAGCGCGATCGTCCGCGAGTACGTGAAGTCGGTGACGGACAAGAAAGAGGCGACCGCGCTCGGTCCGGAACGGCTCATGGCGTCGGTCGCGCATGCCGCGCTCGCAAACGGCGCGAGCGGCCACGCGATGGACTACGACGACACGCAGTTGTCGACAACGCCCGATCGGACGTTCGGCCTGCTGACGCATCCGACCGTGCCGCCGCTTGCGGCGTCTCTCGCTCTTTCGGAGCGAATGGCTCTCTCCGGCGCCGCGTTTCTGGAGGCGTTCCTCATCGGGTTCGAGGTCGAGTGCAAGATCGCCGAAGCGATTGATCCGAATCATTACGTCAGGGGCTTCCATTCGTCGGGCACGGTGGGCACGTTCGGCGCTGCCGCTGCTGCCGCGAAGCTGTTGAAGCTGGACGATCGTCAAATCGGCCACATGCTCGCGATCGCGTCGAGCCTCGCGAGCGGCATCCGCGTGAATTTCGGCACGATGACCAAGCCGCTTCACGTCGCGCGCGCGTGCGAGAACGGCATCTTTGCCGCCGAACTGGCCGCGAAAGGATTCACTGGCGGTGACGACGGCCTGGACGGGCCATGGGGGTTCTTTCAGGTCTTCGGCGGCGGCGCCGATCTCGATCGGCTGGTGCCGGCGCTCGGCAAGCCGTACACGATTGTCAGCCCGGGCGTGTCGATCAAACCCTACCCGTGCGGCTCGCTCAGCCATCCCAGCCTGGACGCGATGCTCAAGGTCGTCGTCGATCACGATCTGAAGCCGGACCAGATTCGCGCCGTACGGCTTCGCGCCGGATCGAACATTCTCCAGCCACTTCGATACACGATCGCGAAGACTGAGCTCGAGGCGAAGTTCTCCGTGCCATTTCTGTTGAGCAGCATCATCCTTCGGCGGAGGGCCGGCATCCGCGAGTTCACCGACGAGTTCGTCGCCAGCGAGCCGGTGCAGCGAATGATGGAACGTGTCACATCGGTCTTCGACGCGAACATCGAAGCCCAGGGCTTCGACAAGATCCGCAGTATCGTCGAAGTGGATGTATCGGACGGACGGACGCTGGTTCAGCCCTCGGACGACAGGTACCGCGGCGGGCCCGATCGGCCATTCACCCGCGAGGAGCTTCACGCGAAGTTCGCCGATTGCGCGCAGTTGGTCCTGTCGCCGGCGCGGGTGCAACAGGCGCTGGCCCAACTCGAATCGATCGACGCGCTGAAGGAGATCCGGCAGTTGGTCCGAGCGCTTTCGCCCGGAACCGGTTCCAGGGGCGCGTGAACAGACTGGCGGCAGCGGCAGGAATGTACTGCTGACGTCTTCCAGAGACTGAAGCCAATAACTTCTTGGTCTGCGATTGGCGCCCTCCAGCGATCCGCCGGATGACGTGGTTATGGCGCCGGAACCAATCCACGGCTCGCGAGTCAACCGCGGGCGGCAATCCGTTGCGCCAATGGCATTGACCCGAGCTCACCGACTGAGAACAATCGCCTCATCGACCGGTTTGCCGGCCGTCGGCCCAGCCGGTGTTGTGCGCAGGCAACGACAATTGGCGTCGGCCGGTTATACGAAGTTAGGCAGTTGAATATCGCGTCGAACTCTTGACAGAACCGCCATGACGACTAAACCAGATAAGAGCAGAAAAATCATTGTCAACATCGCAACGAGCGCCGACGGCTATATCGCTCGGCCGAACGATGACATCGACTGGCTTACGAGCCGACCAGCTCCCAAGGGGTTCTATGGGATGGGAAAGTTTACTCAGTCCATCGACACGAAATTGATTGGTCGGAAGACGTACGATATCAGCTTGGAGATGGGCGCGAAGTTCGATTCAAAGACTCCCCACTATGTGTTCTCTCGGCAGGCGCCACCAGCATTAGTGCCATCTGGCGTCGAATTCGTCACCGGCGCCATTGCCTCGTTCGCGAAGCGGCTGAAAAACCAGAAAGGCAAGAACATCTGGATGATGGGCGGCGGTGACATCATCGCTTCGTTTCTGGACGAAGGTGCGATCGACGAATTCATCATTAGTGTTGTCCCAGTTTTTATTGGCGAAGGGATACCACTGCTAGCTCATCGCCATCGCCATGTTCCGCTTCGTCTCCGTTCGGTGAAACCATTTCCAGACGGGGTTGTGCAGCTTCACTACAACGTTGAAAACACAGCTTGATCACTGTGCAACCAGACTCAACGACCTCAAGGTACCGCCCGGAAACCGCCTGCATTCGCTCAAGGACGATCGGAAGGGACAGCACGCCATTTCCAACAACGATCAGTGGCGGATCTGTTTTCGATTCCTTGATGGCGACGCCTACGATGTCGAGATCTGCGACTATCACTGAATAGGAGTTCCTATGAGCGTCCCCAACAACCGCGAACTGACGCGCCGGCCGACGCACCCTGGAGAGATGCTGCGGGAGGACTTCCTGCCGGATTACGGACTGACCGTCGCTGGTCTCGCCGAGGCGGCGGGTGTGTCTCGCCAATCCGTCAACGAGCTCCTCGGGGGCCGGCGAGCCGTCAGCCCGGAGATGGCGCTCCGCCTCGGTCGCCTATTCGGCAACTCGCCGGAGTTCTGGCTGAACGCTCAGCGTGCAGTTGATCTCTGGGACGCAACTCAGAGCATTAAGGGTGAGGTGGCCCGGATTAAGCCCCTGCGTGTCGCATAAGAGCTGCCGCCATCATCATGCGGGCATCAGATCGGCAAAGACAAACCCGTCGCGCTCGACGATCGCACCCAATTCAACCGGTATGGGATGCGCGAACATTGGGCCGTCGTACGCGAACGTGTGAAATTCGCCGCGCTCGGCGCACGGGTCGACGCCCGGAGGGAGCTCCGCGAGGAGGGCCGCATCAAACTCCCGGCCGGCGAAGCGTCGATCGAGGACTCGAGGATCGACGCACGTCACACGCGCGCGAAGACCGCCGCCGATCATCTCGCGGGCCAGCCGCGCGGTGTCGGCGTCGAACAGCGGAAACAGCGGCGTCAGGCCGCTGCCGGCGAGCCGCTCTTCGCGGTACCGCCGGATGTCCTGGAGAAACAAGTCGCCGAAGGCGATGTGGGTGAAGCCGTCGGCGACGGCGCGCTGCACCGCCACCTGCATCGCGCGTTCGTATTCCTCGTTGGTGCACGGCGACGGGATCGGAATCTGGCAGAGCGGCAACCCGAGCGCGTCGGCCTGCGCCTGGAGCAGCTCGACGCGCACGGCGTGCATCGCGACGCGCCGGGCCGATTCATTCACGGTCGTGAGCAACGCGCCGATCTGGACGTCAGCCCTCTTGCGCAGCACGTGAACCAGCCACGCGCTGTCCTTTCCGCTCGACCACGAAATCAAACATTTAATCATTTGGTCATCTCGTTATCTGGTTATCTGGTTCTTTGGCAGGGAATGTGCGTGGACGGCCTGCGTGAGTGCACAGAGCGAGCAGCTCAAGGAACGAACGATGTCGTTCTCGATCATGGTGTTACGCCTCGTCGACCAGCTCCCATCGACGGCGAGCGGTCAGGTGATCGGTCGTCAACTCGCAAAAAGTGCCACTTCGGTCGGCGCGAATTATCGCGGAAGTTGCATCGCTCGCTCGCGTGCCGAATTCGTCGCTAAACTCGGCATCGTCCTCGAGGAGGTCGACGAATCGGTTTACTGGCTTGACATCATTCTCAAAGGACAACTGCTTCGTGAAGGCATCGTCCGTCCGGTCCACACGGAAGCTTGCGAACTGCGAGCGATCTTCGGCAAGTCTCTCGGAACTGCGCGTGCCAATAACCAGATAACCAGATAACCAGATAACCACATAACTAAATTAGATTCACCGGCTCGCGTCCGGGTGCAGCACTTGGGCCAACCGCCGCGTGGCGTCGACGACGCGTGGGCCGGGGATGACGAATTCGTCGCCAATCAGCTCGTACACGCGGTGGTTTCTGACGGCTGGCAGCGACGCCAGGGCGTTCCACACCTGCGGTTCCCGCTGCAAGTCGAGATTCGCCGCGCTGTCTCCGTACCAGAGCTCGATGATGACCTCGGGCCGGCGCGCGAGCGCCATCTCCGTGCTGACCTCGACCGATTGCTGTTTGACGTCGCCGAATACATTCTCTCCGCCGGCCGCTTCCAGCATGTCGTGGAGAAATCCGTAGCCGCCGCTCGCGTAGATGTTGCGGAGCGAGGAGCGATCGCGTCCGAAGACCAGCATCGTGCGCGGGCGGGGCAGGCGCGAGGGCGCTGCCCGAATCGCGCCAATGGCGCGTTCCATGTCGGCGGCGACGGCATTGGCCCGCGCGGCGGATCCAATCCGCGCGCCGATCGCGCGCAGCGTCGCCGTGATGTCCGGAAGCGCGCGGTGCTCGTACGAGTAGGAGCTGATGCCGGCGCGATCGAGCCGCTGCTTCAGCTCGATCTGCGTGTTGTACACGACGACAAGATCGGGCTTGAGCGCGAGGATCGTTTCGACGTCCGGATCGAGGAGCCCGCCGACGCGCGTGATGCGAGCCACCTCGGGCGGAAAGCGATCGTAGCTCGTGACGCCGACCAGTCGATGCCCGTCGCCGATCGCGAACAGCATCTCGGTGACCGCCGGAATGAGCGACACGATGCGTTGGGGCGCCGCCGCCGAGTGGATGGAGGCCGGCACGGCCATGGCCGCAATCGTGAACCAGCACGCCAGTCGCCGTCGCGTCATTCTTATCATTCCCACGTGGAGGACCTCATGAGCAGCCACAGGAAAAAGGGTCCGCCGACGACGGCCGTGATGATCCCGACCGGCAGCTCGACGGGAGCGAACGCCGTCCGCGCCACGAGATCGCACCCGATCAGAAAGACCGCGCCGAAGAGCACCGAGGCCGGCAGGACGAGCCGATGATCGGATCCGACGAACAGGCGGACCATGTGCGGGACGACGAGGCCGATGAACGAGATTGGCCCGCTGATCGAGACGGCGGCGCCCGTGGCGAGCGACGCGCTCAGCAGCGCGATGCGTTCCGCACGAATGACATTCACGCCGCGCGCCGCGGCGGCGTCGGTTCCCAGACTGATGAGATCGAGCGCGCGCGGGAGGGTCGCGAACAGCGCGAACGCCGCGATGAGCATCGGTAGCACGGTGAGGATCGGCACGTAGCTGCCGACATCGAGCATCCCCATGAGCCAGCGGACCGTACGAAACGTGTCCGTGAAGTCAGCCAGGTACTGGGTGAACAACGTCAGCGCCGACAGGAATCCGGTCATCGTCACGCCGGCCAGCAGCAGCACCGTCGTCGACAGGCCGCGCCGCCGCGCCGTCGCGAGCGCGTAGACGACGGCGAGCGCGCAGAGCGAGCCGACGAAGCTGGCCAGCGGAATCGGCGGCAGGCCCGCGACGGCGACGTCGAAGTGGAACGTGATCGCGAGCATGGCGCCGAGCGCCGCGCCGCTCGAGACCCCGAGCGTATCGGGCGTTGCGAGCGGATTGCGGAGCAGCGCCTGAAAGACCACGCCTGACGCCGCGAGCGATCCGCCGACGAGCGCGGCGGCGACCACGCGCGGGAGCCGCGCGATGAAGAAGATCTGCGCGTCGAGGTTGTCGGCGAACGGGATCGATCGATCGAACACGCGCGCGAGCGAAATGTGCGTCGAGCCGACGACGGGTGCCACCACGAGCGCGCCAAGGAGCAGCGCGCTGAAGACGGCGAACATGGTCGCGAGCCTGGCGCGAATGGGCCGCACGGTCAGCCCCGTCCGATCGGCACGACCGTCAGGTGACCGGTGCGCGGATGCCGTTCCACCTCGGCGTCGACGCCGTAGAGCGCCCGCACACCGTCCGGCGTCAGGACCTCTTCGGTCGGACCGGAACCGAGCACCTCGCCATCCCTCAGCAGGACGAGGCGGCGGCACAGCGCCGACGCCAGGTTCAGATCGTGCGTGGACAGCACCATCGTGACGCCGCGGTCGGCATTCAGACGCCGCAGAAGCGACTGCACTTCGATCTGATGTCCGATGTCGAGCGACGCGCTCGGCTCATCGAGCAGGAGCAGTTGGGGGCTTTGCGCCAGCGCGCCGGCGATGACGACGCGCTGTTTCTCGCCGCCGCTGAGGGTGCTGAAGGCGCGTGCCTCGAATCGGGCGGTGCCGGTCTCTTCCAGCGCACCGCGCGCGATGGCGAGATCCTCGGGGCCCTCGAGCGCGAACGCGCCGAGGTGTGGAAATCGCCCCATCAACACGATGTCGAGCACCGTGAAGTCGAACGGCGCGTTGGTTTCCTGGGGCACGAACGCGATGCGGCGGGCGATCTCGCGGCGCGACCAGGCGGCGAGCGGCCGGTTGTCGAGCATCACCGTGCCGGACGTGGGCTGATACACGCCGCCCAGCAACTTCAGCAGCGTCGTCTTCCCCGATCCGTTGGGTCCGAGAATGCCGACGAAATCCCCGCGCTCGACGCTCAGCGCCACGTCGTTGAGTACGTCGTGTCCGGCGCGAGAAGAACCGCCGGGCCGCCGCGCGTGGCGGCGATAGGTGAACGACACACCGTCAGCCCGAAGCATGACGATCTCGGAGATTGCCGAACAGAGGGCGGGGGCGGCCCGGCCGAAGGCGGGAGAGAGACATCGGTGCTCCTATCGGCGTCTCACGCGCCGAAGAAACGACGCCCCCGGTGACCAGGTTTCCTGACTCGCGGATCAGCGCGGCACCCCGCCGTCTTCCCAGGTTGTGACCCAGTGACGTGCCAGGGGACCCAGAACCAAGGCCCAAGGACGAAGGACCAAGCGTTTCAGGCCCGAGGACTCAAGCGAAGCGCCGCTCCCCGCTTACAGTGGCGGGACCGTGTGGGCGTTCCACCCACTTCGCGTGACCGCCGGGGCTAAGCGTCGAGGTATCAGCGTGGATCCGGCGTCGACCGGATTCACAGGGCGGAGTATAGCAAAACCGGCCGGAGGCGCCGGGCTGGTTGCCTCTGGCGCTCATTTTTGCGTAACATTACACGTTCGGTGTCCGCTGGGATGCCGTCGCATCGACTCGCACAGGAGGAGCGCATGAGCAAGAGTTCGACCGTGACCGTCCGCGAGAGGCCCGTCGAGGACGTGGCGTCGGCGAAGGCCGGCGGTCTCACGATTCATGGCGAGACACTCGTCGTTCAGACCGATCAACGGATCGAGCTCGTCGATCTCACCAACCGGGTCATGGAATTTGTCCGCCACTTCAACATCCGCGAGGGGATCGTCAGCCTCTGGTCGATGCACACGACGTGCGCCCTCTTCATCAACGAGTTTCAAACGGCGCTGCTGTCCGATATCCGCCGTTTCCTGGAGCAGATGGTGGCCCGTGACGCCGAGTGGATGCACAACGATCCGCAACATTCCGACTGCGATCGAATGAACGCCGACTCGCATCTGCGGGCGCTCCTGCTCGGTCACAACCTCACCCTGCAAGTCAGCGGCGGCGAGGTCGTCCTGGGCCAGTGGCAGCGGATCCTGATGGCGGAGCTCGACGGCCCCCGTGCGCGCTCGCTGCGGATTCAGATTTTCGGCGTGTCCTGAAATGCACAGGCGCCTGCAGGCGTCCAACCTCACTGACATCGCGGACAAGCTCGACGCCGGCGAGCGCCTGACACTCGACGATGGCCGTCGTTTGTTCGACTGCGCCGATCTGCTGGCCGTCGGCTGGCTGGCCAATCGGGAGCGCCAGAAGCGCCACGCCGGCCGCACGTTCTACAACCACAACATCCGGCTCGAGGCGACCAACGTCTGCGTCGCCAGTTGCCTCTTCTGCTCGTTCGCCCGGCTGAAGCCGGGCGATCCCGGTGCGTATACGATGTCGCTCGACGACGCGTGGAACAAGCTGCGGCAGCGGATGGATCAGCCGCTGACCGAAGTCCACGTCGTCAACGGCCTGCACCCCGATTTGCCGTTCAGCTACTACACGGAACTGCTGCAAGGCTTCAAACGGATTCGGCCGGACATCCATCTCAAGTGTTTCACGGCGGTCGAGATCGCGTTCTTCGCGGATCTCTACGACATGACCGACGAGCGAGTGCTGCGTGAGCTGATGGCGGCCGGTCTCGACTCGCTGCCGGGCGGCGGCGCGGAAATCTTTGCCGAGCGCGTGCGCCGCAAGATCGCGCACGACAAGTGCGGCACCAAGCGCTTCCTGGACATTCATCGTCTCGCGCACCGGCTCGGCCTGCGATCGAACGTGACGATGCTCTACGGGCACATCGAGACGGCCGAGGAGCGGGTCGATCACATGCTGCGCGCGCGCGCGTTGCAGGACGAGACGGGCGGCTTTCAGGCGTTCATTCCGCTGGCGTTTCATCCCGACAACAACCAGATGCGGAAGCTCCCGGCGCCAAGCGCCACCGACACGCTGCGCGTGCATGCCGTCGCGCGGTTGGTGCTCGACAACATTCCTCATGTCAAGGCCTTCTGGATTGCGACCGGCGTCGAGGTCGCGCAGACGGCGTTATGGTTCGGCGTGGACGATCTGGACGGAACCGTGCAGGAAGAGAAGATCTACCATATGGCAGGGGCGCGGACGCCGGAAGCGATGACCCCGCGCGAGATCGAGCGGCTCATCCGGGCGGCGGGCCGTGAGCCGATCCAGCGCGATACGTTGTACAACGTCGTGGCGCACGCCTCCTGATCCCTTTCGGTGTAGGGAGTCCGGTGTTATAATCAGGACAGCCAAGTGAGACTCGGAGAGTGGCGAGGGCGCTTGGCTTTTTCGCGTCGCTAGATTGCGAAAAGTTTCACAAGCTGACCGGCGCTTGAGCTGACGACTGACGCTGACGACTGACGCTGACGACTGACAACCGTCGACTGACGACCGTCGACTGACGACTGACGACTGACGACTGACATGCTGCTCCCTGTTCTGACCGCCTACGAGAAGGAACACATCGCCGAACGGCAGCCGTTGCCGCAGCGGTATCTGCGCCTGTCCGATGAGGAGATGGACGTGCGGATCGCCGCGGCGAAAGCCGCGCTCGGCCGCCGTCTCGTCATTCTCGGCCACCACTACCAGCGCGACGAGGTCATCAAGTTCGCCGACTACACCGGCGATTCGTTCAAGCTCGCGCGGCAGGCCAGCACGCATCCGGACGCCGACTTCATCGTGTTCTGCGGCGTCCATTTCATGGCGGAGAGCGCCGATGTGCTGAGCGCGGATCATCAGCGGGTGATCCTCCCGGATCTGGCCGCCGGGTGCTCGATGGCCGACATGGCCGATCTCGAACAGCTCGAGATGTGCTGGAACGATCTCGACCAGATGGGCATTTCTCGCATTGTGCCTGTGACCTACATCAACTCCGCGGCCGCCGTGAAGGCGTTCTGCGGCGAGCACGGCGGCGTCGTGTGCACGTCAACCAATGCCGCGGCGACGCTTCGGTGGGCCTGGGAGCGCGGCGACCACGTGCTGTTCCTGCCGGATCAGCATCTCGGTCGCAACACCGCATTCAAGATGGGTGTGCCGCTCGATCGGATGGTCGTGTGGGATCCCAACGAGATTTGCGGCGGCGTCGATGCCGACTCCGTGGAGCGCGCGCGGATGATCCTGTGGAAAGGGCACTGCTCGGTTCACGCGCGCTTCACCGTGAAGCAGATCGACAGCATCCGGCGGGAGCACCCCGGCGTTCGGGTGATCGTGCACCCCGAGGTGTCGTGGGAGGTCGCGCAGGCGGCCGACGACGCCGGATCGACCGAATACATCATCAAACAGGTGACCGACAGTCCAGCCGGCTCCATGTGGGCGGTCGGCACCGAGATCCATCTCGTCAATCGGCTCGCGCGTCAGATGCAGCCCGGTCGCACCGTCCTCTCGCTCGATCAATTCGGCTGCCTGTGCTCGACGATGTTTCGCGTGTCGCCGAATCACCTGCTCTGGGTCCTGGAAGGTCTCGTCGACGGCGTGGTCAACAACCGCATCGTCGTTCCAGACGACCGGAAGCACTGGACGAAGGTCGCCCTCGACCGCATGCTCACCATTCAGTAAGGGGCGAGCTTGCTCTTCGTCGCACGGCGAAGTACGATCCTCCCCTTCTACTGATCGACACCCGACCCAAGGAGGACGTTCAATGGCTCACACGCTCCCGCCTCTTCCCTACGCGCCTGATGCGCTGGAACCTCACATAGACAAACAGACGATGGAGATTCATCACGGCAAGCATCATCAGGCGTACGTGAACAACCTGAACGCCGCGCTGGAAAAGCATCCCGACCTGCAATCGAAGGCCGTCGAGGATCTGCTCCGCACCATCAACACCGTTCCCGAAGACATTCGCACGGCGGTGCGAAACAACGGCGGCGGTCACGCGAACCACACGATGTTCTGGCAGATCATGGGTCCCAATGCCGGCGGACAGCCGACAGGCGCCATCGCGGATGCGATCACCTCGTCGTTTGGCGGGTTCGACGCGTTCAAGGAACAGTTCACGAAAGCCGGCGTCGGCCGCTTCGGCAGCGGCTGGGCGTGGGTGATCGAGCAGGGCGGCAAGCTCGTGATTGAGAGCTCCGCCAACCAGGACAGTGCGCTGATGGAAGGCACGAAGGCCGTGTTCGGGATCGATGTCTGGGAGCACGCCTACTACCTCAAGTATCAGAACCGGCGTCCCGATTACATCAACGCCTGGTGGAACGTCGTGAACTGGACGGAGATCAACAAGCGCCTCCGCTGAGCATTGGGTCGGGCAGGGCGGCCACCTGACCCACCTGCCACATGGTTCTGTTCCTCTTCCTCACGCATCTCGGTCTCGGCATCTTCTTCACGCTCGTCATCGTTTCGCGCGAGGCGGGTGTGAAGTTCTTTCGCTTCAATTCGGGCCTTGCCGCCAGCCTGATTGCCGGCGCCCTCGTATCTCGCCCACCCGGCCCATTGACCGCCGCCGGCACGCTCGCCTTGGCTGCGCTCGCCGTGTCTGAAATCGCGGTCGTGATGTATTGGGCGACGGTCGGACGGACGCTTGCGTCCATCCGTCCCGCTCTCGTCGCCGTCGGCTGTGTCAGCGGCTGTATCGCCCTCGTCGCGCAGGCGATCGCGGCCACGTCGCGAGGCGCGAACGGTTTCACGGTTCTGACCGTCGCAAGTTTCCTTAGTTCGGCGGCGCTGCTTGGCGGCACGTCAACGGCGATGAGCCTTGGCCACTATTACCTGGTGATCCCATCGATGCAGGTGTCGCACCTGCAATCGATCGTCAAGGTCCACATCGCCTCGATGATCGTGCGCGTGGTCGTCGTCCTCGCCGCGGTTGTGGTGGCGATCGGAACGTGGGAGCCGGGGCTCGGGCCGAGCTTCCGGCACTACATCATGTCGGTGAGCGGGATATTTTTCTGGCAGCGCGTGCTGTTCGGCCTCGGCGGTCCGGCGCTGCTGTCGTATCTCACGTGGGAAACCGCGAAGATTCGCTCGACGCAGTCGGCCACCGGGATTCTCTACATCGACCTCTTCACCGTCATCGTCGGCGAAGTGCTCGCGAAGTATCTCCTGCTCGCGACCGGCGTGCCCGTGTAGTACACTCGCTCTTTGCGGATTGCACCGCGGTCCGGAACCTGTGCAATTTCAGCCTACGAACCGCGTCAGGGCCGGAAGGCAGCAGCGCTAAGTAGATCCTGCAATGTGCCGCAGCCACTCCGGGCCGCGGTTCAGTCCGTGAAGTATCTTCAATGTCCTACCAGGTCCTCGCCCGCAAATGGCGGCCGCAGCGGTTCGACGATGTCGTCGGCCAGCAGGCGGTGACGCGGACGCTGCGCAACGCGCTGAAGAGCGGCCGCCTGGCGCAGGCGTTCGTGTTTGCGGGTCCTCGCGGCGTAGGGAAGACCACGACCGCGCGTATTCTGGCGCGGGCGCTGAACTGCATCAACGGACCGACGCCGGACCCCTGCGGACAATGCGATGCGTGCATCGAGATCGCGGAGGGCCGGGACATCGACGTCCTGGAAATCGACGCGGCGACCCACACCGGCATCGACAACGTCCGCGACGTGATCATTTCTGGCCTCGCCATCGTGCCGGTCCGCAACCGCTACAAGATCTTCATCATCGACGAAGTGCACCAGTTGTCGGGGGCGGCGTTCAACGCGCTGCTCAAGTCGATCGAGGAGCCGCCGCCGCACGTCATCTTCATGATGGCGACCACCGAGCTCGAGAAGATTCCGGAGACGGTGATCTCGCGCTCGCAGGTGTACGAGCTCCGCACCATCAGCACCCAGGCGATTGCCGCGCAGCTCCGGACGATCGTCGATGCCGAGCAGATCACCGTTGGCGACGCCGCCCTGCAACTCATCGCGCGCGACGCCGAGGGCAGCATGCGCGACGCGCAGAGCAAGCTCGATCAGGTCATCGCGTTCACCGGCAAGACCATCACGATCGAGGACATCACCACGGTGCTGGGGCTCGTTGGACGCGACCTCGTGCTCGACACGGTCCAGGCCGTTGCCGGCGAGGACGCGCCGGCTGCGTTTGTGCTGGCGGAACGTGCGGTCGAGATGGGATACGACCTGCGTCTGGTCTGCCGCGAGCTGTCGCGTGTCGTGCGCGATCTGCTCGTGCTCAATGTCGATCCCACGCGCGTCAGCGACCCGGAAATCGCCGGCGAAGGCGAGGGCGATCGGCTGACCGCCCTCGGCGCCCGTTTCTCGCGCGAGGATCTGCTTCGTGCCTTCGATCTCCTCACGCGCGCCGAGCTCGACATCCGCGGGGCCGCGCAGCCACGCTATCACCTGGAAATGGCGCTGTTGCGGTGGATTCACCTGCGGAAGCTCACGCCGATCGAGGACTTGATCGCGGGCGCGGCCTCAAAGTCGCCAGGGTCGCCAGGGTCGCCAGGGCCGTTACGCGTCCCTGCCAGGACTGCCGCGGCGCCAGCTCCGAGCCGGCCTTCTTCAGCCGTCGACACGAGAAGCTCTCCGGTCGTTCCGAGCGCGCAGCCGGCTTCCCCAGTGGCCACGGCCGGCGCGACAACGCCTCAAGTGCCTGACCAGGCATCCGGCTTTGGCCGGACGACCGCCACGATGGCGACGGCTCGGAGCGAGGGCACAACGTTCAAGGACGCGTTTCTCGCGGAAATCAGGACGACGAAAAGCGTGTTCTACAACATGGTTGTCGCGCAGGCCCAGAAGATCGAGGTGAGCGCCGAGCGCATCACGTTCACGTTTTCGGCCACCCAA
>JAHFUI010000235.1 GCA_023265175.1 Acidobacteriota bacterium
AATTAGAGTGGCGGCGCAATCGCGAGATCGACATGCATACCGCGTACGCGCGCAGCAGGCCGCACGTCTGGCGATTATAGCGGTCATCTTCCGTGCCATACTGGCCGCCATCGCAGGAGGGGTGACTCTTGCGACGGAGGATCTTATGGCTCGATCGTTCATGGGCGTGGCGTGCGGGCTTGTACTTGTGGCTGGTGCGCTGACGCTGGGCCGCCGCGTGACCGCGCAGGCGTCGTTGCCTCTCGAGAATCTCGGCATCGAGCACCTGGACATCATCGTCCCGGACCCGGCGGCCTCCGCCCGTTTCTATGCGCGCGTGTTCCGGACGACGCTGCATCAGCAGCCGGTCCGTGACACGTTGCGATACTTCGTGCTGCTCGGTGACCTGCCGCCGGACCGCCAGGTCGGCTATATCGCGATCGGCGCCGCGCAGGGACGAGCGCCTGCGATCGGACATTACTGCGTGCTCGCGAAGGCGTACGCGCGCGACGCGTTCTCTGGCGCACTGCGATCGGCGGGATTGGCGTCGCAGCCGACCGCGCCGGGCCCTATCGGGATGTGGCCCGATCCGGACGGCCTGGAGCTGCAGCTGTTTCAGCCGCCGGCCGGTCTCGTGACTGCCGCGGTGAACTCGCCGCTCGCGGTTGACGGCGAGGGACTGGCGACGCCCCTGGGCGTCGACCACGTGCTGCTCCATGTGACGAATCTCGAGCGGTCGCTCGCGTACTATCGGGCGCTCTACGGCGCATCCGCCGAACGCCCGCGTGACGCCAACGGACGTGTGTGGTTTCAATTGGACCGGGGCACGCGCCTTGGCCTGGAGCAGACCGCCGATGCCGCGCGCATCGCCCACTACGCCGTGCGCGTCGCGCCGTTCGATCGTGAAAGGCTGACGAAGCGTCTCGGCGAGCTGGGGGTACGTCTGCTGCCGGCGCCTGACGAGCGCGACGTCGTGCGATTTGCCGACGACAACGGCATTGTCGTGGAACTGCTGGCGTCACCACCACGCCAGTAACGCCCGATTTGAGGAGCACCACACACATGATCAAGACACCCGCGTTCCGCCTCGGCTCACTGACACTGCTGTGCACGATCGTCGCCGGCGCGTACATGACCTACCGTGCGCTGGCAGCGACCGCGACGGCCGAATCGGTCACCGCGGGCGAATTCATCGTCGATCCGCCGACACTGATTAACCTCGGGTTTGAATGGTTCATCCAGGGCGACGACAACCGCAACGCCTCCGTCGAGGTCTCGTACCGCAAGCAGGGATCCCGGGAGTGGAAGCAGGCGCTGCCGATGCTGCGGCTGCAGGGCGAACGCATCAAGCAGGGCGACCAGATTGACGTTGTCTCGCCGAACATGTTCGCCGGCAGCATCCTCGATCTCGAGCCGGACACCGCCTACGACACACGGTTCGTCCTTCGCGATCCCAATGGCGTGAAAGGCCCGGCCACGAAGATGGTCACGGTCAGGACTCGCCCCGAACCCATGCCGGCATCTGGCGGCAACGTCTACCACGTGTACCCGCCGGGATTTAAGGGCCAGAAAATCGATCCGTCGTTTGAAGGCCTGATGTGCGCGTACAACCTGACGTGCGCAGGCACCGACTGGGCGACGGCCGGGCGTCCCCGGGTCAAACCTGGCGACATCGTCCTGGTTCATGCCGGTGTGTACAAATACAACCGCTACGAATACACAAATGATGCGGCCGTGAACCGGACCACGCCGCTCGACGGCACCTACTACCTGCTCGCCAAGGGCACGCCGGAGAACCCCATCGTCATCAAAGCCGCGGGAGATGGCCCGGCGGTGTTCGACGGCGCCGGCAACTTCGCCCTTTTCGATGTCCGTGCCGCCGACTACAACTACTTCGATGGACTGACGTTCCGGAACACCGACTACGCGATTCTCGCCGGCACGCAGTTCCTGGCCGGCGCGAAAGGCATCACGGTGAAACACTGCCGCTTCGAGGACATCGGCGCCGGCGTGTTCACGAACTACTCGGGATCGAGCAACTTCTACATCGCCGACAACTATTTCATCGGGCGGCACGATCCGGATCACGTGATCGGATGGGCGGGCGCGTTCTGGGAAAAGTTCAACGGGAAGGACGGACAGAAGTTTCCGCCGGTCATGGGATCGTACATCGCGGTCAAGATCTACGGACCGGGTCACGTCATCGCGTACAACTACGTCGCGAACTTCCACGACGGCATCGATACGGAGACGTACGGGAATCCGGACGGCTCGGCGGCGGTCGGCGGCGCGAAGTATCCGACGCGCGAGTACTTCGACAGGCGCACGGTCTCGATCGACTACTACAACAACTACATGACCAACTTCCACGACAACCCGTTCGAAGTGGACGGCAGCATGCACAACGTGCGGGTGATGCGGAACATGATGATCAACTCCGCATCGCACGCGTTCTGCAACCAGCCGGCGATCGGCGGGCCGGTGTACTGGATCCGGAACATCGTGTATCACATGCCGGGCGGGTCGACGAGGCTGACCGGCGGCTCGGCGGGCGCGATCTTCTACAACAACACCGTCCTGTCGGAGACGCAGGCGCAGGGCGCGTCGAACGTCCACTGGACGAACAACCTGATTCTCGGCGAGAACTCGGCGCCCGCGATTTTCGCGATCAACACGTACACCAACTACACCTCGTCGGATTACAACGGCTTCAGGCCGAATCCCGGCGCGCCGTATTCGTTCGCGTGGAACTCGCCGCCGTGGGCGACGGCTGCCGACTACAGTCCGTTGATGCGTGGCCGCGGCGCCGGCCCCGCGCCGTCGTCGCTCGAGACGCGTCAGTACGGCACGCTCGAGCAGTACAGCCGTGCCACGCGTCAGGATCAGCACAGCGTCCTCGTCGATTACGACGTGTTCATGAACGTCCCGAGGCTCGACGCGCAGGACGTCGCGACCGTCCAGAGAGTCTATAAGGCGGAATCGTTTGACTTCAGGCTGAAGCCTGGATCGACAGCCGTGGATCGCGGAACCGCGTTGCCGAACGTGACGGATGGATTCGCTGGCGCGGCTCCCGACCTCGGCGCGATCGAGCTCGGGCAGACAGCGCCGCACTATGGGCCGCGCGACTGACGCGCCGCGAGAGGAGAGTGCGATGAAGGCTGTCTGCTGTTCGTTGCTGCGGTGTCCGGTGCGATGGCGTTGACGGTTCACGCCCAGGTGCCCGCCACGGTCACCTCTGAAAGCCTGTTGAAGGCTGCGAAGCGTGCCGCGGGTGTCGACTACGCGGGCACGTTCCTTCGCATCTGTGTGGCGCCCGACAATCTCGAGGGCGCTCCGGGCCGGGGCGCTGCGCCGCCCGCCCGCACGGCGCCTGATAGAAAGCACCTAGACGAAAGTTTGACGTTCGTCGCTCGTTCTCACGTGCGATACTGCGCGCATGATCACTGCTGACATCCGTCGAGTCGTGTTTGTCACACTGCCGGCGGCGCTCGTGTTCGTCTCTTCGGCCGCCGCTGCGGCCGCGCAGGCGGCCCCCGGCAACAACGATGGGCCCGACACGCCGGGCACCGGGCGTTTCTCCGCGATCAAAGAAGAAGTCGCGTCCCTGCCGGGACACGTCGTCTACCGCCCGAAGGACCTCGCCGCACTCGGCGGCATGAAGCTTGGCGTCGTCGCCTGGGGCAACGGGGGATGTTCCGACGACGGCGCGAGCAGCCGGTTTCACCTGCTGGAAATCGCGTCGCACGGCTACCTCGTGATCGCGAGCGGTCGCCTCCTGAGCGGACCAGGGAGTCCCGCGCGAGAGCCTCGTCCCGCCGCGCAGGCAGGCCAGATTCTTCCGCCGCGCACGAAGGCGTCGGACCTGACCGACGCGCTCGACTGGGCCCTCGCGGAGAACACCCGGTCCGGCAGCCCGTTCTTCGGCCGCATCGATCCCGCGCTCGTCGCGTTCTCCGGCTGGAGCTGTGGCGGCCTGCAGGCGCTGCAGGTGGCGAAGGATCCGCGTGTGAAGACCATGGTGCTGCACAACACCGGCGTTCTGAACGACGGCCCGGGCGCCATTCCGGGCATGGACGTCCGCAAGGACGTGTTGACGACGCTGCACACGCCGACGATTTACATCCTCGGCGGCCCCAAGGACATCGCGTATTCAAACGGGATGGACGACTTCGCGCGGATTTCGCACGTGCCGGTCGCCGTGGCCAATCTGCCCGTCGGGCACGGCGGCACGTTCCTCGAGCCCAACGGCGGCGCGGCGGCATCGGTCGCCGTGAGCTGGCTCGACTGGCAGCTGCGCGGCGACAGGCCGAGCGCGGGACGGTTCGTGGGTGAGCACTGCGGGCTGTGTCAGGACGCGCAGTGGTCGCTGCAGCGGAAGCAGTTCACCGCGATTGCTGGAGGCAACTGACCCATGAAGCTCTCTCTCGCCGTCCTTGTTGCTCTCGCGGTTTCACAGCCCGGCGCCGACAGCAAGGTCGTGGCCGAAGCCGGCTGCACCGCGCTGTCGCTCGTGGCCACGATTGCGCCAGGGGCCATCGGGGAGCCGGTGCGAAGCGTCTCGCTTCAGGCCGCGTGGGTCGCGGCCACCGGGACGGTGCCCGCACACTGCCGCGTCGACGGCGTGTTCGCGCCGGTGGACACCGCCTCCACGGCGCGGCCGATCCACTTTCGCGTGATCCTCCCGGCGTCCTGGAACCGCCGCGCGGCCCAACTCGGCGGCGGCGGGATTAACGGCGTCATCCCGAATCTGACCGGCGGCGAGTTCGGCTCGACCGGGCCGTCGCTGCTGCAGCGCGGGTTCGCCACGTACGGCAGCGATTCGGGTCATCAGCTGCCGGCGTTCGGTCCGCGCCGCGGCGGACCGCCTTCCGGGCCGCCTGACCGCGAGTGGGCCCTCAACGACGAAGCGATCAGGAACTTCGGCTACGCGCAGATGAAGAAGACGCACGACGCCGCGATGGTGCTGATGACGCGGATGTACGGCGAGCGGCCGCGCTTCAACTACTACATCGGCACGTCGCAGGGCGGGCGCGAAGGCCTGACCGTGGCGCAACGCTATCCCGCCGATTACGACGGCGTCGCGGCCAACGTGCCGATTGTGAACTTCTCGACGCTGATGCTCGCCCCCGAGCTCATTCGTATCCACGAGAAGCCTGCGGCGAACTGGGTGACGCCTGCCAAGATCAATGCGATCCGCGGCGAGTTCATGCGCCAGTGCGACGCGCTCGACGGCCTTGCCGACGGGATCATCAACAATTACATGGCTTGTCGCGCCATCTTCGACGTCCGCCGCGGCGCTCCCAACCGGCCTCCGTGGACGGCGAAACGCTGCCCCGGCAACGCCGATCCCGATCCGGCGGACACCAGCGGGAAGGCGTGCCTCACCGACGGCCAGATCTCGACGCTCGAGCTCGTGTACTCACACTACAAGTTCGCGACGCCGCTCGCGAACGGCGTCCGCGAGTTCGGCATGTGGACGCCCAATACGGATCCCTCGGGCAGCGGGCTCATCCTTCCGGCCCGGTTCAAGGGACAGGAAGGCGCGGCGCCGGATGCGGCGATGCACTCGCACCTCGGCGTTCTCGGGGTGACGGGATTCCTGATGCAGGACGTCAACGCCAACCCCCTCGACTACGTGGAAGGTGGACCGCTCAACGAGCGCCGGCGCGCGCTGTCGGAGATGCTCGACTCGACCAGCCCGGATCTCGGCGCGTTCGCCCGCCGCGGCGGAAAGCTGATCGTGGCGATCGGCACGAACGACACGCTGGCGTCGCCGGGCGCGCAGCTCGATTACTACCAGTCGGTCGTTGACAAGATGGGGCGTCCGCAGGTCGATCGCTTCGCCCGGTTCTACGTCATGCCGCAGACGGGCCACGGCCTGAGCGGCACGAACTACAGCACGAGCGGCGATGGGAAAACGCTGCCGGTTGCGCCGGTGCCCAACGCCTGGGATCGTCTGACGCTGCTGTTCGACTGGGTCGAGCGCGGCGTGGCGCCCGGGATGTCGATCACCGTGTCGGCGGGGGACAAGAGCCTGCCGCTCTGTTCATATCCGACGTATCCGAAGTACGTCAGCGGGCCGGAAACGTCGGCGTCATCGTACCGCTGCACGACGCCCTGAACCGCGAACGGATAGTGTTTGCCGGGAAT
>JAHFUI010000236.1 GCA_023265175.1 Acidobacteriota bacterium
GCTGAAGCAGCAGATCGAGGGCGGCGAGCCGTTCGACGTCGCCTTCGTCACGCCTGCCGTGATGGACGACCTGATCGCGCACGGCAAGATCGCCGCCGATTCGCGCGCGACGATTGCCCGCTCCGGATTGGCCATCGCGATCCGCACCGGGGCACGCAAGGCCGACATCAGCTCGGTCGATGCGTTCAAGCGCGCGCTGCTCGGCGCGAAATCGATCGCGTACGCGAAAGAAGGCGCCAGCGGCGTGGCGTTCGCGGCTCTGATCCAACGGCTGGGAATCGCCGCGGATCTGAAATCCAAGAGCAAGCTCACGGCGACCGGCGAGGAGGTCGGCGAAGCCATCGTCCGGGGCGAGTCGGAATTCGGCGTGCTCCCCGTGAGTGAAATTCTGCCCATCCGCGGAGCGGAAATGCTCGGGACCTTCCCCGCCGACGTGCAGAGCTACATCGTCATGGTGGGCGGCGTGAGCGACGCGTCCACGCAGGGCGCCGCCGCCAGGGATCTAATCAAGTTCCTCACAGCGCCGGCTGCGCTGCCTGTCATCAAAGCCAAAGGCATGGAGCGCAATTAACGACTCACTTCACGATCGCCGACATGACGAGGTTCTCGAACTCCGGGCGCATGCTCTGGACCGACGTCTGCGTCATCATCACTGCGACGATCTCTTCCTTCGGATCGACCCAGAAGTGGGTGCCGTAAACGCCGCTCCAGCCAAAGCTGCCGTCAGAGATGCGAATGCCTCCGGGCACTGCGTGATTGACGACGCGGACGCTCAGCCCGAACGCCTCTCCAACAGGACGCCCCGGCAACGTGTCCGGAGCGTGCACTGAGCTCATGTAATCAACCGTTCTCGGGCTCAGAATGCGCTTCCCGTTCAGCTCGCCGCCGTTGAGCAGCATCTGACCAAACTTCACGTACTCTTCGGCGGTTGTGATCAATCCTCCCGAACCCATGAAATAGACCTTGCTGGACATCGAGTTGGGATTCGCGTTCTTCTGAAGGCCCTTCGCGGTCGTTTGGTACACGGTCGGCATGCGCGGCTCGAGCGTCTCGGTCGGATAAAAGGAGATCTCCTTCATCCCGAGCGGATCGAACAGGCGCTGGCGAAGGAACTGGTCGAAGGGCTGGCCCGACACGATCTCCACGATGCGCCCCAGGGTGTCCATTCCCGCCTGGGCGCTGTACATCCACCGCGTACCCGGCTGGAACTCGAGGGCCGTCTGGGCGAGCCGCGGGATGTAATCAGCCAGCGTCTCGGTTGGTTTTCGCGCGATTTTCCTCACGTCGCTGCTGCCCATCGGACCGCTCGCCAGCCCCGAGGTGTGCGTGAGCAGATCGCGAATCGTGATCTGGCGCTCGGCCGGCACCGTGTAGAAACGAGGCGCGGCCGGACCCTGGCCCTGACCGGCGGCAGGCGGCGCTTGCGGTCCGGGAGTTGGCAGCGCCACCGCGACTTTCATGTCCTTGAACTCGGGAATGAACTTCGACACCGTATCCGTGATCCGCAGCTTGCCTTCCTCCAACATCATCATGATGGCGACGCCCGTCACCGGCTTCGTCATCGACGCGATCCGGAACACGGCATCCTTCGTCATCGGCTTCTTCGATTCCAGGTCCATCGTGCCGTGCGCCTCGAGGTGCGCGATGCGGCCCTTCCTGGCCACCAGCGTCACGCCTCCGGTGATGTCGCCCGCCGCGACGTGGCGCTGCATCATCTCGTTGATCCGCGCGAGCCGTTCCGACGAGAGCCCAACCTCTTCCGGCTTCGCCCTCGGGAACACCTCCCCGGCCAGTGGCAACGCGACGAGCGCGAGGAGCAGCAAGCACGCCGCCGCCGCCGTGGTCGTGACGCGATTCTTCTTGTCCATGTGCGATTTCTCCTGACTCATGAAGCTGGCAGCGCGAAGGCGGTGAGGCTCGCCCCGGACGGAATGAGCACGAACTGCCGGCCGTCCAGCATGTAGGTCATCGCGGCGCCACCCCAAATCGACGAGCCGGTTGGGTAGTGCCAGAGGTTCTTGCCGGTGCGCGCGTCGAACGCCATGAAGTTCCCCTCGTTGTCGCCGGCGAACACGACGCCGGACGCCGTCGACAACACACCGGCCATCGTGGGTGACTGGTACTTGAATTCCCATCGCCGCTCGCCGGTCGTCGCATCGATCGCGCGCAACGCGCCGTAGGCCTTGTCGGCGCCACGCTGGACGATGCCGCCATGGGAGGCGCGGCCGGGGACAATCGCCTGCTTCTGGGGCACGTAGGTCGCGCACGTCTCTCGCGCGGTGACAAAGAACAACCGGAGCGCGGGATCGAAGGACGGCGGCATGAAGTTCGTGCCGCCCCACTGGTCGGGAAGGCAGCCCTTGCTGCCGTCGTTCAGCACGAGCGGATGGCCATCCGGCCCGATCTCCCTCGCCCAGGTCGTGTCGGTGAACGGCTTGCCGAAGATCAACGTGCCGGTCGTGCGGTCCAGCAAATAAAAGAATCCGTTCCGATTGGCCACCATCACGACCTTGCGTCGCTGGCCGCCGATCGTGAGATCGGCCAGCACAGGCACCTGGTTCGAGTCCCAGTCGTGCGTATCGTGCGGGGTAAATTGGTAGTGCCACTTCAGCTTGCCAGTGTCCGCATCGACCGCGATGAGCGACGCCGTGAAAAGGTTCTCACCCTTCCGATCCTCGCCGTAAAAGACGGGGTTGGGATTTCCCGTGCCCCAGTAAAGCGTATTCAGCTCGGGATCGTAACTGCCGGTCACCCACGTGCCGCCGCCTCCGCGCGCCAGCACCTCAGTGGAGGCCGGCCATGTCTCACTGCCCGGCTCGCCCGGCCCCGGAACGGTGTACAGCCGCCAGAGGCGCGTGCCGGCTTGCGGATCGTAGGCGTCGAGAAATCCCCGCGTCGGATACTCGCTGCCCGAGATGCCGACAATCACCTTGTCCTTGACGACGAGCGGCGCCATCGTCGCGGCGTACCCGATCTTGTAGTCGGCGAGAACGACGTCCCAGACAACGTTCCCGGTCTTCATGTCGAGCGCGAGCAGGTGCGCGTCGAGCGTGACCATGAACAACTTGTCACCGAGCACGCCGAAACCGCGGTTCACCGGCGCCGACGCGCCGTAGGTGAGATCGGCCGGCAGGTCGCGGCGGTAGCGCCAGAACATGTGGCCCGTCCGCGCGTCGAGCGCCCATGCGAAGTTGTTCGGCCCGGTCACGTACGCGACACCGTCGAGCACGAGCGCAGTGGATTCGAATCCTCTGCCCCGCGCCAGCGTCCCTGTCTGGAACGTCCACTGCGCGACAAGACGATGCGCGTTCTCCGGCGTGATCTGTTTGAGCGGGCTGTGACGCTGCCCGTTGTACTCGCCGGAATACATCAGCCAGCGCGAGGGATCTTTCAGTCCACCGAGCAGATCGTCAAACGTGACCGACGGCGACGGTGTGTCCTCGGCGAGGAGGAGCGCCGAACCGATCGCGACCAGGAGCGCGCCCATCCCGACGAGCCGACCGAACGGTATTCGCATACACTCCTCAGCGGCGGGCGGGAGCCGCGCGTAGCGTGCCCAGGAATCCGACGAGATCCTCGAGGTCACGGTCGTTCAACCGGTCGGGACCGAAGTCTGGCATCAGCGAGCGTGTCTCGTGAACGACCTCTCGCAAGCTCGCCTTCAGATATCCCTGGAGCCGCTCGCGGGTGTTCATGATCTGAATCGAGAAGGCGTCCTCGCCTTTTCCCACGCCGCGGATCCGCGTCCCATCGGTCGTCACGAGGGTCACCGCCTGATATCCGGCCGCGATTGATGCGCTCGCGTCTCGAATCGCACGCGTGAGCGCGTCGCGCGACTGGCGGTCGGCGATGCGCGACAAGTCGGGACCAAGCTGACCGCCGCGGCCGTTCACGCGGTGACAACTGCCACAAGTCGACCAAAACAGCTCTTGCCCGTGATCGGTGTTGCCGGTGACACTTCCAACCGTTGTCGTGCCAAGGCTCCGCAGATACGCGACGATGGCCCAGAGCTCGTCATCCGGCGCGGTGCTCGGGGGCATGACGCTGCCGGGGACGCCGGCCCGGATGGCGCGAAAGACTCGGTCGTCACTCACACCTACAGGGCTTGCAGGGCCGGCCGCGGATGTCCAGAGGACGGTCAGGTCGGGGCCCACGACGCCTTTAGCGTCCGCGCCGTGGCACTCGGCGCAACGCGCCTGGAACAACAAGGTGCCGGCGCGAACCTGGTCGGCGCCACCCTGGCGCGGGTTGCCGGCGCGATCCTGTGGGGTCGGAGCGCTGGCGGTCCAGAGAAAGGCCGCGAGCCACACAGCGGATATGACCATCATTGAGGAAGCCCCGCGGATATTACGCCCGCGTCATGTATGTGTAAAGACGATCGAGGGCCGTTTAGAATAGCGTCGGAATAGCGTCGTACGTAGTCGGGGGTAGTGGCCGGCTTCAGCCGGGCGAAGGATTCCCTATGAGCGCAATGAATCTCAGCGTCAACGGCCGGACGCACACGGTGGACGTGGATCCGGCCACCCCGCTGCTGTACGTCCTCAGCGACGACTTGCAGCTAGGCGGACCGAAGTTCGGCTGCGGTCTGGGCCAATGCGGATCGTGCACGGTCATCGTGAAGGGCCAGGCGATCCGCTCGTGCGTCACGACGGTAGGGAGCGTGGCTGGGGCGGATATCAGGACGCTCGAAGGTCTTGGCACGGTCGAACAGCCGCATCCGATTCAGAAGGCCTTCATCGACGAGCAGGCGATGCAGTGCGGGTTCTGCGTCAACGGCGTGATCATGACCGCCAAGGCGTTCCTGGATCGCAATCCAAGAGCCGCCGACGCCGAGATTTCGCAGGCGATGTCCGGCGTGTTGTGCCGGTGCGCCGCGCACACCCGCATGCTTCGCGCCATCAAGCGCTACGCACAGGGGGTGAAGCCATGAAGGGCATGACCCCCGACGCTCGCGCCGCGATGATGTCGCGGCGCAATTTCCTCAAAGGCTCGGGCGCGCTCATTGTGGCGTTCAGCAGCCTCGAGGTGACTGCGTTGGCGCAGCGCCTCGACGGCGCCGGCAGCAATCAGCTCGATTCGTGGATCGCCATTGGGGCCGACGGCACCGTGACCGCATACACCGGCAAGTGTGAGCTGGGCCACGGTCTGTACACCGCGCAAACGCAGCTGATCGCCGAAGAGCTCGGGGTTCGCTTCGATCGCGTGAAGCTCGTTCAGTGCGACACGTTGCTCACACCCGATCAGGGCACGACGTCTGGCGCGCAGTCGCACCCGACGAATTTCAATCAGGCCAACCTGGCGCTCGCGGGCGCGACCGCACGCGAGGCCCTTCTGCAGCGCGCCTCGGCGCGTCTCGGCGTCACGTCCGATCAACTGACAGTGGGCGACGGCGTCGTCTCCGCGAAGACGGACGCGTCGAAACGGGTCAGTTACGGCGAGCTGGTCGCGGGACGGCCGTTCGCGATCGCGCTCAACCCCGCCGCCAAACGGAAGCACCCGAGCGAATGGACGGTGCTCGGCACCGCGGCGCCGCGCATCGAGTTCCCCGCGATGGTCACCGGCCGGTTCGAGTACGTCCACAACGTGCGCGTGCCCGGCATGCTGCACGGGCGGGTCGTGCGTCCTCCGGCAGTCGGCGCCACGCTTGCCGGCGTCGACGAGAGCTCGGTGCGTAATCTGCCGGGCGTGGTGAAGGTGGTCGTCAAGAAGAATTTCGTCGGCGTCGTCGCCGAGAAGCCGTGGCAGGCGGTCCAGGCGGCCGGCGCGTTGAAGGCGACGTGGACGCCGGGCGCCGGCTTACCGAGCCAGCGGACCTTTCACGACTCCCTTCGGAGCCAGAAGCCGACACGCGACACATTCCTCGTGAGCTCGAAAGACGTGGACGAGACGCTCGCGCGCGCGGCGACGATCGTGAAGGCCACGTACCACTACCCCTATCAGATGCACGGGTCGATCGGCAGCTCCTGCGCTGTCGCCGACGTGCAGGGAGACACAGCCACCATCTGGTCGCCGACGCAGGCCGTGTATCCGTTGAAGAACAGCGCCGCGACGATCCTCGGGCTGCGGCCTGAGAACGTCCATGTGATTTTCAGAATGGCGTCGGGCTGCTATGGAT
>JAHFUI010000084.1 GCA_023265175.1 Acidobacteriota bacterium
TTTTGTCCTGCGCCCTCCACCACGCGGCGCACGGCCAACAGCGCGGCCCGGTGGCAGATACCAGCAATGTCCGCCCCGCTCAAGCCCTCGGTCTGGGCGGCCAGCTTCGCGACGTCAAGCGCTGGGACCAGTGGCTTTCCGCGGAGGTGGACCTTGAAGATCTCCCGGCGCGCGGCTTCGTCCGGAAGCGGGATGTCGACGATCGCATCGAACCGGCCGGGCCGGAGGACCGCCGGATCGAGCATGTCTGGCCGGTTCGTCGCACCAAGCACCAGCACGCCCTTGAGTTCCTCGATGCCGTCCAGCTCCGCCAGGAATTGCGCCAGCACGCGTTCCGACACGTGAGCATCGGAGCCGCCCGCGCTACGGATAGGGATGAGCGCGTCGATCTCGTCGAAGAACACAATACAGGGGGCCGCCTGGCGGGCTTTCCTGAATGTTTCCCGGACGCCCTTTTCCGACTCGCCCACGTACTTGGACAGCAAAGCCGGGCCCTTCACGGAAATGAAATTGACGCGGCTCTCGTTGGCGATGGCCTTCGCCGCGAGCGTCTTGCCGCAGCCGGGCGGGCCTGTCAGGAGAATGCCTTTTGGCGGTCTGATGGCTGCCTGCTCGAACAGGTTCGCATATTTGAGGGGCCACTCAACCGCCTCCGCGAGGCGCGTCTTGACCTCCGCCAGCCCACCGACATCCTTCCACCTGACGTCGGGCACTTCCACGAAGACCTCGCGGATGGCCGAGGGCTCAATCTCCCGCGCTGCCGCGAGAAAATCATCCATGCGGACCTCCAGCTTGGCCAGTTGCTCGTACGGCACGTGCGCGAGAGAAAAATCAATATCTGCGAGCACGTGACGAAGACACGTCATCGCCGATTCCCGGCAAAGCGCTTCCAGGTCAGCCCCGACGTATCCGTGGGTGATGTCCGCCAAATGTGGCAGGTCGACATCCCCGTCGAGCGGCATGCCACGGCTGTAGATCTCCAGAATCTCCAGCCGCCCGTTGCGATCGGGAATGGGGATCGCGATCTCGCGGTCGAATCGCCCTGGGCGCCGGAGCGCCGGGTCGATTGCGTTCGGGAGGTTGGTGGCGGCTATGACGATGGTCTGCTGGCGTTTGGTGACGCCATCCATCAAGGCGAGGAGCTGGGCCACGACCCGCTTTTCGACTTCACCCACGACCTGTTCCCGCCGCGGAGCGATCGCGTCGAGCTCGTCGAGAAAGATAATGCTGGGGGCGTCACGCGCCGCCGCCTCGAAGATCTTGCGCAGATGGGCTTCGCTCTCGCCGTAGAACTTGTGAATGATTTCCGGGCCGCTCACCGAGAAAAAAGCCGCTTCCGTTTCATGGGCGATAGCGCGCGCGATGAGCGTCTTGCCGCAGCCTGGCGGGCCGTGAAGGAGCACACCTTTCGGTGCGTCGATGCCCAGCCGCTCGAACACCTCCGGATAGCGCAGCGGCAGCTCGATCATTTCTCGCACGCGGTGCACCTGGCGCTTCAGCCCACCGATATCCTCGTAAGACAGCGACCGCCGCGTTTCTTCTGCGGCCGCCTTTCCGATCACCAGTTGCGTGGCGGGGTTGATGACCACGGGCCCTCCGGGCGTGGTGGCCTCGACCTTGAAGTCCGCCCAGCGGCTCCCGAACAGGGTGGCCCGGATTCGCCCGCCAGCCAGCACAGGCAGCCCGTCGAGGAGGCCGCCGATATACTTCAAGTCTCGCTCAGCAGGCGTGATTGTCGTCGGGGCGAGGACGACCCGGTCCGCCGGTCGGCTCGCGACCTTCCGCACGTGAACCATCTCGTCGAGCGCCGCCCCGGCGTTCTCACGAGCCAGCCCGTCAATCTGGATCCGAGACTGCCCGCGCTGCTCTTTGTAGGCCGGCATCGCCTTGCAGACGGTCGTTCGCTTCCCTGCTACCTCGAGGATTTCGCCGATGGCCAGCCCGAGCCCGTGGAGGTCCTCAGGATCCATGCGGGCGAAGGCACGCCCCATGTCCTTAGCGAGCGCTTCCGTCACCCGGAGTTTGAGACTAGGTGCGTCGTTACTTGACACATCGGATCTCCACGACGCCGTTGGTGCAGGAGACTTTCATCTTTTCACGAGGGAAGCTCCCGGGCAGGAGCACCTCCTTGCGGTACTTTTTCTTCGCTCTCTCGGCTGCGATCGTCAGCACATCGTCTTTGACCTCCAGTCGCACGTCTTCCGCCCCGATGCCGGGCATCTCCGCCACGACGAGCGTATGATCCGCCTCTTCGAAGACATCGACCGCGGGTTCCGTGACCTCTTGCACCACCGACCGCCCAGACGCCTCGTCCCGCTTGATGTTGCCGAAGGGTTCCACCTTCACCTCGTTGCCGCCGAGACCGACCTTGACGGTGAAGCCGTAGACCCCCTTGATCTCCCTGTCGGAACCAAGCCCGCGAATCTCTCCGGTCTTCGACAGCTCGCGCCCCGTTTCGGCCAGTTCGCCGAGCTTTTCCACCAAACCTCCCAGTCCTTTCAGGATCCCTCCGAGACCAACGTCGAACCCTTCCTCCATGGATCCGGCTTTCGCTGTTCGTTTCTTCATCGATCCCCTCCCCCTCCGCCCTGCGTTTTGAGCCCGTACATTTTCAACTTGCTGTGTATGGTCTTGTAGTCGATATGGAGCATGCGCGCCGCCTTGGCTTTGTTGCCTCCGCTCGTCCTCAATGCCTCAATCACGGCCGCCCGCTCGACTACAGAGGTGGTGCGACTGACGATCTGTTTCAGTGAAACCCCGACTTCCAGCGTCGCGACGACTTCGTCCAGGCTCTCCGCGGACACATGGGAGGCTGTCGGCAGACCCAAGTGCCGTTCATGGATCTCTTCATCAGCCAAGAGCACGGCACGACGGACCGTGCTGCACAACTGGCGGACGTTGCCCGGCCAGTTGTAGTCCAAGAGCCGAGACAGTGCGCGCTCTGATAGTCGCATCCCGGTCTTCCTCAATTCGCGACTCGCCTGGTCCATGAATCGCTGGGCGAGAAAGACGATGTCCTGCCTGCGTTCCCTGAGCGGAGGCATCCGGATGACGAAGTCGCTGATGCGAAAGAACAGATCGCCGCGAAACAGGTCCCTTGCAACCGCCGTGTCCAGATCCTCGTTCGAAGCCGCCACTACCCGGGCGCATACTGATAGCGGCTTCGTGCCGCCCACGCGATAGATTTTTCTTTCCTGGAGCGCTCGCAGCAGCTTTGACTGGCAGCCTCGCGGAATATTCGAAATTTCGTCAAGGAACAGCGTGCCGACCCCCGCGACCTCGAACCGTCCTGGCTTCATTCGGTCAGACCCGGTGAACGCTCCCTTTTCGTGCCCAAACAGATCGCTTTCGAACAGCGTGTCCGGGATCGCACCACAATCCACGGCTATGAACGGCGCTGACCTTCGAGCACTCAGAGCGTGAATGGCCCGGCTCACGAGCTCTTTGCCGGTTCCGGTCTCACCCAAGATCAGCACCGTGAAGTCCGAGCAGGCAACCCGCGCGACCTCGGCGCTGAGGGTTGCTATTGCGTCGGACGGACCCATCGTGTCTCGGAGGCAGGCGCCTTCCTGGCGTTGCTCAGACAAGCCTCGGACGGTTTGCCGCAGCCCGTGGTCCGTTAGGGCAACGCTGATTGACCGGATTACAGCGATATTCTCGAACGGTTTCACCAAGTAGTCGTGCGCTCCCATCCGCACTGCGGTGACCGCATGCTGAAGCAGCCCATCAGCAGTGACCATAATCACGGGCAATTCACGGTCCAATAACTTGATCTGGCGCAGCACCTCCAGGCCGTCCAGGCCTGGCATCCTGACATCCAGCAGGACCGCGTCGAGCGGCTCGGAGCAGACGAGTGCGAGCGCGTGCTCGCCACTGACAGCTTCCAGGGACTCGTAGCCCTCCCTGCGCAGGAGGCGCGAGAGGACACTTCGGACGGCCTCTTCGTCGTCCACAATGAGAATCCTGCCGGATGTGGCGCAGCTCATCTTCTCCCGGCTCGTCGATGCGCTGGCCGATGCATCGGATAGGTCACCAGGATGTCTTCGGCGAGACGATGCTCGACCGAGTGCAGCATACCTAGAAAAAGAAGACCGGTTTCTCCAGCACGGAGCGACTCATTGATACGCTTGGCGATGTATTGGTCGCGACGAACGAGCAGAGAGCAGCTCTGTGCCTCGTGTTGCGCTGCCAGCTTGGTCGCTTTTTCGGGATCCTTGGCTTCGAGAATCAATTGGGCGAGCCGATACTCTTCCACAACGAGCTCGGGCGATTCAGTTCCCATCAGCGTTGCGCCCTTGCTCGTCAGCCACAGCAGGAGTTGGTGGTTGGGACTCCCCGCTTTCGCCAGGTCCCTGACGATGTCCGACTCGCGCCCGCAGACGGGCAAGCCGTCCTGGTAGAGGCGGACCCTGGTCCAAGACAGCTTCCATCCTTGTACCGTCGCGCGGATGTCGTCCCACAGTTGATCAACAACGTCGACGTTCCGGCTCCAGGCCTGGCGCCCGAGCGTCCGAACCGTCATGCGCTGCACGGAGTGCGCCAGCGCCCCCATGTCGGCTTGGGTGTGGACGATGGGAATATAGAGTAAGGTTCTGGAGTCGCTGGCACCTGTGGCCGCCCTCGGCGCCGTCTCGGCTGGAGACCGCCGCGAGTGACGAGAGGTACGCCGCAATTCGGCCGACACGTTGAGTCTCCTCCCGATCACTTGAGTCAGAAGCGACGCGCGATGTCTATGGTGCACGCTCCACATATGGGGAGCGCGCACCCCAGCCGCATGAGGCTTCGTCGCCCAATTGCACTTTGCAAGCCCGTGCTCGCTGCAATTACTGAACGATATGAAACGCTGCCGAGCGGCAAGACCTTAATTATTAGAGTCGCGCAGGTCCCGCAGATCGCTCAGTGCCGTCAAATGTATCGTCTCGTGGGGCCTCGGGATAAGTCGGTCTCTGTCCGACAGCGGGCGTTTTAACCTCCGGAAATTTGGATGTTTACTTAAGTCGATGGGATGCCGTGGCAAGGGCTTTGCTCGGCCACCGCAGGCGACAGAAAGGGTGATGTCGGCGACGGCAACGTTCGATACTATGACCATTAAGGACATCGTTGACCACTTCTCTGAATCCAGGAGCGAGATGTACCGAATCCTTTTCGCCAGCTTGGCAAAGGCGGTGGTGGAGCAATGCGCGCAGACGGCTGAAGCCACCGAAGGCATCGCGCACGACGTTCTTGTCGATGGGAAAACCGAAACGGTGACATGTGGGTGCGGGAACGGATCGCCGCGAACCTCCGCGCTGCTGGTTAAGGATCCGGTCAAGTCAATGCGCGCTCTAAAGACCTCAGCTCACGCCTGGATACCGAGATCGACGTCGGAGTTGCGGGAATGGGTGCACGCTCGCTTGCACCTCCGGCACGCCGACGAGCTCGTCCTTCTGGACGCATGCGAAGCCGTGGTCGCGCGGCAGCGCGATACCTTGAAGGAATCGAAAGAGAAGGCGATTCGGACACTGTCCGACAGTTTGACGGTCGAACTCGCGCATCTGCAACATGAGCTGTCGGCAAAAGACGAGACCGTCAAGGACATTGCCAGATACTTCGAAGGAGTCCTCGCCGACCTGAGGGAGCAGGCGCACCGCGATCCCAAGACGACGCTCCTGCACTTCAATCGCTTCATGGAACGACTCGAATGCTTCCTTGGGTTCGAGCAGCGCCTGCGGTGGTGCGCCGTCGGCCTGGTCGATATCACCACTTTCAAGTGGTACAACGACACCGTGGGGCACCTCGTTGGTGACAGGATCATCGAGCGTGTCGCCCACATCCTCACTGAGCAGATTCGATCCGACGACCTCCTCGCCGGAGAGCCCCAGTCCACGGGCCGCCGCCACAAGGATCTTCACGCCCGCTTCGGCGGCGACGAGTTCTGCTTCCTGATTCCCGGCGTTCCCGGCTTCGCCGAAGCATGCACCATCGCGCAGCGATTCAAGACAGCTGTTGAACGCTACAACTGGGCAGCGGAGCACCCGGCTCTCGCCGAACGCCCCGTGTTGGTTGATGTCGGAATGGTGTGTTTGCAGCTCGGGCCGCGCGCCGAACGACAGCCGCGCGCCAGAAAGCTGGCGGCTGAACTAATCCAGCGGGCCGACGAACTGATGTACTGCGCCAAGAGCGAGCGAGGCACCAGGGTTCGCTCGATTCGTGTGAGGCTCGATGATGGTGGATTGATCGAGTTGGGCGGCTCAGAGAACGTCCGGTCGCACGCACGAACTGCTCGAACGACGGGCCGAACAGCGCACGGCGAAATTGCAGCCGCGCCTTGAACGAGCTGGTGAAGGCGTGCGATGCCGGCGTGACCCGTGCGCTGGCTGAAGCGAATGGCGGGCGATCATCGTCGTACCTCCCTGGCGTGGCGCTCGATCTGCCGACCAAGCTCAAACGCAGCGTGCCGTTCGATGATCTCGTCGATGGTTCGCGACACGGTGAGCCTCCTGAATTCGCTACGGTGTTCCACCGGCAGCGTCGTTATCACCTTGCTGTAAAGCGCGAGGCGCTCGTCGTTTCCCAGGGGCTGCTCATCACGGGGAAACTTCTCGGCGCGAACAGCCTTCACGAGCGCATCCCAGCCCTCTTTCCGGTCTTCAATGATCCGGCCGAGATCACCTTCAACCACGTCGCGCGCGAGATCGGCAGCAAGCTCCGCCACGGAGCGTGCTTGGTGATCGCTCATCGCGTCGCCCTTCGCCGCCGCGGGCGGCATGGAGCCAGCCGTCGACCACCGGAGACCGTCAGCGTGCTGCTGAACGTCCTCTGAGGCGCTCAGAATGTCCCCCATCAAGTCGCGGAGGCCGGCCCAGAACTCCACCTCGTGCTGGCTACCGAAATCCGAGAGGGCGCGGGGCTGTCCCTTCGGGCTGGACAGGGCCTCAAAGAGATGCGACAGGACAACGGCCCGGCCTCGGATCCGTCTGTTCGCGTCGTCTAGTCCGTCACTGAACGGCCCTGCGTTGGCGCTGGACTCGTTCATGCTCGCCTCCTCGTGCCTGCGGCGCCGTTGGGGCCGGCGGGTCTACCGCTGAGAGTGCAGGTAGGCGCGTCGGCAGATTTGCCGCCCACGGGTTGAGGGGCGCGTGCGGGTGCTCGGCTCGCGAGCGCTTCGCTCCCGACGCGATACCAGACTTCCTTGGCGCTACTCCTCTTTGAAGGACTGGAGCTCATACGGGCCGAAGCGAGTGCCAGGGGTCAAAGACACACAGTTGCCGCAGGTGGGCGGATTATACGCGCCAACGGCCTTCAAGAGCACATAGCGCGCGCGTGCTCGAAAAGCTCGGGGTGACGACGACCGCGGAGCTGATGCGCTACGCGATCGAGAACGGGTTGCTCGATTCGTAAGGGCGAGGCATGAACTGGTGGTTCCTCACGATGCCCGTGGCCTCGACCGCCTCTATCTCATGAGTTTCGCGGCGCTACGGGCCGCGACCCGCTGAAAAGGGGACGGGAGCCGATGGTCGCGCGGAGCGACCGCCGTTCCCTCTAATGGACCAATCGTTTAACGTAGGTAAGCAACTCCCGGTCATCGGCATACCTTCACTCGCATAGCATCGGTCTTTCGGGAACGGGCGTGTGTCCACGTTTGTCTGACAATTCTCTCTTTAAGCCACGTCGTGTAGGCCTTCGTCCTACGCAGGTCGACGATTCTCGATGCGTAGTAGAGCGAGTAGAGGCATACTACGAGCCCTTTCATGCCTTGGGCTGCACCGATGTCGCAGGACTCAGATCGCCCCAACGCCGAGATGTTTGTCGAAGCAGCCAACGCCGCGCCGGCCATGCTCTGGATGTGCGACGCCGAGCATCGCCGCACGTTTGTCAACCAGTCGTGGCTCGACTTCACCGGACGGACTTTCGAACAAGAGATCGACCACGGCTGGGCGGAAGGGATCCACGACAACGACCGCGACGGCGTTCTCGACGCCGTGCGGTGCGCATTCACGGCCAGGCAACCATTCGCCACGGAGTACCGGATGCGCAGCGCCGACGGGCAGTACCGCTGGCTGCTGGATCGCGGCGTCCCGCTCTTCGATCCGGACGGACGCTTTGCCGGGTACATCGGGTCGTGCACCGATATACACGCCTCAGAGGCCCGGCTCCAGAAGCTGGTCGCCAGGCTTCATACGGCCCGGGAAGACGAGCGCACCTCGGTCGCTCGCGAGCTGCACGACGAGATCGGGCAGAACCTGACGGGCCTGAAGCTCGATCTGTCCCGCGTGATCGATGAGCTCCGCGAAGTGGGCATGCCGTTGCAGCTCGTCGATCGGGTGCAATCGCTGATTGGCGCCGTCGAAGTCGTCATCCAAAGCGTCCGGCGGATCGCGATCGAGCTGCGACCGCCCGTTCTGGATCACCTCGGGCTGACCGCCGCCATCGAGCTCGAGGCGGCCACGGTGCAGCGACGCACCGGGCTGCGGTGCCGCGTGCTCCCGGAACGGCAGCCAAACCGACTGGATCCGCGCCAGACGACGGCGGTATTTCGAATCGTTCAGGAAGCGCTCACCAACGTCGTGCGTCACGCGAGCGCGTGCGCCGTCCGGATTCGGATGCGTCAGACCGCGCACGTGTTCAGGCTAGACGTCATAGATAACGGCCGCGGCATCAGCGACCAGCAGCTCGCCGACCCCGGTTCTATCGGACTCCTGGGGATGCGGGAGAGAGCGCGGCGGCTCGGGGGAACGTTGAAAATCACACGCAACGGTAGCCGCGGCACAACGGTCGCGCTCGAGATGCCGACTGACGCTCCGGCCGCGCGGTCTCGAGTCCGCCGATGATGCGCATCCTGCTCGTCGACGACCATCCGATCGTGCGGCAAGGCATTCGGCACATCCTGACGGATCGCATGGCCGCGGTCACGATCGGCGAGGCGGCCGACGCGCCCGGCGGGCTCCAGCATATCCGGACGGCCGAGTGGGATGTCGTCGTGCTCGACATCACGATGCCCGGTCAAAGCGGCCTCGACCTGCTCAAACAGGTCCGGCAGGAGCGGCCCACGCTGCCGGTCCTCGTCCTCAGCATGCACCCAGCCACTCAGTTCGCCGCCCGCGTCCTGAGGGCCGGGGCCCAGGCGTACGTCGTCAAGGACACCGCTCCCAGAGATCTCGTCGACGCTATCGAGCGCGTGATGCACGGACAGCGGTTCGTCAGCCGCGAGGCGATCGACGGCCTCGGGAAAGCTGGGGGGCAGACGGCGCACGACGCATTGTCCGACCGGGAGTATCAGGTCTTGCGGATGCTCGGATCGGGCCGTCGGGTTTCCGAGATCGGCAACGTGCTGGGCCTGAGCGTGAAGACCATCAGCACGTACCGTGCGCGCGTGCTCAGGAAGCTCGAGATGACGACGAACGCGGAGCTGATGCGCTACGCGATCGAAAACGGGTTGCTCGATTCATAAGCGCGACGCTCGTCGTCCTCGTAACGACCACTGACAGACCTAACCTAGACCTAACCTGGATTATTCACGAATGGATGAACCGATTCGTCGCGTTCGCGCAGAACACCGTTGGAGCAGCCCGTCGCGGCCGCACGAAAAATGCGGCGAAGCGAGTCTTCCGCGGCGGTCTCGAGGCTACGGCACGAACGGCGGACGTTGCCGAAAGCGCTGCTCTTCAGTGCGCGGATGCGGCAACAACCCTGACCGCCGCGCCGACGGCAGGACAGCGAGTCGAAGCCGCGTTTTTCCGGGCTGCGGAATTCGGTGTTCGAAGCGAATGCGCCGAATCGTGTCGCCATTCATGAATAATCCGAGCTAAAGGGAGCTAAAGGCCTGCTGTACAAGTATTTAAGTCGGTAGCTCTGGCCTTGCCTTCCCTGACCGAACGTACAAACATCGTTCGAGCGTCTAACGACGTTGAAGCACGGAACACCGTTCATATAAGATGAAGCATGGGCATCAGAGAGCGGCACGAGCGCGATCGGGAAGCGGTGCGGCGCGGCATTCTCGACGCCGCCCGTGAACTGTTCGTCACCGAGGGGTATCAGAACGTCTCCATTCGGAAGATCGCCGAGCGCATCGAGTACAGCCCCGCCGCCATCTACGGCTACTTCCCTTGCAAGGACGACATCTTCTTCGCGCTCGCGGAAGAAGGATTTCGGCTGCTGGGCGACACGGGCGATCTCGCCACCGAGCAGGCTCGGTCCGTCGAGCCGCTGGAGCGCCTCCGCGCGAGCTTCTGGCGCCTGTACGAGTTCAGCCGCGAGCACCCGCAGTACTTTGCGCTGATGTTCGTCGATCGCTTTGTGCCGCGGATCACCCGCGAATACGAACGCTTCACGTTCGTCCGCGACATGAAGAGCCACATCGTGGCGCAGATTCAAGCGTGCCTCGATGGCAAGTGTCTGGCGCCGACGGTCGATCCCGCCGTCGCGTGCCGGCTGCTGACGATGGCGGTCCTCGGGGTGGCGACGATGAGGTTATCGGATCGCCTCGCGCGTACTGAAAACGCCGACGAGCTCGCGAGGGACGTCCTGAACGTCATGCTCGCCGGCCTCCAATCCGGCATTCCGCTGCAGTCCTCGGTCGTCGAATGTCCGATCGACGAGCTACCCGCGCACACGAAGGTTTCCTGATGAGACCTTATCCCTTTTTCATCTCCGTCCTGCTGGGGAGCGCGTTGCTGGCCAGCGCCTGCAGTTCCGCGGACGGCAAATCCGCCGATCGCGGGACGCCGGCGCCGATTCGCGTCTCCATAGCGCCGGTGGCCGCGATCGAGCGGCCCATCGCGCGTTTCATCCGCGCGACCGGCACGCTGATGGCCGAAGAACAGGCCGGCGTCGCGGCGGAAACCGCCGGGCGCATCGTCGCCACGCCCATCGAGCGCGGCGCCGCGATCGGACAAGGCGCGGAGCTGGCTCGCCTGTCGGCCACCGAAACCGATGCACAAGTGCGGGAGGCCGAGGCCAATGCCGCGCAAATCGAAGCGCGTCTCGGGCTGAGGGCCGACACGCCATTCGAGGCCGGCGCCGTCCCTGAAGTGCAGAGCGCGAAGGCTTCGTACGACCTCGCCCAGAGCGAGTTCGTGCGCATCCGCTCGCTGCTCGATCAACGCGTCGTGTCGCAGTCGGAGTTCGACCAGCGCCGGACGCAGGTCGAGGCGGCGCGCCAGCAGTACGAAGCGGCGCGCAACGGCGCGGCGCAGCAGTACCAGTCGCTGCAGGCGGCCCGCGCGCGCGTATCGCTCGCGCGCAAGGCGCTTGCCGACACGGTTGTCCGCGCGCCCTTCAGCGGACTCGTCGCCGAACGGCTGGTCTCGGTTGGCGACTACGTCACGCGTGGCACGAAAGTCGCTGTCGTCGTCCGCATCAATCCGTTGCGGGCGCAGTTGACGGTCCCCGAGCAATTCATGTCGGCCGTTGCGGTCGGCCAGCCGATTACATTCGAAGTGGACGCCTACCCGGGCCGCCAGTTCGACGGGAAGGTCCGATACGTCTCGCCCGCTCTTCAGGCCGATCGGCGCGCGTTGACCGTGGAAGCGTCGGTGCCAAATCCCGCCAACGAGCTGAAACCGGGGCTCTTCGCGACCGCGCGAATGCGGCAGCCGGCGCCGACACCCGCGATTCTCGTCCCGGCGACCGCCGTGCAGACCGCCGCCGGCACGAGCCGCGTCTATGTGGTCGACGGCGATCACGTGGACGAGCGAGTCGTGACCGTCGGGCAGATCGTCGACACCTTCGTCGAAATCACGAATGGAGTGAAGGCCGGCGAGCGTGTCGCGACGACCAACGTGGCCCAGCTCGCTGACGGAACGAAGGTGCAGTAACCATGCAATGGCTTGCGGCTCTCTGCGTCAAACGGCCGGTCTTCGCGACGGTGCTGATCCTGTCGCTGACGGCCATCGGCATTTTTTCCTTCACACGACTCGGGGTCGATCGCTTCCCGAAGATCGACTTCCCGACCGTCCTCATCACGACGGTGCAGCCAGGAGCCGCGCCCGAACAGATTGAGACAGAGATCACCGACAAGATCGAGGAAGCGGTCAACACGATCTCCGGCATCGACGAGCTGCGATCGGTCTCCTCGGAAGGCGTGTCGCAGGTCATCCTCACTTTTACGCTGGACAAGGACACCAACGTCGCGGCGCAGGAAGTTCGGGACAAGGTGAACGGCGTGCTGCCGCGGCTTCCACGGACGATTCAGCAGCCGCGCGTCGACCGGCAGGATCCGGACTCCGCGCCGGTCTTGAGCATCGCCCTCAGCGCGAACAAGCCCACGCGCGACATCACGGAATACGCCGACAAGGTCCTTCGCCGTCAACTGGAGGGCGTCGGCGGCGTCGGCCAGGTGTTCCTGCTGGGCGGCCGTCAGCGGCAGATCAACGTCTGGCTCGACGCGGATCGGCTGCGCGCCTACAACCTGACGGTGACCGACGTCTCCCGGGCGCTTCCGGCGCAGAACGTCGAGATTCCCGGCGGCCGCGTCGATCAGGGCCCGCAATCGCTGACGCTCAGGACGCGCGGACGCATTCAGAGCGTCGCCGAGTTCAACGACATCGTCATTCGGGAAAAGGACGGCCATCCCGTCCGCATCGGTGACGTCGCGCAGGTGGAAGACGGCGAGGCCGACGTCGCGACCATCGCCAACGTGGACGGGAAGGGCACCGTGCTCCTGAACGTCAGACGTCAGTCGGGCACGAATGCGGTCGCCGTGGTGAAGGACGTGAAAGCACGGCTCGAGGAACTGAAGGCAAACCTGCCCCCCGGCTTCGAGGCCCGCATCGTCCGCGATCAATCCGAGTTCATCGAGGCGTCGATCCACAACGTCGAAGAGCATCTCATCGTCGGCTCGATTCTCGCGGCCTTCGTCGTGCTGCTGTTTCTGGGCAACCTGAGGTCCACGATCATCGCGGCGATCGCGATTCCGACCTCGATCGTCGCGACGTTCGGCCTCCTGTGGTACAAGGGCTTCACCCTCAACATGCTGACCATGCTGGCGCTGACGCTGGCGGTCGGCATCGTCATCGACGACGCGATCGTGGTACTCGAGAACATCTACCGCTTCATAGAGGAAAAGGGCCGGACGCCGTTCCAGGCGGCGGTCGAGGCGACCGAGGAAATCGGCCTGGCCGTCCTGGCGACCACGCTGTCGCTCGTCGCGATCTTCGTGCCCGTGGCGTTTATGGGCGGCATCGTCGGCCGCTTCATGGAGAGCTTCGGGTTGACGATGGCCTTCGCGATCATGGTGTCGCTGCTGGTCAGCTTCACGCTGACGCCGATGCTGTCGGCTCGATGGCTCAAGGTCCAGCCGCACGGCAGGGACAAGCACTCGTCGAAGAACTCGAGGTTCTTCCACGCGATCGACGTCTTCTACACGCGGCTGATCGAGTGGTCGATGGCGCACCGCGCCGTCGTGGCCGGAGTGGCCGTGCTCGTGCTGCTCTCGAGCGTGCCGCTCTTCATGTTCGTGAACAAGAACTTCATGGCGCAGGACGATCAATCGGAGTTCGAGATCAATGTGCGGGCGCCCGAAGGCACCAGCCTGGAATCGACAGAAGTCGTCACGAACCGCGTGGCGAACGCCGTCAGGCAGCGCACGCCAGAAGTGGCCTACACGCTCGTGACCGTCTCGGGCGACTCGGCAGGCACGCGCAACTCGTCGAGCATCTACGTGCGGCTCAAGCCGATCGAAGAGCGCAAGCGGGAACAGTTCGCGATCATGGAGATGGTGCGCAACGAGATCCTGCCTCCTCTCTCGAAGAACCTGCGGACGTCGGTGCAGCAGGTGGCGAATATCGGTGGAAGCGGCGCGCAGAATGCGGATGTCCAGTTCGTCGTCCGCGGGCCGGACCTCAAGCGCCTCGAGCAGATCAGCAAGCAACTGGCCGACCGCGCCAGATCGATGCCCGGCGTCGTCGACCTCGACACGTCGCTGAACGTGGGCAAGCCGGAGCTGTCGGTGCAGATCGATCGGCCGAAGGCCGCCGACCTCGGCGTGCAGATTGGCGACGCGGCCGAGGCGCTGCGCCTGCTCGTGGGCGGCGATCAGGTGACGACGTACAACGAAGGCGGCGAGCAGTACGAAGTGCACTTGCGCGCACGGGCGGAAAATCGAACGACCGAGGCAGCCATCGCGGCCATGACCGTCCCCTCGTCGAAGCTGGGAAGCGTGGCTCTCGATAACGTCGCGAGCTTCACGCCCGGCACTGCCCCGTCCGAGATCAGCCGGTCGGCGCGGCAACGGCAGGTCACGGTGTACGGCAACCTCCTGCCGACTGCGTCGCAGGCCGAAGTCCAGAACGCGATGCTGAGCGAGTTCCAGCGGCTCAACGCCGGCGGCGACTACCAGGGCGGGCTGGCAGGCCGATCGAAGGAGCTCGGGCGCGCCGGGCAGAACTTCGTGCTCGCCTTCCTGATGTCGCTGGTGTTCATGTATCTGATTCTGGCGGCCCAGTTCGAGTCGTGGCTGCATCCGATCACGATCCTGCTGTCGCTGCCGCTGACGCTTCCCTTTGCGCTGCTGTCGATCATCATCTTCAAGCAGTCGCTCAACATCCTCTCGGCGCTCGGGCTGCTGGTGCTCTTCGGCGTCGTGAAGAAGAACTCGATCCTGCAGATCGACCACGCCAATCAGTTGAAGGCACGCGGTCTGACCACGCACGAGGCGATTGTGCAGGCGAGCCGCGATCGCTTGCGGCCGATTCTGATGACGACGCTGGCGTTCGTCGCCGGCATGATTCCGCTGATCGTCTCGACCGGGATCGGCTCCGGCACGAACCACGCCATCGGATTCGTCGTCTTCGGCGGCCAATCGCTGGCGTTGCTGTTGACGCTGCTTGTCACCCCGGTCGCGTATTCGTTGTTCGACGACGCGGCGAAGGTGCGGCTGTTCAGGAAGGCACCGTCTGAAGACCGTGCCCTGCCGGTCACGGTCGCAGAGGCGCGTTTCTAATGCGACGAACTCTTCTCGTCTCTTTCATCCTGACCGGACTGGCCACGACTGCATCCGGCCAGATCCCGGCGACGCTGCGGTTGACGGCTGACGAAGCCGTCCGGCTCGCGCTCGAGCACAACCCGGACTTGAAAGCGGACCGATTGGATCCGCAGATCAGCGATACGCGGATCGCGGTCGCTGCCGGGGCGTTCAAGCCGTCGTTCAACACCAACGTGCTTCACAACAGTCAGCTCCTGCCGCCAGCCGGTTTTCTCACGCCGGCGCCGACGCAGAACGACGTCGTCACGTCCGGCGCCGGCCTCAGCCAGCGGTTGCCGTGGCTCGGCACCGCGTACAACGTCTCGTGGAGCGCGACGCACACCGACAGCAACAGCTTCCTGAACAGCTACAACCCGCAGCTCCAGTCCGGGCTCTCGATCAACCTGTCGCAGCCTCTCCTCCGGGATTTCTTCATCGACACGGCCCGACAGCAGCTCTTGACGAGCCGCACCAACCGCGACATCGCGGACACGCGGTTGCGCGAGAGCGTCGTGCGCATGGTCGCGAACGTGAAGGCCGCCTACTGGAATCTGGTCGCGGCAAAGGGGAACGTGGAGGCGCGGCAGAAGGCGCTCGATCTGGCCCAGGAGCTCGCGCGGGTGAACAAAGCGAAAGTCGATGTCGGACAGTCGCCGCCGCTCGACCTCGTGTCCGCGCAGGCGGAGGCCGCCGCCGATGAAGAACAGCTCATCGTGGCACAGACGGCGGTCAAGCAATCCGAAGACCGTTTGCGTCTGCTGATCCTCGATACGACCGAGCGTGACGCGTGGACCGTCAACATCGAGCCGATCGACCCGCCGCCCGCCGGCATCGCCTCGCCGGATCTCGACGCGGCCGTCGCCAACGCGGTGCGCGATCGCGCCGATCTCGCGCGGGCGCGCAAGGATATCGAGAACTCGCAGACGGGCGTCACCTACGCGGGCAATCAGCGGCTGCCGGACGTGCGCGTGAACGCGAGCTATCAGGCGAGCGGTCTGGGAGGGACACAGGTGCTGCGGTCCCCCGGTTTTCCCGGCGCCATCGTGGGATCCGGAACCGTAACCGGCTTCGGATCGGTCTTGGGCCAGATATTCGGGCGCGACTACCCGACGTGGTCGGTCGGCCTCAGCGTTTCCTATCCCATTGGCCAGAGTGCGGACGAAGCGAACTACGTGCGGGCCCGCCTGGAAACCGCGCAAGCGCGGCAGCGGCTCACGAGCGCCGAAGCGCGCGTCATTCAGCAGGTGCGCGACGCGGGCTGGAAGATCGAGATGAACGCCAAGCGCATCCTGACGACCCGCGCCGCGCGGGAGCTGGCGGAACAGCGCACCGATGCCGAACAAAAGCGGCTCGACGTGGGGCTCTCCACGAGCTTCCTCGTGATTCAGGCGCAGCGGGATCTCGCCCAGGCGAAGACCAACGAGCTGGGCGCCATCCTCGCCTACGATCTGGCGTTGGTCGACTTCGAATCACTGCAGGAGGCTGGACCAGCAGGATCGGCGCCGCCTGTCGTCGCCACTTCCGCGCAGTCGCCGGCGCGACCGTAACGGCCGATCTTTCCGGTCCGGAATGTTTGACCTGCATCCCGCGCAGCGTTATTATCCGGGCCGAGGAGACACCGTCGGGGCAATGCCGCCGCATCCAAGACCTGTTGCCGGAGAGGTCGCGTCAATATGCTTGAACTGAGCGGCACGATTGGGTCGGTGTTGAAGCGAAAGGTAAGCGGCGTCTGGTCTGTCACGCCACGACAGACCGTGTACGAGGCCATCAAAATGATGGCCGAGAAAGCCGCCGGGGCCCTGCTCGTGGTTTCTGAAGGCAAACTGGTCGGTATCATCTCGGAGCGGGATTACGCCCGCAAGGTCATCCTCAAGGGAAAATCGTCCGCGACGACTCTCGTCGATGAGATCATGACGAGCCCGGTGATTTTCGTGACCTTGAGCCACACGGTGGACGAGTGCATGGAGGTCATGACGAGGAACCGCATCCGTCATCTGCCGGTCATGGAAGGCGACACACTCCTCGGAATTGTCTCCATCGGCGACCTGGTGAAGTGGGCTCTCTCCGAACAGGAAGAGACGATTCAGCAGCTCCACAACTACATCACCGCCAAGTACCCCTGACGCGTTCGCGCGGACGGATTGCACGTCTGGCGCCGCGGCGCTACACTGCGGGCCGAAAGAGAGTGCCATCATGTCTTCGCTGCACAACCGCCGCTCGTTTGTTTCCCTGCTCGCCTCTGCCGCCGGCCTTGCGGCGCTCGACGGGCAGCTTGCCGCGCAGGCGCCGGCAGGCGCTGCCGCGGGCGAGTGGGATCTCACCTGGTTCGACCAGCTCAAGGGCAAGCACAAGCAGATGTACGACTACGGCACGTTCGATGTGACGAACGACACGCGTCCGCTGCGCTTCGTGCGCAACTACCTCGATGCGTACCGCGACGTGTTCGGCCTGCAGTTCCCCGACATCAACACGGCCGTCGGGAGCTCACGGGCTGGATTCCCGATGAACGCCTCGGACGCGGTGTGGCAGAAGTACAAGATCGGCGAGCGGTGGAAGATCACGGATCCCGAGACGAAGCAGCCCTCCGTGCGCAACATCTTCCTGTCGGATGGCGGCGCGGTGAGCGTCAAGGCCCTTCAGGCCTCGGGCACGGTGTTCTGGCAGTGCAACGTCGCGCTCGGCGCAATCGCACGCGAACTGGCCCAGGGGTCGCAGATACCTGTTGCGGACGTGCGCGCCGACCTCGTCGCCGGCCTGAACCCCGGCGTCCGGCTCGTGCCCGCGCACGTCATGGCGATCGGCATCGCGCAGGAACACGGCTTCACGTACATGAAAGCCTAGAATAGCGTCCGCATGGTGGCGAACCTCGCCCGGGGCATGCAGGTTCCTCCGTGCCAAGAATCTACAGCAGCTCACGAAGCCGCGCGTAGCCCGTGCGGCTGATGGGAAGCTCGGTGCCGTCGGTCAGGATGGCGATCCGGCTGTCGGTGACGGCGAGCTCGATTCTCGCCAGTCGGGCCAGGTTCAGCACGTACCGTCGATGGATCCGCACGAACGCCCGTGGGTCGAGCAGCGCCTCGAGGTCGGCCATCGTCTGTTCTTTGAGGTAGCTGTGGCCTCCGCTCTTGACCGCGACGTAGTCGTCTTGCGACTCGACGTAGTCGATCGTCTCGACCGGAATCACGTGCACGTCCGCGCGGTCGCGGATGAGAACCCGCTGGATCGGTTTGCGATCGGTTCTGGCCGTGGACAGGAGGTCGCGAACGGGCGGACCCTCGCGCGATCGAATCCGTTCGCGGGCGCGACCGAGCGCTTCGGCCAGACGCTCCGCGCTGAACGGCTTCAGCAGGTAATCGACTGCGTGAATCTTAAACGCACGAATGGCATAGCTGTCGTAGGCGGTCACGAAGATCACCGGGGTCTTGCCGCCCACGAGCTCCAACACGTCGAAGCCGTCGAGTTTCGGCATCTGGATGTCGAGGATCAACAGGTCGGGCGTGAGCTCGGCCGAGGCCTTCACCGCTTCAAAGCCATTGGCGCACTCGGCCACGATCTCGACATCCGAGTGCGCGGCCAGCAGCTCGCGCAGAATCCGGCGCGCCAGCTCCTCGTCGTCGATCACCGCGACGCGAATCTTGTCCATGTCTTCTGCTTCGCTCGGGAGGCTCATGCGGTGACCGCCGGAAGCCGCACTTCCACGCGAAATTGCCCGGAGGCCTCATTGGCGTGTACCGCGTCGTATACACCGAACTGCGTCGTGAGCTGCTTCCTGAGCAGATCGAGCCCGAGGCCCACGCCGCGCGAGCGCGAGCGATCGGGATCGCACGGGTTCTCGAGGGTGATCGTCACCGTCGAGCCGTCGCGGCTCGCGGCCATCCTGATCGTCCCGCCGTCGACGAGCTGCGCGACGCCGTGGACGACGGCGTTCTCGACCAGCGGTTGCAGCAGGAGCGGCGGCACGAGGCACTCGGTGGCCAGGGGATCGGTGTCGCGCGTCACCTGCAGGCGCGATCCGAGCCGCACTTGCTCGATGGCCAGGAACCGTTCCGCGAGGGCGAACTCGTCGGCCAGCGAGATTCGACTGTTCGAGCCGAGACGCAGCGTCTCCCGCAGGAAGTCGGCGAGCAGGAGGCACATCTGCCGCGCGGCAGCCGGGTCGATCGACGTCAACGCGCTGATGGAGTGCAGGCTGTTGAAGATGAAATGCGGGTCGATCTGCGCGCGCAGCGCTTTGAGCTCCGCTTCGCGCGCCAACAGGCTCAGCTCGAGAGCCCGCGTTTCGGCTTCGCGCGACGCTTCGAACGCGATGAGGAGATAGTGGAAGACCGCGGCCAGCCAGAAGAGCAGCGCACCGATGATGAACAGCAGCGCGCGCTGCTCCGTAAAGAGGCGGCCGGCTTCCAAATCGGCGAGCGAGTCGACCGCGGTCGCCCAGGCGAATCCGATCGCCACCAGCATGAGGCTGGCCACCGCGGCCGCCACCACATGGACGGCCACGATGTTCCCCGGTCGGGCGTTCGCGTGAACGGGAAACGCACGACAGACGTACCACGCTGACAGGCTGATGAATCCGTACGCGACGCTCAGCGGCAGAAAGAAGACGATTGATGCGAGCCACGTGCTGCCGCCGCGAAGCCCGACGACCAGCAGAAGGCCAACGAGAAGAAACGCCAGCAGATAGATGACGAGCCGGCGCCGCTCGCCCAGAATCGGGTGCATCTCAGCTCTTGATGACGAGGCCGCCCATCATGACAACGCCGCGCAGCAGCAGGCGGGGCCGGGCGTCTCCCGTCGGAAGCGCCGCAGGCTCCGGCGTCGGAAGCCGCTTGTCGTCGACGCCACCCATGATGGGCAGGACCTGGGACACCACGGTCCAACCACTCGGCACCCAAATCTCGTGTCCGGCCATCAGGGCGAAGACGTTGATGGCGGCCTCTTCGCCGGGCGCCATCGTCGCCTGGCGAAGGTCGAGTACGCAGCCGCCCATGACAGCGGTCATCTCGCCGCCGCGAAACGGCTCGTTGACGCTCCGCCTGCTTTCACCCATCACGGCGAAGAGCGTGACTGTTCCGCCTGCGCCCGTTCCAGAGGTAAATCGTGTGTGAATCCAGTCGGTGAGCCGGCTTGTGTCGCTCGCGTCGGTCGACGACCGACCGCGCCGGAGCGTCTGCTTGATGAGGTGCAGACCAAACCAGATGATCGCGACCGGCCAGACGAGCTCCCAGAAACCGACGGCCACCAGCCCCAGCGTGTTGAGCAGCAACCAGATGCCGACGAACAGCCAGAAGGAGCCCCAGAACCGGGCCCTCGGATCGTTCTTCTGCGTGAGCAACCAGGTGCCCAACACGATCAGAGCAGCCGGCCAGAGCCGGAGCGTGTGGTCGGCGTCGAGGATGTGCAATGTGTCGAGCGTGAGCACGATCCCGAAGAGCATGATGAGGATGCCGATCACGAGCTGTGGTGTGACGGCGGGCCGTGCTTCAATGGACATTGTCTTCACAGGCCCTTTCAGGGCTTGATGACGAGGCCGCCCATCATGATAAAGCCGCGCAGCACCAGACGCGGTGCGGCCGTTGTGTC
>JAHFUI010000007.1:0-3116 GCA_023265175.1 Acidobacteriota bacterium
GCGCCAGCCTCGCCGAGGCCGCTGGCGATCTCGAGGCCAAGCCCGCGCGATCCGCCGGTGACGAGCGCGACCTTGCCCGACAAATCGAAGAGATCTCTGACGTGCATGGCGGCAACAGGATGAGACGCATATTATCTGGTTATTTGGTTATTTGGTTATTTGGTTATTGATTTGGTCATTGAACGGTCAATAACGAGATCAATGCCCAGATAACCAGATGACCAGATAATCAAATGATCAGATTTATTTCTCCGCCAGCCGTTCCCACACGAGCGGCGAAGTGGACGTCGGGCTCGTGCGCAGACTGAGCCGGTTGCCTTCAATCGAGTACCACCGCATGAAGTCGGTGCCGATCCACGCCGGATTCGACGCTGCCTCGAGATGGTGGACGACGCGGTGCGTGGCTTCGTCCACGTCGTAGGTTCCGTAATACGCAATCAGGCCGCGATTCATCTCCCGATAATCGTCGACGGTGGGACTGGCGGGAAGCGGCTTGCGTCCCGGCGGATGCAGCATGGCGCCCATGCGTCCACTGAGATCGTAGTAGATCCGGCCGACAGGGTTGTCACCGTGCGGCTGATAGATGACCAGCTTGTAGAGGCCGTTGAATTTCGCGCGCGAGGCGGCAGGCGTATCGGTAATCGGCGGGCCCGGATCGACCTGACCGCGGCCCCCACCACCGCGACCTTGTCCCTGCGGCGCCTGTCCCGCCGGAGCCTGCACCCCCACCAGCATCGTCACGCCGAACATTTCGAGCAGATCTCGTCGCTCCATGGCAGCTATTGTAGAGCCAAAAAGGGGCCGAAAAAGGGGCCGTACCCCTTGTTGAGGGGTATAATTCGGCGTTGCTACGTGCGGCGGGACGCGAAGGGAGATTTCAGATGACGAAGCGATTTGTGATGTCGATGGGGACTCTGGCGGCCGTCGTGACAATGGCGGCATCCGTACCGGTCGCGGGACAAACCGCCGCGCCGAAATTTTCCGCGAAGACGAAGACCTATGCACCGCCCCGCACGCCGTGGGGCGATCCCGACGTCTCGGGCGTATTCACGAACAACGACGAGAGCAACATTCCATTCGAACGCCCCAATCAATTCGAGGGACGGAAATTGGAAGACGTCAGCGAGGAAGAGCTGGTCGACCTTCGCGCGGAGCGGAACCAGCAGGCGCTGGAGCGCGCGCCGCAGCTGGGGGGCGCCCCCGGCATCCATAACCCCGTGCACTGGTTCGAGAACTTCGACGCCAACAACAGCCGCGCCTGGCTCGTGACCGACCCGGCCGACGGGAAGATTCCGCCGACGACTCCGGAAGCGCAGGCCCGGGCGACCGCGCGCGCCGAGGCACGGCGGCTCGCGGGGCGTGGCCCGGCCGCCGGACGCGGACCGGCCGATTCCTACGAAGAGCGCAGCCTGTACGATCGGTGCATCACGCGCGGTCTTCCCGGATCGATGATGCCGGCGATCTACGGCAACGCGTATCAGATCCACCAGGGACCCGGGTTCGTGGCGATTCGCTACGAGATGGTCAACGAGACCCGCGTCATCCCGCTCGATGGGCGTTCGCACGTCGGATCGACCATCCGCGAGTACATGGGTGACGCACGCGGTCATTTCGAGGGCAACACGCTCGTGATCGAGACCACGAATTTCAAAGATCAGACCGCGTACCGGAACGCGAACCCCGACGCGCTACGCTTGATCGAACGGTTCAAGCCGATCGCGCCCGATACGGTGGAATGGTCCGTCACGGTCAACGATCCGACGACGTGGACGAGACCCTGGACGTTCGCGATGAACCTGACGAAGAAGGATGCAAGCCAGCAGCCCTTCGAGTACGCGTGTCACGAGGGCAACTACGGGCTGAAGAACATCCTCAGCGCCGCCCGCGCCGAAGAGAAGGCCGCCGAAGGGGCCGCGACGAGGAAGTAATCGCGGCTTAATCGCGGCTACTCCGCGCGCTTGTCGTACTGCATCGCGCCAAACACGTTGCCTTCGGGGTCCTGAAAGAACATCAGGGTTCCCACGCCCACGATCACCGATCGCGGCATGACAATCGTGCCGCCGTTGGCGAGAACCGCTCTCTCGGTCTCGTCGATCGAGTCCACCGCGACGGTACATTCGAAGGTACAAATCAGGTACAGCTCAGCCGTAAGCCGGATCGACCGCTGATCGACCGACGATCGCCACGTCGCGCGTTCGTGGAGGCGGCGGAACTCCCGCCCCCACGTCCGTATGTGATTTGGCCGCGAAAACATTGATCGTTTCACTGCGCGACAGACTGTCCGATGCGCGGGCCAGTGTACCGCGGCTGGCAAGGCCCTCCGGAACCGAGCGGCCGGCGCATCAAATCGCTCCTCGACGAGCCTGGCTGGAGTTATCAGTGTCTGATATATTATCCAGATGAGGCGCCGGGACGAGGGTCTCGAAAGGCTCCTCGATCTCGACGGCTTTCTGGCCGAGGTCGGCGGTGGCTTCTGGGTGAAGATCATCGCGCAGCGCGTGCCGGTGGACAACTCTCGGCCGCATGGAGTCACTTACACATTGACACTGCACGATCCGGCGGGACGTCGCGTGTTCGGAATCGACAACGCGCATGCGGTCCGGCTGACGAGCGGCCCCGCCGGTCGGTCGTCAGCGGTACGCGATCATGTGCATCGTGGCGATTCGGTGCGGGGCTATGTCTACCGGGACGCCGAAACGTTGCTTGACGACTTCTGGCGCGAGGTCGAGAACATGTTGAAGCGAGAGGGCATCGAATGAAGAAGACGCTCAGGGTTGGCATTGCGCCGCGCGATGTCATCGCACGCTACACCTGTGATGTGGTGGCGGGGCGTCGACGGCGCACGGCCGGCGATCCCGACATTTGGTTCACGTCGGTCGAGAGTTTCGCCAAGGTCTTGTCGGAGCGAAACCGCCAGTTGCTGGCGCTCATCGCTACGCGGCGCCCTGTTTCCATCGATGCGCTCGCGGTGGCGAGCGGGCGCGCGAAAAGTAACCTCTCGCGCACTCTGCACACGATGGCGCGCTATGGCTTGGTGCGGCTAGAAAGGGGCGAAGGCCGAAAGGTCAAACCAATCGTTACGTTCGACAAAGTCGAATTGCGGTTGGGGCTCGCGG
>JAHFUI010000007.1:3216-19871 GCA_023265175.1 Acidobacteriota bacterium
GAAGACGCGCTCGTTCTGGATCGGGTCCCATGCGCGAAGCGAACCCTGCACCCAGATCGGGCAGGCGCACCCGCGCGCGCCGCGCGCGTTCCTCGGCTTTCCGAAATGCTGGCAATCTTCCGAGTGCCGGCGGTAGATCGTGAGCACGGGCCCAGTCTACGGCTGGTTTTGGTACAAAACAGGTACAGCGAGAAATGCGAATCCGCTAAAGTCTTTGGATTCGCATGTTTAGGTATGGTGGAGGCGGCGGGAGTCGAACCCGCGTCCGAGAGCACCTCATCGCAGGCGTCTACATGCGTAGCCGCTCTTGAAGTTTCGCAATCCACGTCGAAGAGCGACGGAAACCGTGGACCCGCTAGCTCCAGAGTGTCTCGTCGCCACGCGTCGGAGCCCCGCGCGGCGACCAGCCTGCATTTATGACATCCAGTCCCATCCCACAGGCGAGGACGAGGTGGACGTCGCTACTTGATTAAGCAGCGAGAGCGAGCTGCGTGTTCGCAGTTACGTTGTGTTCCACCGGATTTACGAGGCGATGGCGCTCGGCATGCATCCCACGAGTCTTTACCCCCGTCGAAGCCGTGTCGCCCCCATGTTGGGAACCGCTTGGCGGAAGAACTCGCGATCTGACGATCTGTATTGTACGCCGCTCGCCAAGCAACGTCAACTCATTCTCCTGCTTGGAGTTGTCCCGCCTGCCGACCTTGACTTCGGCCGTGCGCCGCCCGCATAATCCGAACTGTCCGGGATTGATCCGTCGATCGCGCGGCCTGAGCACCATGCCGACCGTATGACCTTTGACGACCAGCTCCAGCAAGTCTTCGACACGCTGACCGATCGGCTTCGCGACGATATCGCGCGCGAGCTGAAGGAAACCGCCGCCGATCTCGCCGTGCACGCTCGGACCGCGCGTGAAACCGCCGTCGACGAGGCCGCGACACGCGCGTCGACCGAAGCCCAGCGCGAAGCGGAGGCGCGCCTCGTCGCCGAAGTGGCCGCGGCTGAAGCACGCGCTCGCGAGGAGGCGGAAAAGCAGGTAGAGCAGCGATCGCGCGAGATGGTCGAGGCGGCGATGGCCACCTCGCGCGGGGAGCGCCGATCCGCCGATTTGGCGGCGAGCCAACGGCTCGTCGAGGCCATCCGTGCGCTCGATGGCGGGCGGTCGCTCACCGATATTCTGGACACGCTGGCAAGCTGCGCGAGTCGCGAAGCGCCGCGCGTCGCCGTGCTGCTGGCGGGGACCGGCGAGCTGCGCGGCTGGCGGTTCATCGGATTCGGTCCGGCCTTCGATGTCGGATCAACGGTGATTGTTTCACTCGAAGAAGGCGGCCTCATCGCGGAAGCGGTGCGGACGAGCATGGCCGTTTCGTCGGATGCATCCGGGACGGTGGCGGCGCCCGTCTTTGCCGCGTTGCCTGGCGGCCGCGAATGCGCAGCCGTACCGGTGACGATGGGCGGCGAAACGGTCGCCGTGTTGTACGCCGATCGAGGAACGAGCGACGAAGAAGATCAGGAGGCCTCAGCGCCCACGTGGCCCGACGCGCTCGAGCTGTTGGCGCGGCACGCGGCGCGCTGTCTCGAGGCGACGACCGCGATCAAGGCGATGCGCATGCTCTCCAAGCGGCCGGACGCGTTACCTCACCGCGCATCCCAGGTCGCGACGGTGTCGCGAGCGTCTCAGAACGACGAAGACGAGGCGGCCCGCCGGTACGCGTTATTGCTGGTGTCCGAAATCAAGCTGTACCACGAAGCCGCGGTGGTCGCCGGACGCCGCGAGCGCGATCTCGCCACGCGGCTCGGTGGGGAAATCGCGCGGGCGCGGGTGCTCTACGACGAGCGCGTGCCCCCGGCGCTTCGCGAGCACAGCGACCATTTCCACGACGAGCTGGTGCGCACGCTGGCAAACGGTGACGCGAGCCTGCTCGGACAGCCGGTGGAGACACTGTAGGGCACGGCCTGAAGGCCGTGCCCTACAGCAAACTGAAGTGAAAAGGACCACGCTTCTCGCCGCGACCATCGCGCTGCTGACGATGGCCTACGGGCCGCGCGCGCAGCAGCCTGCGCCGGCGCTGACGACGGCCGTGCTGCTGCCGACCAATCATCCGCCTCTGCCGCGCGAGCTCTCACAGCTCTGGCTCGCACCGACGGACGGCCGCAAGACGCCGGCCGGGACGCTCAACGAGCTTGCCTTCGCGGTGAAGCTCGAAGTCGACGGCAACTTCGCGAAGGCGCTGCCGATTCTTTCCCAGCCGGCGCTCGGCCAGGGATGGCTCGGCCAGTACGCCGAGTACTACAAAGGTCTCGCGGAGCTGCGACTGGGCCGTCCCGAGCAGGCCTGCCGTACGTTCCAGACGCTTCAGACCCGCGAGATCATCGGATACCTCGCCGAAGCCGCCGCCCTGCGCGAGGCGGAGTGCGACGAGGCGCTCGCCGACCATGCCGCCGCGCTGAAAATCTTCGAGCGGCTCTCGAACATGAAGACAACGGCGCCCGATGAAGTGCTGATGCGGATGGGACGGGCGGCGAAAGCATCAGGCGACGACAAAAAAGCGAGCGGCGCGTTCGCGCGTTTGTACTACGAGTATCCGTTCAGCGAATTGTCACCGTCGGCGGGTGCGTATCTGGAAAGTGGTCCGATCGCGCCGGACAGCCAGCGGTACAAGCTCGGACTCGATCGCGCCGATCGGCTGTTTGGCGCCAAGCGGTACGGCCAGGCGCGAAACGAGCTCGAGACCCTGCGCAACGCCGCGCAGGACGACGACCGGGAGCGCGTCGACCTTCGCATGGCCGAGTGTGATTACTTCCTCAAGCGGCCACGCAACACGAGAGACGGGCTGCGACCCTATCTCGAGCACGCCTCGCGTCGGGCGGAGGTACTCTTCTTTCACGCTCTCGCCAGGAAAGATCTTGGGGACACCGACGGATACCTGAGCACCCTGCGGCGCGTGATCGCCGACTTCGGCAAACAGAGCTGGGCCGAGGACGCGCTCAACAGCCTCGCCACCTACCAGATTGTCCAAGACGAGGACGACCAGGCCGGTGAGACGTTTCGGGAGCTCTACGCGAGGTTTCCAACCGGCCAGTACGCCGAGCGTGCGGCGTGGAAGATTGGATGGCTGGCCTACAAGCACGGCACCTACGCCGACACTGCGCGCTTCTTCGAGAAGGCCGCGTCAGATTTTCCGCGGTCAGATTATCGACCGAGCTGGCTGTACTGGTCCGGCCGCGCGCATGACGCGCTGAAGGAAACCGCGCTGGCCGAGGCGCGCTACACGCTCGCGGCGACCGACTACTTGAATACGTACTACGGGCGCCTCGCGACCCGGCGTCTCGCCGACAGGGGACTCCTCCCACCGGACCGCCGCCTCGTCATGGACGAAGCGGCGCCTCGAGCCGCCGTTCCGCCGAACGAAGCGATCGTGCGCGCGCTTCTGGTCCTCGACCTCTACGACCAGGCGATCGATGAGCTCCACTACGCGCAGAAAGCGTGGGGCGACTCGCCGGTGATTCAGGCCACGCTGGCGTGGATTTACAGTCAGCAGAGTCGATCGGCAACAGGAACCGAGCAGTTCAACCTGTTACGCGGCGCCATCAACGCGATGAAGCGCGCGTATCCCCAATACATGGCGGCCGGCGGGGAGGATCTTCCGAAAGATGTCCTCGCCGTCGTGTTCCCGCTCGGATACTGGGACCTCATTCGCAAGTACGCGGCCCAGTACAGCCTCGATCCGTACCTCGTGGCGGCCCTGATTGCGCAGGAATCGACCTTCGTCCACGACATCAGGTCGTACGCGAACGCCTATGGCCTCAGCCAGCTGCTGCCATCGACCGCGAAGCAGTACGCGCGGCGCCTGAAGCTGAAGTACACGTCGAGTCTCCTCACCAATCCGGAGGCGAACGTGCACATGGGGACGGCGTATCTCGCCGACAAGATCAAGGAATTCGGCGACGTCCATCTCGCGCTCGCGAGCTACAACGCCGGCGAGCGGGCGGTCCACCGGTGGATAATGGAGCGTCCCGGCATCCCGCGCGACGAGTTCATCGACGATATTCCGTATCCGCAGACGCAGTTGTACGTGAAGAAGATTCTCGGCACCGCGGAAGATTATCGGCGTCTGTACGCCTCTGATGCGAGCGTCCCAGATGTCGTGGCGGACCTGGCACCGGCGACCGCAACCGTGGCCCCGCCTCCAGCGAAGCCGGCCAGGGCCGCACCGGCGCCGAAGAAAAACGCCGCGCCGAAAAGGAAGAAGACGTAGTCGAGCGTGTCATGTCCAAACTGATCGGATCGAAGAAGGCGACGCAATTCACCGAGTCGGTCATCCGCGAGATGACGAGGCTCAACGACTTGCACGGCGGTGTGAACCTGTCGCAAGGTTTTCCGGATTTCGCCGCGCCCGCGGCAGTCAAGGACGCGGCGATCGCCGCGATCAACGCCGACGTCAATCAGTACGCCGTCACGTGGGGCGCCCCACCGCTGCGTGACGCGGTCGCGCGTGAGTTCACCCGGCGGTACGGCCTCCCCATCGCTGCCGACGAGCAGGTCACCGTCTGCTGCGGATCCACCGAGGCGATGATATCGACCATGATGGCCATCATCGATCCGGGAGACGAGGTCGTGGTGTTCGAGCCGTTCTACGAGAATTACGGCCCGGACGCGATTCTCTCCGGCGCCACGCCCCGCTACGTGACGTTGCACGAACCCGACCCCTCGACGCCGCTCGGGGCAGATTGGACCTTCGATCCCGACGAGCTTGCCGCGGCGTTCAACAACCGGACGAAAGCGATCATCATCAACACGCCGAACAACCCGACCGGCAAGGTGTTCACGCGCCAGGAGCTCGAGACGATTGCCGCCCTGTGCCGGAAATGGGACGCGATCGCGATCTCGGACGAGATCTACGAGCACATCCTCTACGACGGGCACCGGCACGTGCCGGTCGCGACGATTGAGGGAATGGCGGACCGGACGGTCACGATCAACGGCCTGTCGAAAACCTACAGCGTGACCGGCTGGCGTGTCGGCTGGAGCATCTCGCCGCCGTCATTGACGGGCGCGATCCGGAAGGTTCACGATTTCCTCACCGTCGGCGCGCCCGCGCCGCTTCAGGAGGCCGGAGCCGTCGCGCTCGGCCTGCCGGATCAGTACTACCTCGATCTCGCGGCGAGGTATCGCCGGCTGCGCGACATCCTGCTCGAGGTCCTCGAGCGCCATCACTTCACGTGCTACAAGCCCTACGGCGCGTACTACATCATGACGGACATCAGCGTGTTCGGCTTCAGCGACGATGTCGAGTTCGCGCGGTATCTGGTGAAGGACGTGGGCGTCGCCGCGGTGCCCGGGAGCAGCTTCTACACCAACAGCGCGCGCGGGAGGACCAAGCTGCGCTTCTGCTACTGCAAACGCGAAGAGACGCTCGTCGAGGCGGATAGGCGGTTGGAGAAGCTGGCGCCGGTGGGTGTCAATCTTCGCTAGTCTCAGCGCTGACTCACCACGAAGGACACCAAGGACACAAAGGAAAGGGCGTTGGATTATGCCTTCGTGTCCATCGTGTCCTTTGTGGTGGCTCAGGCTCAATGATTAGTACCGCGCCACGACCCCGAAGTACATCCCCTTCAGCGTAAGTGCCCCGGTGTCGGTGTCGACGACGTACCCGACGTCGAAGGACCGGTAGCCGACCTGAACGCCGACGTAGTTCGTGAAGTTCAGCGTGCCGTAGAAATCGACGTCGAGGTAGTGCCCCGTCGTGTTCTTGATGAGCTTGTCCGGCAGCTTGAATCCGGAAATTTCGCCGGTGATCGAGATGTTCGGCACCGGGTAGACGCGAAAGATGCCGCCGACCGCCGGAATCGGCGCTTTCGCGCGGTCGAACTCCCTCAGCGACGCGCTGATCAGCGTCGCGGTGACATCGGTGTACTTCAGATCCAGCACGAGGCCGGCAAACCCCCGGTTGGCCGTCACGAAGTCATATTCGTAGCCGAACCGGTACGCCTTCCAGTCGAGCGTGGAGGTGACCAGTTGTCCGAGTCGATACTTTTGTCCGTTGAAAATGATGTCTCGCGTGATCGCGGCGGTCTGGTCGTACTTGATGGGGATGTACTGCAGCCGGAATTTGTGCTTCGTGCCCGGCCGCAGGACGAGGTGCAGCTCGGGGAAGCGCCGGTCCATCAGTCCCAAGTCTTTCTTGAAATCGATCGTCGAGCCCAGGATGCCCAGCGACTGGCTGGAAATCGATACCTCGGCGGTCGGGTACCAGAATCCCGCGGCCGCCTCGATGTGAAACTGCTCGCCGGTGGCGGGATCGTTCAGTGGACGCCGTTGGAACTGTGCGCGCGCCGGCGCGGCGAGCAGCACGAACGACGTGGCGGCGGCGACGAGCGCGTATATACGGGTGGGTGGCATATGGGAATCGGGTAATCGGGTAATCGGGTAATTGGGTAACTTGGTAATCGAACTCCAATTACCAGATTACCAGATTACCAAATCACCCAATTCAAAGATGCCCCTATCCCTCGACGAAGACAGGAATCCGGCCCGTGAGAACCAGCAGCCATCGCCGTGCGGCCGAGGCGAGGATGATCACGACGCACGCCATCATGATCACCGTGCAGATCGAGTCGATATACCCCTGCACGTGTGCGGCGGCGTTCGCGCCAACTGCCAGCGGCCAGAAATTGTCGCGCACGCTCATGTACCCCGCCGTCAGCGTCGTTGTCGAGACGAAGCAGAGCGGGACGAACGTGATCCAGGCAGACCTGGCGCGGCCGATGTTGATGATGATGGTGGTGCCGACCGCGAGCGCGACGGCGGCGAGCAACTGGTTCGCAATCCCGAACATCGGCCAGATGGTGTTGATGCTGCCGGTCCAGATGAAGTAGCCCCACGCGGCCACGATGATCGTGGTCGCGACGACGGAGGCGGGGATCGAGTCGGGCCGCGCGAACGGTTTCCATGCCCGGCCGACGAATTCCTGGAGCACGAACCGCGCGACACGCGTGCCCGCGTCGATCGTGGTGAGGATGAAGAGCGCCTCGAACATGATGGCGAAGTGGTACCAGTACGCCATCAGGCCGCGCATCCCCGGCAGGCGGCTGAAGATGTCGGCCATGCCGATGGCCAGCGATACGGCGCCGCCCGTGCGTCCAACGACGACCTCGCCAACCTGCGCCTGCAGATCGGGAAGATTGACGGTCGACAGGCCCAGCGTGCTGAAGACCGCGGGCGGGACGTTGATGGCGAAATAGTCGCCCGGATGCAGGGTCGTGGCCGCAATGAACGCCATGATGCCCACGACGCCCTCAAACAGCATCGCCCCGTACCCGATCGGACGGATGTCGCTCTCCTTGTCGATCATTTTCGGCGTCGTGCCGGTCGCGATCAGGGAGTGGAATCCGGAAATCGCCCCGCACGCGATCGTGATGAACACGAAGGGAAACACCGGGCCCGGAATGATCGGTCCGCCGCCGCTGACGAACTGTGAGAAGGCCGGCGCCTGGAGGGCCGGGTGCACGATGACCACGCCGATCACCAGAAAACCGATCGTGCCGATCTTCATGAACGTGCTGAGGTAGTCGCGCGGCGTCAGCAGCATCCAGACCGGCAGCACCGACGCGGCGAATCCGTACGCCGCCAGCGCGAACGTGATCTGATGGCGCGAGAGCAGGAACCAGGATCCGATGGCGGAGCTCGCGACCGGCCTGCCCACGATGACCGCCAGCAGCATCAGGGTGACGCCAACGATCGTGGCTTCCTTGATGTGGCCTTTGCGCCACTTGAACATGTGGAAGCCCATGAGGATCGCCAGCGGGATCGTGGCGCCGATGGTAAAGGTGCCCCAGGAGCTCTCGGCGAGCGCATTGACGACGGCCAAGCCGAGGCCGGCGAGCGCGATGACGACGATGAACAGGACGGCGACGGCGCCGGTGGTTCCGGCAATCGGGCCGATCTCGGTGCGAGCGATGTCTGCCAGCGAACGGCCGCCGCGCCGCGTCGAGGCCCACAGCGAGATGAAATCGTGCACGGCGCCCGCCATGCAGACGCCTCCGACGATCCAGAGCAATCCCGGTGCGTATCCGAACTGAGCGGCGAGAACGGGGCCGATGAGCGGGCCGGCGCCGGTAATGGCCGCGAAGTGATGGCCGAAGAGGACCCATCGCCGCGTCGGGTAGTAATTGTGGCCGTCGAATTTCGTGTGCGCCGGCGTGATGCGCGAGTCGTCCAGCGACATGACGCGTGCCGCGATGAACGCGCTGTAGTAGCGATAGGCGATCGCCAGAATGCACAGCGACGGCACGAGGACGTACAGAGCGTTCATGGCTGAAATTCTATCCGCCTTCGCCCGCCTGCGAAAGAGCGCGGGCTTGGGCGGGCTATACTCGAATCATGTCCTCGTTTCGGCGGCTGCTGGGCTACGCCCTTCACTATCGGCGCGATTTCCTGCTGGGGCTCGGCTGCGTCATCGTCTCCCGGGGCGTCGCCGTCGCTGGCCCGTGGGTTCTCGGCTACGCGATCGACGATCTGAAAGCCGACGTCACGCGCGCGAAGCTGATCGATTACGGCGGCCTGCTGCTCGCGATCGGCGTCGTCAGCGGCGTCTTTCTGTTTCTGCAGCGGCGGATTCTCACCGGCGCGTCGCGGCACATCGAATACGACATGCGGAACGACTTCTTCGCGCACCTGCAGACGCTGCCGCTCGGATTTTTCCAGACCCGTCGCACCGGCGATCTGATGTCGCGCGCCACCAACGACCTCAACGCGGTGCGCATGATGATTGGGCCGGCGGTCATGTATTCGACGAGCACGCTGTTGACGCTGGTCGTCGCGCTGACGCTGATGATCTCGATCGACGCGCGGCTGACGCTCCTGGCGCTGATCCCGCTGCCGTTCGTCTCCATCTCGGTCAAGTATTTCGGCAGCGCCATTCACGAGCGATTCGAGCAGATTCAGGCGCAGTTATCGGATCTCAGCGCGGTCGTGCAGGAGGCGCTGTCGGGCGTCAGGGTCGTGCGCGCGTATCGCCAGGAGGCGCACGAGCTCGAACGGTTCCGCGAGTCGAATGCGGAGTACCTTCGGAGGAACCGGCGGCTGGTCATGATTCAGGGCTTGTTTTTCCCCAGCATGTCGTTCTTCCTCGGGCTCGGTGCGTTGATCGCGCTCTGGTTCGGCAGCCGCGACGTCATCAACGGACGCTTGTCGCTCGGGAAGTTCGTGGCGTTCAACTCGTACCTGACGATGCTGAGCTGGCCCGTGATCGCGTTCGGGTGGGTCACGAACATGCTGCAGCGCGGTATGGCGTCGTGGAAGCGGATGCTGGACGTGCTGGACACGGTTCCGGCGATACGGGATACGGAACCGCAGACGGACCCGAGGACGCAGCGGGAGCCGAGGACGCAGATCCGCAATGCCTCGGCGACCTCGACGATCCGTGGCACCATAGAGTTCCGCGACCTCGTGTTCAGCTACGACGGCGGAGAAGCGGTGCTCAATCACGTCTCGGTGACGATTGAGGCCGGTCAAACCATCGCGCTCGTCGGCGTGACCGGATCCGGCAAGTCGACCCTCATCAGCCTGCTCGCCCGTCTGCACGATCCGCCGCCGGGGACCGTGTTCATCGACGGTGTCGACGTGCGTGACATCCCGCTCGCGGTGCTTCGCGGGGCGATAGGGTTCGTTCCGCAGGAGCCGTTTCTGTTCTCGGACACGCTCGCCGACAACGTGGCGTTCGGCCTGGACGCCCAGCTCGCCCTTCGACCGCCCGATTCGCCCGCGATCGACCCGCGAGCCCGTATGGACCGCATTGTCGCGGCCGCCGCAGTGGCGCGGTTGGACAAGGACGTCGCTGACTTTCCAAAAGCCTACGACACGATGGTGGGCGAGCGCGGAATCACGCTGTCGGGCGGCCAGAAGCAGCGCACGGCCATCGCGCGCGCCATTGTCATCGATCCGACGATTCTGATTCTCGACGATGCGCTGTCGGCGGTGGATACCTATACGGAGGAGGAAATCCTTTCCAGGTTACGCGGCGTGATGCGCCAGCGCACCTCGCTCATCGTGTCGCATCGGATCTCGACCGTGCGCGATGCGGATCAGATCCTCGTGATCGACGAGGGCCGCATCGTCGAGCGCGGGACGCACGATGCGCTGATCCGGCATAACGGCCTGTATGCGGCGCTGCACAGGAAGCAGTTGCTCGAGGAGGAACTTGCGGCGTCATGATTCCTTCAGCGTTGAGCAAAGTTCGTGTCCTTTGTGTCCATTGTGTTGATTCAGCGGTCGAGTGAGCATGAGCGCTCTTCACGACGACGAGATCCTCGGGAAAGCCTACGACGCGCGGCTCATGCGGCGGCTGCTGGGATACCTGTGGCCGTACTGGCGTCCTGTGGCCATTGCCTTCATCGCCATCGTCGCCGGATCGGTGGCGCAGCTGGCGCAGCCCTATCTCATCAAGGTCGCGATCGATCGTCATATCGGCGCCGGTCGGTTGGAGGGGCTCGATCGACTTGCCGCGATCTATCTCGGCATCCTGGTCGCGTCTTTTGCCGCCGACTACGTGCAGACCTGGATCCTGCAGTTGACCGGCCAGCGGATCATGTTCGATCTCCGCATGGCCATCTACGGCCACTTGCAGCGTCTCGATCTCAAGTACTACGATCGCAACCCGGTCGGGCGGCTGATGACTCGCGTCACCTCCGATGTCGACGTCCTGAACGATCTCTTCACCTCCGGCGTCGTCACGGTGTTCGGGGACGTGTTCACGCTGCTGGGCATCATGGGCGTGATGCTGTGGATGAACTGGCGGCTGGCGCTCGTCGCCTTCTCCGTGCTGCCGCTCATCGTGCTCGTCACCCAGTGGTTCCGCCGCAACGTGCGCGACTCGTACCGCGTCGTCCGGGGATGGATCGCGCGCATCAACGCGTTCCTGCAGGAGAACATCACCGGCATGGCGACGGTGCAGCTCTTTCGGCGCGAGGCGCTGAACTACGGCCGGTTCGACGAGATCGATCGCAAGCACCGCGACGCCAACATCGATTCCATCTTCTACTATTCTGTGTTCTATCCGGCAATCGAGGTGGTCAGCTCGCTGGCGTCGGCGCTGATCATCTGGTACGGCGGCGGCAACGTGCTCCGCAACACGTTGTCGATCGGCGTGCTCGTGGCGTTCCTGCAGTATTCGGTGCGGTTCTTCCGGCCCATCAGCGACATGTCGGAGAAGTTCAACGTGCTGCAGTCGGCGATGGCTTCGTCTGAGCGCATTTTCAAGCTGCTCGACGAGCCGGTGGCCATCGAATCGCCGGCGAGGCCCATCCATCGATCGTCGCAGGCGATGGGCCACATCGTGTTCGACCACGTCTGGTTCGGGTACTCCACGAAGCCGCCTGGCGATCTTCGTGACCTTAGTGGTTCACACGATGAGCTCGATGATGCCGATTACGTGCTGAAGGACGTGAGCTTCGAGGTGCGGCCTGGCCAGCGCGTGGGGATCGTCGGGGCCACCGGCGCCGGCAAGACCTCGCTGATCAATCTCCTGATGCGCTTCTACGACGTGACGCGCGGCCGCATCACCATCGATGGCGTCGATCTCCGCGATCTGGATCTCGCCGGGCTGCGCGGCTTGTTCAGCCTCGTCCTGCAGGATGTGCACCTGTTTTCAGGCACGATTGCCGAGAACATCAGTCTCGGGAACAGCGCCATCGACGACACCCGATTGCGGCGGGCGGCCCGCGCCGTTCACGCCGACGTGTTCATCGAGCGCCTGCCCGCCGGGTACGCGAGCCCGGTGGCTGAACGCGGGTCGACGCTGTCGATGGGGCAGAAGCAGCTCCTGTCCTTCGCCCGCGCGCTCGCGTTCGACCCGCGCGTGCTCATCCTCGACGAAGCGACGTCGAGCGTGGATACCGAGACGGAGCTGCTGATCCGCGACGCGCTGCACGCGCTGATGGCGGGCCGGACGACAATCGCTATCGCCCACCGGCTCTCGACCATTCAGGACATGGACAAGATTCTCGTCCTGCACAAGGGCCGGCTGCGCGAGTCCGGCACCCATCAAGAGTTGCTGGCGGCTCGCGGGATTTATTTCAAACTCTTCGAACTGCAGTACAAGAATCGCGAGGCGCAGGAACGGCAGGACGGCCAGGAAGTCGGTAGTGTCCGGCTTTAGCCGGACCCTGCGGACCGTAGTGAAACAGTCAGTTTTCGGTTTTCACTTCAGCGGGAGCCGGTGGCAGGATCGGACGCGACGGGAGCGGCGCCGGTTCTGGGGCAGCGGTCGGGTGCTTGAAGAATCGATCCATGAAACCGGCTGTCGTCGCACGAGGATTCCATCCGAGCCGAAGCACGACGAGGTGAATCTGCTGACGGCCGAACCGCAACGCTTCGTTGCAGTTCCACGTGTAGATATCCACCTGCCGCCCCTGTACGCTCGGGCCGGTGTCCATCACCGTGTAGATGCCGTTGTACCGCGCGTCGACCGCATCGATCTCGACGACCGATCCAACCGGCAGCAGCTGCGGATCGGCAGCGGCGACTCCGGTCTGCGCGGCGACGCCAGATGTCGTCGTCAACCCTTTGCAATAGGCGGTGGCGTTGAATAGCAGACGCGCGCCTGGCGAGGGCGGAGCGGTCGACTCCCGCAGTACGGCCTGACGCGCCGCGTACTTTGAATCGAGAATCGTCACTTCGTACAGCGACACGAACCCGACGGCGGCCACCGCCGTCACGATCGCTTTCCGCCACACGGACCTTGCAATGATCATCGATGCTCAGGCTTGTGATGATGATGCATGATCTCTTGTATCTTGCGCCGGTTCGTCAGGAACGCGAGCGCGAGCTGGTAGGCGGCGGTCGCCAGCACGACCGCACACAGCATCGATCCCATCGTATAGGGCCACATGAGCGGCTTCACGATGATCACGAGCCGTCGCCAGAATTCGCCGTGAAACAGCGACAGCGCGAACAGCGCGCCGAGCTTCGAGCGCAAGTCTGGCGGCAGCCGATGCCCCGTGAGCTCGGCCCCCGCCATCGTCGCAATCGCGTAGTACGGCGCCAGAAACATCGGGAGATTCGAGTACACGCCGAGCAGCGTGGCCACGCGATTCAGGTTCAGCAGGAACGCCACGATGATCGCCAGCAGCGTGTGCAACCCGAGAAACGGGGAAAACCCGAAGAACACGCCGAGGGCAAATGCCGCGGCCGTGCGCTCGGGTGTGTCGTCGATGTGCAACAGCGCGTCCAGCCAGCGGCGGACGAGCGCGTGGGTCAAGTGAATCATCGGAAATGGCTGTACCCCCGCGGCAGCGGCCGGTCGGCGCCGTTCTGGCGTAAGACGACGGCGCGACCGGTCGTGCACGAACCGATCCGCGTGAGCGGCGTGCCGCCATGCCGCTCGGCGGCGGCCACGCGGCCTCGTACGCGTGGTCTGACGGCGATGAGCAATTCGTAGTCGTCGCCGCCGGTGATCGCCTCGTGAACCGCATCGGTGGCGCGCTGCTCAAACCAGCGCCGAGCGTCGGCGTCGATCGGCAGCGCGGCCGCGTCGATCGTCGCGCCGATGCTGCTCGCTTTCGCCAGTTGATGCACGCCTTCCGCCAGGCCGTCGCTCAGGTCAATGCACGCCGTGGCGGCGCGGTTCCGTCCGAGGAGCGATCCCAGCCGCACGCGAGGCTCGGGATAGAGATAGCGCCTCACCAGTCGGTCGTCAGTCGCCAGTCGCCAGTCGTCAGTCGGCAGTCGCCAGTCGGCAGTCGGCAGTCGCCAGTCGTCAGTTGCCAGTCGCCGGTCCTCAGTCGCCGGCCGTCCGTCGGCGGTCGATCGAGCCCCATCGACTGTCGACTGTCGACTGTCGACTGTTGACTGTCGACTGTTGACTGTCGACTGCTGACTGTCGACAGTCGACTTGAGCATCTGCAGCCCCGCCGCCGCGCTTCCCACCGTCCCGCTGACATACAGATCGTCGCCGGACCTGGCGCCGCCGCGCGTCAGGAATTGCCGGCGTTTGACGGTCCCCAGGACCGTGACGTCGATGACGAGCGGGCCGTCGATCCGCGTGAGGTTGCCGCCCACAATCGCGATGCGAAAGCGCGCCGCCAGCGCGATGAGGCTTGCCGTCATCTCGTCGAAGTCGGCAAGCAGCAACGAGGGCGGCAACGCCAGCGAGAGCAACGCGAGACGCGGCGTGGCGCCCATCGCAGCGAGGTCGCTCAGATTCACCGCCAGCGCACGATGGCCGATGGCCGCCGGCGGCGTGAACGCGCGATCGAAGTGGACGCCCTCGACCAGGGCATCGACGCTCAGGACTTCGAGACGGTTGCGCTCCGGCTCGACGACCGCCGCATCGTCGCCGATGCCGACCGCGATCCAGCTGGGCGCGGGGGGAAGCCGCCCGCTGATGCGGGCGATGAGCGCGCTTTCGGTGAGATCGGAGACAGAGCCAGCCTCATTTCGCATAGTCCACGGCGCGCGTCTCGCGAATCACCGTCACCTTGATCTGTCCAGGGTACTCGAGCTCGCTCTCGATGCGCCGCGCGATGTCCTTGGACAGCCACACCGCTTCCTCGTCGGAAACGTTCTCGCTCTCGACCATGATGCGGATCTCGCGGCCGGCCTGCAGCGCGAACGACTTCGACACACCCTTGAACGAGTCGGCGATCCCTTCGAGCTTTTCGAGCCGTTTGACGTACGACTCGAGAATGTCGCGGCGCGCGCCAGGCCGCGCCGCTGAAATGGCGTCGGCCGCCTGCACGATCATCGCCTCGAGCGACGGCCAGTCGATGTCCATGTGATGCGCCGCCATAGCCATCACGACCGCTTCGCTCTCCCCGTGCTTGCGCAGGAAGTCGATGCCGATCTGCAGGTGGGTCCCTTCCATCTCGCGGTCGATCGCCTTGCCGATGTCGTGGACGAACGCGGCGCGCACGGCGACGTGCGCGTCCAACCCCACCTCACGCGCCATGATGCCGGCCAGGCGCGCGACCTCGGCGGAGTGCGACAGCACGTTCTGCCCGTAGCTGGTGCGGTACTTCAGCCGGCCCATGAGTCGCAGGATGTCCGGATGCAGATCGTGCAGGCCGAGCTCGAACGCGACGGCTGCGCCCTCCTTCCGCATCGCTTCGTCGGTTTCTTCCTTCACCTTCTGGACGATCTCTTCGATTCGTGCCGGGTGAATGCGGCCGTCGGCAATCAGCCGTTCGATGGCCTGCTTCGCGATCTCGCGGCGGTACGGGTCGAAGCCCGAGAGGATGATCGCGCCAGGTGTGTCGTCGATGATGAGGTCGATGCCGGTGGCGAGCTCGAGCGCGCGGATGTTGCGCCCCTCGCGACCGATGATCCGGCCTTTCAAATCGTCGCTCGGGAGATCGACAACCGACACGGTCGTTTCAATGGCGTGTTCGGCGCCGCATCGCTGAATCGCTTCGGTGATGTAGTGCTTGGCCCGATCGACGGCGGTCTCGCGCGCCTCGGCGTCGAGGCGCTTGAGCAGGTTGGCCGCGTCGTGACGCGCCTCGCCCTCAATCTGTTTGAGGAGGAGCTCCTTGGCTTCTTCGGCGGTCAGGCCGGCCACCCGCTCGAGCTCGTGTTGCTGCTGGGCGACAAGCTTCTCGAATTTGGCGGCGGCGGCGGCCGACGATTTCTCGCGCTCGCCGGCGGTCCGATCCCGGGCGCTCAACTCTTTTTCGAGCCGATCGGTGGCGCTTTGACGGTCTGCCAGCGCCGATTCGCGGCGGCCGAGCGTCTGCTCGAGCGCGGCCGCGGCGTGCTTGGCCTGGCTGGCCTGGCGCTCCGCCTCCATCACGAGCTCGTGCGCCTTTTCCTTGGCTTCGAACAGCGCCTCTTTCTTGCGCGTGTCGGCGTCGCGCTCGGCGTCCTTGATGGTCCGGAGGGCCTGTTCTTCGGCGCGTCCGATGGTTTCGGCCGCAATGCGCCTGCGATTGGCCGCCCACACGGCGAACACCAGCGCCGCCGTCACCAGGGTGACGAGGAGGTTGAGCAGAAGACCGTATATCGGCAACACGCGTGACGTCCTTTCCCTGACCCACGTCGGGCTGGCTGGGTCGGCGCCGCGCGCGGGGAAGCCCCGCGAAAGGGATTGGAAGGGCCCCGCTTTGCCGTGTGGGGAGGTCGATGAACCTGCGTAAACAGGTGGAACCGCTCAGAAAAGCCGCGCTTCAGGCTTCCTCGCACAGAGGCATGCACACCACGCGGCGTCGCGACTCACTTTGATGGAACGTTGGCTCAAACGAGCCTGCCGCCATCACGCGCAAAGCAGGGAACTCAATCTCTGGAGGGATCTTAGTTCGAGACGGGTTCAGGGTTCAAGGTTATCAGCGGGTCGGGTTTCAGCGTTCGGGACTCACGGTTCAGGGTTCTGGCCTGACCCTGATCACGTCATCAGGACGTGATCGAGCAGCCGTTCGAGCTCTTCGGCGCGTTCAGCGATCTGCCCGTCACGCGCGTCGTTGGCTTGACGACACCGGAAGAGCTCGTCGGCGATGTTGAGCGCCGTGAGCACCGCCAGGCGAACGGGATCGCCGGTGGGCGTCGAGCCGGCGGCCGCCCGCATTTTCTCGTCGACGTAGACGGCGAGCCGCGCGACGTAGTCAGGCTCGAGCGACGTGCGGATGGGATAGCGCTGGCCGCCAATCTCGACGGGGACGACGCGACT
>JAHFUI010000007.1:19971-64845 GCA_023265175.1 Acidobacteriota bacterium
ACAAGCGCTGGTTCTCTTCCGCCGTACGCGCCTGATCCGCCTTCATGCGGTCGACCATCGCGACAAGAAGCTTCACCTTCTCCTCCAGACGGTCGATCGGTTCGAGCTCCACACCGCGAGTCGCTGTCTTCGCCATAGCTGATCCTCGCATCTATCTCTGAACCGCTGCGTGCTCTCGCACGAGGCTCGCCAGAATCGTGTCGACGCTCGCCTGAGCTTCCGCGTCAGTCAGCGTGCGATCCGCGGCCTGAAACGTCATCCTCACCGACACGCTGACGGCGCCGTCCGGAATCCCTTTTCCGTGATAGCGGTCGAAGAACGTGATGCCGGCCAGCGGCGCCGGCGCCTTTTCTCCGGCGGCCTGAATGGTGCCACGAATGATCTCCGCAGGCAAGGTGTCGGCGACGACGATCGACAGATCGCGGACAACGAAGGGATGCCGCGGCAACGGCCTGACCGCCTCCGTCGTCTCGATGCGGGCGCGCCACATGGCATCGAGGTTCAACTCGGCGACGAACAACTGATCCTGCTGCGGCAGGCCTCGTGCATCGGCGAGGTCGGCAGTGATCCGCCCCATCACACCGAGAATTGGCGCGGACCCGTTTGCCGACGCCGCGACGATCCGAGCCGCCTGTCCCGGCACGAGGAACGCCTCATGGCACGGCTCGAAGCGCGGCATCACGCCGAGTGCTCCGCACACCCGCTCGACGATGCCCTTGACGTCGAAGAAGTCGATCGCGCGCGGGCTATCCGACCAGTGGACTGCGGCCGTGGAGCCGGTCCAGGCCACGCCGACGGCTCGTGTTTCACCGTGGCCTGAGAAACGCGTCCCGACTTCAAACAGCCCGACGTCATCGGCGCCGTGGCGTCGATTGTGCGCGACGGCGTCGAGGAGACCGGGGATCAACGACGGCCGCAACGTATCGAATTTGGCAGACAGTGGATTGGCGATGCCAATCGGTCTGTCACTGCCGGCGGCCGCGAACGGCTCGGCCGCGTGTGCCTCGATGAATCCAAACGTGACCGCTTCCGACAAGCCGGCCGCCGTCATCACGCGGCGGACCAGTTGATCGCGGGAAATACGCGGATCGGGCGCGGCCGCCGGAGCCGTGACGACCGGAAAGGTCGCCGGCAACTTGTCGAAGCCGAAATGCCGTCCCACTTCTTCAATGAGATCGACTTCGCGCAGCAGATCGACCCGAAAGGTGGGGGGCGACGCGTCCCATCCGTCAGCGGCGGCGTCCACGGCGAGGCCCAGCGTGCGGAGAATTCTTTCGACCTCCCGATCCGGCACCGTCGCGCCCAGGAGCGTGGCGAGCCGAACGCGCCTCATATGGATCCGAGCCGGTTCGCGCCTTCGTGGGTACACATCGATGAGGGGTCCAACGATCCGGCCGGCACCGATCCGATCCATCAGCGCGCCAATCCGCTGGAGGGCGATCGCCGGCACGTTGCAGTCGGCGCCACGCTCGAACCGTGACGAGGCCTCCGTCTTCAGGCCGAGCCGCTTGCTCGTGCGCCGAACCGACGCCGGTTTGAAGTATGCGCTCTCAAACGCCACGATTCGTGTCGTCGGCGACACCTCGGCGCGCGCGCCGCCCATCACGCCGGCCACCGCCTGTGGGCGATCGCGATCGGCGATGACCAGCATGTCGGCGTCCAGCGTGCGATTGATGCCGTCCAGGGTCGTGATCGCTTCTCCAGGACTCGCGCGCCTGACGCGAATCTCGGCACCGGCCAGCTTCTCGAGATCGAAGGCGTGTGTAGGATGGCCGAGCTCGAGCAGCACGTAATTGGTGATGTCGACGATCGCGCTGATGGGACGCACGCCAGCGGCCTGAAGCCGTGCCGTCATCCAGGCCGGCGACTTGACGCCGGTCGCCTCGGCGACGGCAGCCGCATACCGCGGACACAACTCATCGTCGGCGATCGTGACGCTCAGGCGATCCGACATGCCGGTCGTGATCGGTTTGAGCTGAATTTTCGCGCCATCCTCGGACGAGGGAAGCGTGATCGGTCGATCGTAGAGCGTCGCCACCTCGCGGGCCAATCCGACGACGCTCAGGCAGTCGGGCCGGTTCGCGGTGACCTCGACGTCAATCACGGCGTCGCCGTCGCCAAGCGGTTCGATGGCGGCCACTTCGAATCCGCGAAGGTCCAGCCCGCCGGCGATCTCCTCGGCGGAAGCGGTCACCTCGACGAAGTCACGTAACCACGAAACCAGCAGACGCATCTGTTCTCTGAACCACAAAGGTCACAAAGGTCACAAAGGCCCCTTTCTTTGTGCGCGTTGTGAGCTTCGTGGTTCCCTAGTACGGAAACTGCTCCAGAAACCTCAAGTCGTTTTCGTAAAACAACCGGATATCCTCGACCTGATACCGCAGGATCGCGATCCGTTCGATGCCGATGCCCCACGCGAAGCCGGTGTTGCGCTCAGCGTCGTAGCCGACGGCCTCGAAGACCGCCGGATGAACCATGCCGCATCCCCCGATCTCGATCCACCCGGTCTTCTTGCACATCGCGCAGCCGGCGCCCTCACACTGCCAGCAACTGAGGTCGATTTCAGCGCTCGGTTCGGTGTACGGAAAGAAGCTCGGACGAAACCGCACGCGGACCGTCGGTGAAAACATCTGGCGGGCAAATGCGAGCAGCGTGCCTTTGAGGTCCGCAAGCGAGAGTCCTTCCCCCACGGCGAGCCCCTCGATCTGTCCGAACGCGGGCGAGTGCGTCAGATCGAGATCGTCGCGACGATACACGCGGCCGGGCACCACGATGCGAATCGGCGGCGCGTGCGCCTGCATGTAGCGGATCTGCATCGACGAGGTGTGCGTACGCAGCAGCGTGCGATGGTCGGCGGGCGAGTCGCCGGGGATGGGCGATGCGAGATACAGCGTGTCCTGCATGTCGCGCGCCGGATGCTCCGCCGGCATGTTGAGTGCGTCGAAGCAGTGCCACTCGTCCTCGACTTCCGGCCCTTCGACAACCGCGAAGCCCATGCGCGTGAAGATTTCCTCGAGCCGGTCGCGGACAAGCGTCAGCGGATGGCGATGGCCCAGCCGCGGCGCACGGCCGGGGAGCGTGACGTCGATTCCTTGTAGACCGACAACAACCGCCTCGGCCTGCTGGTACCCAAGCCAGATCTCCTCAATGGCTTTTTTCAGTTCATTCGCCCAGCGCCCGATTTGCTTCTTCTGATCGGGGGGCGCGGTCGCGATCATCTGCATCCATGCCGCAACGACGCCGCTCTTGCGGCCGAGAAAACGATCGCGAACCGTCTGTCGGTCCCGAGTCGACTTCGCCTGCGCCAGTTCCGCATCGAACTGTGCGACAAGCTGCCGGACCGAATCGCTGCTTGGAAGGATGTCAGTCATCAGTCGTCAGTCACGTCGCGTCGACGATTCGTCGGCGATTCTGCACTCTTGACTGTCGGCTGTCGACTGTTGACTGGCGACTGTTGACTGTCGACTGGCGACTGTTACGCGCGGGCTGCGGTTTTTGCTGCAGCCTTGGCCTGCTTGGCGAGTGTGGCAAACGCCTCGGGGCTCGAGATGGCGAGCTCCGACAGGTTCTTGCGATCGAGCGTCACGCCGGCGTTCTTGAGGCCGTTGATGAACTGCCCGTAGGTGAGGCCGTGCTCGCGCGCGGCGGCGTTGATGCGGACGACCCACAGCCGCCGAAAATCGCGCTTCTTGCGGCGGCGGCCGACGAACGCATATTTGAGCGCCGTGTCGACCGATTCCTTCGCGGCGCGATACAGCTTGCTCTTGTTGGCGTAATACCCCTTCGCCAGGCCAAGCAGCTTCTTTCGCTTGGCGCGTCGAACGGCTCCTCTTTTTACGCGTGGCATTTCCAGCTCCTATTCTGCATTTCTCATTTGTAGGGAAGCATCCGCGCGATCTTGCGTGCGTCGACGTCGGCGACCGTCGTCGTCCCGCGCAGACCCCGCTTCCGCTTCGTCGTCTTGCTGCTCAGGATGTGCTGTTTGAACGCCTTGCCTCGCAGAAACTTCCCGTTCTTGGTCCGCTTGAAGCGCTTGGCGGCGCCGCGGTGGGTCTTCAGTTTCGGCATGTTCTTGGATTCCTCCGCTGAGTCACCAGCTTAGTCACCACCAAGGACACGATCCATTGTGGTGAACGTCCTTTATCTCCCTGCCGGCGCGGCCGCCGGTTTCGCGCGACCGCCCGTTTGCGGCCGGCGCGTCAGGATCGTGTGCATCTGGTTGCCTTCCATCCGCGGCATCGTTTCCGCGATGGCGACCTCGGCCAGCTCGCCGACGAGCCGCTCGAGAATCCGCCGCCCGATCTCGGGGTGCGCCATCTCGCGGCCGCGGAAGAAGATCGTCGCCTTGACCTTGTCGCCGTCATCGAGGAAGCGCTCGATGTGCTTCTTCTTGAACTGATAGTCGTGCTCGTCGACTTTCGGGCGGAACTTGATCTCCTTGACCTCGATCACCTTCTGATGGCGCCGGGCCTCCCGCGCCCGCTTCTGCTCCTGGTACTGGTATTTGCCGAAATCCATGATGCGGCAGACGGGCGGGACGGCGGTCGGCGAGATTTCGACCAGGTCGAGCCCTTTCTGCTTCGCGATCGCCAGCGCCTGCGGCGGCGGCATGATCCCGAGCTGTTCGCCGCTGTCGTCGATGACGCGGATTTCCCGGACACGGATGCGTTCGTTGACGCGCGTTCGGTCGTCACGGCGGGGACTTCTATCGAAAGCGATAAATACCTCCTCGAAGGCGTGTGTTACGCGGCGACGCCGGATTCGCCGCCCTTGCGGGCGATCTCATCACGGGTGGCTCCGATGAACGCCGCGATCGTGCTGGCCCCCTGATCGCCGCCCGCGCGCGTGCGCACCGACAGGGTCCCGTCGGCACTTTCACGATCGCCCACTACCAACATATACGGGATCTTCTGCAGTTGGGCCTCCCGGATCTTATATCCAATTGTTTCCTGCCGCTCGTCGAGCACGGCGCGGAGTCCGGCGGCCGTCAACTGATCGCGGATCGATGCCGCGTACCTCAGGTGCCGGTCGGAGATCGGGAGCACGACGGTCTGCACCGGCGCCAGCCAGAGCGGAAACGCCCCGGCATAGTGCTCGATCAGAATTGCGATGAAGCGCTCGAAGCTGCCGAAGATGGCACGGTGGATGACCACCGGCCGATGCTCGGTGTTGTCGGCGCCGACGTACGTGAGATCGAAGCGCTGCGGGATCTGGTAATCGAGCTGGATCGTCGCGCACTGCCACTTGCGGCCGATGGCGTCGGTGACGTCGAAGTCGATCTTCGGACCGTAGAAGTTACCGCCGCCTGCGTCCAGCGTGTAGGTCTGGCCAGCCTTTTCGAGCGCCGACCGCAGTTGGGCCTCGGCGTGGTCCCACGTCGCATCTTCACCCAAACGGTCGTCAGGCCGCGTGGCCAGCTTGGCGTGGAAGGTCAGACCCAGGTCATCGTAGACGCGCTGCACGAGACGGAGCAGCCGGTCCACTTCGTCGCCAATCTGATCTTCGGTGACGAAGCAGTGCGCATCGTCCTGCGCGAACTGCCGGACGCGGGTCAGTCCAGAAAGCACGCCCGACGCTTCGTTCCGATGCAGCGGCGTCTGCTCGTGGAAGCGGAGCGGCAGATCGCGGTAGCTCCGCACCTCGCTCGCGAAGACGAGCATGTGGCCGGGGCAGTTCATCGCCTTCATCCCCATCTGCTCGTTCTCGGATTCGATGAGGAACATGTTCTGCCGATAGTGCTGCCAGTGGCCGGACGTCTCCCAGAGCGCCTTGTTGAAGATGAGCGGGGTCTTGAGCTCGACGTAGCCGGCCGGGAAGAGGACGTCGCGCATGTAGTTCGCCAGCGTGTTGTAGAGCGTCGTGCCCTTGTCGAGCCAGAACGCCGCGCCCGGCGCCCACTGGTGGAACGTGAACAGGCCAAGCTCGCGGCCGAGCTTCCGGTGGTCGCGCTTCTTCGCCTCTTCGATTTGCGTGAGGTAGGCCTTCAGGTCCTTGTCGGAAAAGAACGCGGTGCCATAGATGCGCTGCATCGGCTGGTTGCGCGCGTCGCCCTTCCAGTACGCGTTCGACGTATTCAGGAGCTTGAATGCCTTCAGCCTGCCGGTCGACGGGACGTGCGGTCCGACGCAGAAGTCGATGAAGGTGTCCGGATCCTTGATCGTGTAACAGGACACGACGGGTTGGCCTTCGGTCTTCTCGTCGATCAACTGCACCTTGAGCGGCTCGCCGCGGCGCGTGAAGAATTCCTTGGCCTTGTCGCGTGGCCACATCTGGCGCGCGTAGGGCAGATCCTGCGACGCGAGCTCCTTCATCTTCTTCTCGATGGCCTCGAGATCCTCCGGTACGAACGGGCGATCGACGATGAAGTCGTAGAAGAAGCCTTCGTCGGTGGCGGGCCCGATGCCGCATTGCGCGCCCGGGAAGAGCTCGGTCACGGCCGCCGCCAGCAGGTGCGCGGTGCTGTGCCGATACAGCGGCAACGCCTCGAGGCTGTCCGGCGTCACGATGCGGACGGCCGCGTTGCCGACAATCGGAGACGCGAGATCGACGAGCTGGCCGTCGACGAGGCCGGCCAGCGCCGCCTTGGCGAGGCGTGGCGAAATACCTTCCGCTACCTCGCGCACAGAGGTTCCGGAGGGCACGGAGCGGATCGATCCATCAGGCAGTGTGACGGTAACGTCGTTCATTCAGCGACTGACGAAGGAGGCTGTCGGTGTTCAGTGGTAGGCACGGGTGGACTCGAACCACCGACCTCCTGCGTGTCAAGCAGGCGCTCTAACCTCTGAGCTACGCGCCTACATCTAGAAAGTACAGGCGTTAGACGAACGTTCAGTATAACAGAATCAGGTAATTGGATAAGCGGGTGATCGGGTAACCGGACTAAGGAATTGGCCGGCCACAGGGCAATCCGGCAATCCAATTACGCGATTACCAGATTACCCAATCCCCGATGCGGGGATGCCTTACTTGACGGCCTGCTTGAGCGCCTTGCCGGCGCTGAATCGCGGCACGCGGCGCTTGGGAATCTTGATGGGCTCGCCGGTCTGTGGATTACGCGCGGTCCGCGCCTTGCGGTTGGAGATCTTGAACGTGCCGAACCCGACGAAGGAGACCGAGTCGCCCTTCTTCAGCGATCGGGTGACGCCGTCGATGAGCGATTCGATGGCCGCCGATGCCGCTGTCTTCGTCATCCCGGTGTCCTCGGCGATCTTGGCCACGACATCTTGTTTGTTCATGAATCCTCCCTGGAAAAATCGCAAAATCGCCGGACACGTTGTGTGTAGTTGGGAAGAAACCGGCGCACGCTTCGCGTGAAACGTGTTGTCGTTATACGCGACGGTGTGCAGGAGTGTCAAGCGGCAGCGACTGTCTATCGCGGCTTCGCAAGGAATCGATGGCGGAATGTTTCGCGTGGGCGCTACGCCGCGGCCTTCTGTGTGAGCCGTTCGAGCGCTTTCTCGAGCGCCGCGTCCGTACTCGGCGGCGGTTGTCCGAATTCGACGTCCGGTTCGTCGACGGCGACCCCCGGCTCGAGACCTTTGCCGTGGAGCGGGGTTCCCGCCGGCGTGAGATAGCGTGTGGTGGAGAGCCACAGCGCGCTGCCATCCGGAAGCTTGATCAGCTGCTGCACCGCCGCGCGGCCGATCGTGCGCTCGCCAATCAAATCGGCGCGCTTGTTTCCCGACAGCGCGGCGGCGAACAGCTCCGCTGCGCCGGACGTGCCGGTGTCGATGAGGACCACGGCCGGCAGGACGATGCCGCCGTCGCCCGCCGCGGCACTGATGATCTGTTTCTCGAGGCCCTTGGCTTCGCGCACGGCCAGCACGCCCGTGCTGACGAAGAGCCGCGCGATCGCCAGTCCGTCTTCGAGCGCGCCGCCAGACGTGCGGCGGACGTCGACGATCACCTTCGTCGCGCCGCTTTTCGCGAGGTCTCCGACTTCTTTTTTCACCTGGTCGGCGGTTTTCGGTCCGATCGCCCCGACGCGCACATACCCGATGCCGGAGCCCGCCATGCGGCCGTTCACGTCCGACGCGTTCAATATGTCGCGCGTCAACTCGACCACGTGCGGATCGGCGGCGTTGCCGCGGATGATGGTGAGGCTCACCTTCGTTCCCGGTGCGCCGCGCAACGCCCGCACGCCTTCCCAGACCGACATCTCGCGCGTGGGCGTGTTGTCGATGGCCCGAATGTAATCGCCGGTCCGCAAGCCGGCCTTGGCGGCCGGCGACCCGTCGCGTGCCGCGATCACGCGAAGATAGTACTGGCGCGTCAAGTCGAGACCGACGTCGCCCGCCGGCAGCGTAGCTCCGTTTTCGGCCTGTTTGGCCTCCTGTGGTGACAAGTACGTACTGTCGGGATCGAGTCCATCGGTCAACCCGCGCATGCCGCCGTGCATCACCTTCTCGACATTGGCAGGTTCCACGTAGTTGCTCATGATCAGGCCGACCACATCGTCGAAAATCCGGAGGCGCTGGTACGTGTCCTCACGCGCCATCGCTTTGCCAAGGACACCGCCGATGATGGCGAACGCGATGACGGGCGCGGAAATGGACAGGACGATCAGGCGGGTTCTTGAGGACATAAATCCCTATGGAGCAGTAACGAAGCGCCGCCTCAAAGCGACGAGAGTCGCTTCGTTACTAGCGTTTCCGTAACCATTGTAACGGGTCTACCGCCCGCCCGTCGATGCGAAGCTCGAAGTACAAGCCCGGCGGTCCGGTGGGCGCCGTGCCGACGCTGCCGAGCGGCTGACCTCGTTCGACTCGCGCGCCGCGCGTGACCGCAAGGTCGAGCAGATCGCCATAGAGGCTGAACGTTTGCGCGTCGTGGTCGATGATGACCAGGTTGCCGAACCCCGCAAACGGACCAGCAAAGGCAACCAGTCCCTCGTGAATCGCCTGCACGGCCGTGCCTTCGCCGGCGGCAATCTCGATGCCCTTCGATTCGGGCGCACCGGGTCCCGATCCCCGCCCAAACTGACGGCGCACGGACCCGGAAACCGGCCATTCCAGCGCGCCGCGGAACGGGCGGAGCGGAAGTGTCACGGGCTCCGCGGCCGGCACGTCGTTCGAGAGATCGCGCAGTGTGAGTTGAAGCTTCTGCTGGGCGCCCTGCAGCTCGCCCGCGAGCTGCGCGTTCAAATCGCGACGCTGATCGATATCGTGAATGAGATCCCCCCGCGCGCGGGCCGCGGCGGCGGTGGCCTGCTCGGCGTGCTCCGCTTCGGCGCGTAGCGCCTGCAGCCGGCGGCCGCGTTCTTCCAACTCCCCCCGCGCCGATTTCAGCGACTCGACCGTCCGTTGATGCGCCGCGATGCGGTCGCGATCGAGTTGCGCGAGCGCGGCCACCAGGCGTGTGGCGCGTCCAAGCTGACGCACGTCCGACGTCGAGAGCAGCAGCCGCAGATAGCGAGCGCGGCCAAGCTTGTAGATGTCGATGAGCCGCGCCCGAAGGTCGGGGCGTTCGGCGCGATCCTGTCGTTCGAGAACATCGATGTGGCTCGTCGTCGCCGTGAGATCGGCGGCCACTTCGTCGGCCTTCGCGATGACGCTGCGGAGCTCTTCGGCCTTGATCAACCGCTCGACCTCGAGCCTGCGGAGGTCGTTCAAGAGCGTGCGTTCGTCAGCCGCGAGTTGGTCGGCCTCGCGCTGCAGCGCCTGCAGCCGCTCAGTCGTGCGGCGCGCGAGCGCCTCGGTCTTCGCACGATCGGCCTGTTGTGCCAGTACGGGGAGCGACAAAAGTAAAATGGCAGCGGCGGTCACGATCCGAGTAAAGGCGGCATCCACAGTCCGCCTAACGGCCAACGATTCGGGCCCCGGCGCGACGATGCCTTTACCTTCGCGTCCTTTCACATTCACGTAGATCTGTCCCAGGCCCATCGCATATGCCTTCGTGTGCGACCAGTCGACGTTCTCCCAGAACGTTCCGCCGCCGAACAGATCCTCGAGCTTCTGCTCGCCCGGCGCAGACGGAGAACAGCACGAGAACGGTTCGCTTCACAGTCGTTTCGGGGGCAGGCGGATTATAGCATCAGGTAATCTGGTCATTTGGTAATCGGGTCATTTGGTAATCGGGTCATTGAATTGGGTCATTGATGATGCGCGTGCTGGGCATCGATGTCGGCGAACGTCGCGTTGGACTCGCCGTCAGCGACGTGACGCAAACGCTGGCGCGGCCGCTGACGACGTTGTCGGTGAAGGGGATGCATGACGCGGTGAGCCGTGTCGTCGGAGAGATCGAACGCCTCGCGGCCGACGAAGATGGGCTGGCGGCGATTGTCGTCGGCATCCCGGCGCGGCTCGATGGATCGCCGAGCAAACAGACGCCGCGCGTGACGGCGTTCGTCGAGGCGCTTGCCGCCCGAACGATGTTGCCGATCGTGCGCATGGATGAGCGGCTGACGAGCCGGGAGGCCGAGAGCCGCCTCGCGGTGCGCGAGCGTGACTGGCGACGCCGCAAAGAGCGGCTCGATGCCGCCGCGGCCGCCATCATCCTGCAGGATTACCTGGATCGGGACCGGTGAATCAATGAAACGGTTCGTGTTGGTTGTGTTGTCGGTGCTGCTGGTCGCCGGCGGGGCCGCCGCGGCGCTCTACGTGCGCACGCAGCAACCGTATCGCGGGTATGGCGGCGTGGAACAGTTCGTGGACATCGAGACCGGATCGGGCACCAGGGCGATCGGCGATCGGCTCGTCGCGGCGGGCGTCGTGCGCGACCCGCTGTCGTTTCGACTGGCGCTGTGGATGAGCGGGCGGGCCCGCGTCCTCAAGGCCGGCGAATACCGGTTCGATCGGCCAATGACGCCGCTCGACGTCATCGGAAAAATCGCCCGAGGAGACGTCTATGTCATCAACGTGACGTTTCCCGAAGGTCTGACGATCGCGGAGATGGCCGCGATCGCGGGATCGCATGGAGTGGGTACATCGTCCGCGTTCGTCGACGCGGCGAACGACGCGTCACCGATCCGGACGCTCGATCCGGCGGCCCGGAATCTGGAAGGCTATCTTTTTCCGGACACCTATCCGGCGACACGCCGCACTGATGCGCCGCACATCGTCCACGCGATGGTCGAACGATTCGAGCACGTGCTCACGCCGGAGATGCGCCGGGGCATCGAGACGCGCGGTCTCTCCATTCATCAGACCGTGACGCTCGCCTCAATCGTGGAAAAGGAATCCGCGCGTCCCGACGAGCGGCCGGTGATCGCGGCCGTGTATCTGAATCGATTCCGCATCGGCATGGCGCTGCAGTGCGATCCGACCGTGATCTACGCCCTCCAGCGCGCCGGCAAGTACACCGGAAACCTGCGGCGGGACGATCTCGCGTTCGACTCGCCGTACAACACCTATCGATATGCAGGACTGCCGCCCGGTCCGATCGCCTCACCAGGGAAAGCATCGCTCGAAGCCACGATTCATCCAGCGGATGTCGACTATCTCTATTTCGTGAGCCGCAACGACGGATCGCACGAGTTCGCGCGGACGCTCGGGGAGCACAATCGCAACGTGCAGAAATATCAGGTGGAGTACTTCAGAAAACACTGAAGTTGGTAATTTCTCCTACCGTTCTCCCCATTTCAGCTTCTCCCTCAGCACCTCGAAGTAGCTGCGTGTCGACGGCCGAATGAGCCGGAGCGGCGTGGGCGCGCGGCAGACGCTCACTTCGTCACCTGCCTGAAGCTCGAAACCCGCCTGCCCGTCGAAGGTCACGAACGCCTCGTCGCGGTCCTCCATCAGCGGCTGGACACGGACCGCCGCGGAGGAGGGAATCACGATCGGCCGATTGGTGAGCGTGTGCGGCGCGATCGGCGTCACGACAAGCGCGTCGACGCTCGGCTGAACGATCGGACCGCCGGCCGCGAGGTTGTAGGCGGTCGACCCGGTCGGCGTCGCGATGATCAATCCGTCGCCCTTGACCCGTGTGAGGAACTCGTCGCCGACCGAAACGGACAGGTCGATCAGTCGAGAGCGCGCGGTCTTGGTGATGACGACGTCATTGAGCGCGATGTGCGTCGCGAAGGGCGCCGACCGCCTCGTCGTCGTCGATCGGAGCATCAGCCGTTCCTCGATGTGTGCGCGTCCGGTCACCGCCGATTCGAGCGCCGGATACAGTTCGGGCAGTGTGACTTCGGTGAGGAACCCGAGGCTGCCGAAGTTCACGCCGAGGATCGGAATCGACAGGCCAGCCTCGCCGATCCGGTCCGCCATGCCGAGCAGCGTCCCGTCGCCGCCCAGCACAAGCACCATGTCGACCTCAGTCACGAGCGTGTCCTTGTCGCGCACCCGCCAGTCGCCGGTCGGAGCACAAAGGGCCGCCGTCGCCGTCTCGAATACCGGATGCAGGCCGCGCGCGTGCAGCCAGCTCGCGATGTCCGTCAAATGGCGAGCCGCTGGCCGCAGATGATGCTTCGCGACGATGCCGACACGGGAAATGGGGGCGAGTGATGCCACGCGGACTTATGGAACCACAAAGGACGCGCGAACACAAAGGCAAACAGTAAACCACGAAGGACACAAAGGTCACAAAGCAAGTTCCCTCAAAGAAAGAACCTTTGTGATCTTCGTGCTCTTTGTGGTTCCCGATTTCTTCTCACGCTCTTTAGGTCAGCCGTGGCCGGAGATGCAGAAAGAACTCCTTGTTCCCGGTCGCGCCGGTGATCGGCGACGGGGTCATGTTGACGCGGGCCAGCCCGCTGGCGTCCGCGGCGGCCGTCGCTCGCGCGATGACGGCCTCGTGGATCGCCGGGTCAGTCACCAGACCGCGTTTGCCCACCTCGTCGCGGCCGGCCTCGAACTGCGGTTTCACCAGCGCGACGATGTCCGCGCTTGCGGTGAGAAACGGCATCAACGCGGGAAAGATGTGGCGCAGTGAGATGAACGATACGTCGATGGTGACGAGGTCGACGAGGTGCGGGACGTCATGGCGGGTGAGGCCGCGCGCGTTGACACCCTCCCGGACCATCACGCGAGGGTCGTTGCGCAGCCGCCAATCGAGCTGGCCGTGGCCCACGTCGAGCGCAATCACGTTGGCCGCGCCGTGCTGGAGGAGCACGTCGGTGAACCCGCCGGTTGACGCTCCGACATCGAGCGCGCTTCGTCCGGTGACGGTGATCTCGAAGACGTCGAGCGCATGCGCCAGTTTGACGCCGCCGCGGCCGACGTACGGGTGGTCTGGCCTGACGAGCTCGACGTGCGCGTCCGCGTCAACGGGAGCGCCGGCTTTCGAGACGATGTGGCCTTCGACTTTCACCTGGCCGGCGAGAATCAGGGCGCGGGCGCGCTCGCGCGAGGGCGCGAGCCCGCGCTCGATCAAGGCGACGTCGAGGCGGACTTCGCTACGTGCCACGTTTGGCCCTTGGTGTCCTTTGTGTCCATTGTGATGAATCAGTGCCGCAATTTAGTTGCGCCGCGACACGACCCAGTCGGCAATGGCTCCCAGCCAGCCCTCGCTCAACCGCGCGTCGAGAAGTGTCTGCTTTGCGCACGCGATGCACTCAGCCGCGAGCGACCGCGATCGTGCCAGACCGAAATGCGCCGGGTACGTCGGCTTGGCGTCGGACGCGTCCTTGCCGACGGTCTTCCCCAGCTCGCGCGCGCTGCCTTCGACGTCGAGAATGTCGTCGATGATCTGAAACGCGAGGCCCAGATCGGCCGCGTACCGATCGATCGCGCTCACACCTGCTTTGTCCGCGCCGGCCATGATCGCGCCGCTGACTGCTGCCGCACGAATCAGTGCGCCGGTTTTGCGCGCATGCATCGCGCGAAGGCCGTCGTCGTCGAGCGTGATGGGGTGGCCGGGCGCCTGGCCTGCCGCCTGCAAATCCATCGCTTGTCCGCCGACCAGACCCGTTGAGCGCGCGGCGTCGCCGACGATCTGGAGGACACCGAGCTTCCGCGCGATCATGTCAGGGTCGTCGCTGATCGGCTCGCGCGCCAGCAGCGCGAACGCCTCGGCGTGCAAGCCGTCGCCGGCTAGAATCGCGATGCCGTCGCCGTACACGACGTGCAGGGTCGGGCGCCCGCGCCGCAGCGTGTCATTGTCCATCGCGGGCAGATCGTCGTGGATGAGCGAGTAGGTGTGAATCAGCTCGATTGCGCAGGCAGCCGGCAGGGCGATGTCGGGCGCGACCTTGATCTCCTCGGTGCCGCCTCGCGCGACGGCGTCCGCCGCAGCGAGGGTCAGGCACGGCCGCAGACGCTTGCCTCCGGCGAAGACGCTGTACCGCATCGCGTCGCTGATCAGGGGTGGACACGCCGGCGGCCGCGGCAGGTAGCGTTCGAGCCCCTCATCGATACGGGCGCGCGCGTGGCCGAGAAACGCGTCGAGGGATTCTGAAGAGGTCACGGCCGATCGCGCTTGACGGCCGGGATGTCGGCCGACTCCGCGTCGGCCGTCAGCGAGGCCGGCGCCGGCTTGAGCTCGCCGCGCTCGCTGAGGATTTCGATGCGCCGCTCGGCCTCCTCGAGCCGCGCGTGGCAGAATCGCGACAACTGCACGCCGCGTTCGTACAGGGCGAGCGACTGCTCGAGCGGCGTGTCGCCTTCCTCGAGCTTCTTCACGATCGATTCGAGCTCGGCGATGGCGGCTTCGAAATCCTTGATTGAGGTATCGGGCATCGTCCTGCTTTGAATTACCACAAAGGACACCATGGACACCAAGAAAAATATCTACGGCTAGGGGTTTTCCCTTTGCGTCCTTGGCGTCCTTTGTGGTGATTCAGTGGTGGCACGTACTTCACAATCCAATTCCCCGTCGGCCAACGTCACTCGAACGGCGTCGCCGACCACGACGTCAGACGAGGCGCGCACCACGCGCGTACGGTCCACGGTCCAGCAGACGGCGTACCCGCGACCCAGCACGCCGAGCGGGCTGAGCGTCTCCAATCGGTTCGCGCATCCGCCCAACCGCGTCCGGGCTCGATGGTGCACATCGACCGTGACGGCCACCAGCCGTCCTTCAGCCGTGACGAGCCGCGTGCGGATGCCGCCCAGTCGCCGGCCCGGATTGAAGGTCTCGAGCTGGCGACGGAGCTGCTGAAGCCGGCGGTCCCTGGCCGTGACCCTCGCGCGCATCACGCTCGCAAGCGCATGCGTCAGCTCCGCCGCATGCCGGCCGCGCATCGCCAGCCGTCCGGCGAAGCCGCCGAGTGCCGGCCGGCCGCTCAACCTGTGGACGGCGCGGCTCAATCCGTGGACGTGCGCGCGCACGGCCGCCGCGAGCCGATCCTGCAGGCGATCGATGCGCGCGCAAAATTCGTCCTTCCGCGCGACCACCAGCTCGGCGGCCGCGGACGGCGTCGGCGCGCGCAGGTCGGCGACGAAATCGGCGATCGTCACGTCGGTCTCGTGACCGACGGCGGAGATGACGGGGACCGGCGACGCGGCAATCGCCCGCGCGACGATTTCTTCGTTGAAGGCCCAGAGATCCTCGATCGATCCGCCGCCTCGTCCAACGATGATCACATCGACGCCGCGAACCTGTGCGATGGCTTTCAGCGCGCGCGCGACCTCGGCCGCCGCGCCGTCGCCCTGCACGCGCGTCGGCCCTATCACCAGCTGCGCGTTCGCGTATCGGCGGCCGAGCACTTTGATGATGTCGCGGATCGCCGCGCCCTCGAGCGAGGTGACGACGCCGATCTTGCGGGGCAGGGCCGGCAGCGGCCGCTTGCGGGCGGCGTCGAAGAGGCCTTCCTCTTGCAGCCGCTTCTTGAGCTGATCGAAGGCGAGCTGCAGCGCGCCAAGCCCCTGCGGCTCCATGTGCTCGCAGACGAGCTGATACTCGCCCTTGGGCTCGTAGACCGAGATGCGGCCGCGCGCGAGCACGCGCAGGCCATCTCCCGGCTTGAACTTGAGATACCGGAGCGCCGACCGGAAAATGACGCCGCGTATCTGCGCGGCGGAGTCCTTCAGCGTGAAGTACAGATGGCCGGTGTTCCACACGCGGCAGTTCGACAGCTCGCCCTCGACCCAGACCTCGAAGAGCTCGGTCTCGAGCAGATCGCGGACGCGGACGGTCAGCTCGGTGACCGTGAGGATTCGCTTCGCCGCGATCGGAGTCGGATCAGTCGTCAGGCGATGGTTGTCAGGCGTCAGTCGACGGTTGTCAGGCGTCAGCCGACGGTCGTCAGGCGTCAGGCGATGGTTGTCAGTCGTCAGGCGTCGGTCGTCAGGCGTCAGGCGATGGTTGTCAGTCGTCAGGCGTCGGTCGTCAGGCGTCAGTCGACGGTTGTCAGGCGTCAGGCGACGGTTGTCAGTGGTCAGCGGTGCCCGTGCACTCCCGACTGTCGACTGTCGACTGTCGACTGTCGACTGTTCATCTTCTTCCTCTTCAAACGGCAAATCGAACAGATCGGACATCGGGATTATCGGGATTGCAGAGTTCAGATCGTAGACTGCAGATTGGGGACGTCGAGCTGTTCGAGATCGTCGACGCCGAGGCTCAGTCGTTCGATGTCGATCGCGCGGCCGGTCTGCGCGTCCGTTTCCACGATCACCGCGTGCAGACGCGGATTGCCCGTCGCCGTCTCGAGCTTGGCCGGCAGCGCCGTGAGGAACTTGCGGAGCGCCGGTTCAATCTCGACGCCGATGATCGAATCGTGCGGGCCGGTCATGCCGACGTCGGTGAGATAGGCGGTGCCCTTCGGCAGGATGCGGTCGTCGGCGGTCTGTACGTGCGTGTGCGTGCCCACGACGGCGGAAACCCGGCCATCAAGGTGCCAGCCCATGGCGATCTTTTCCGAGGTGGCTTCCGCGTGGAAGTCGACGAAGATGGTGCGCGTGCGCTCCCGCATCGCTTCGATTTCGCGCAGGACGGACGCGAACGGGTCGTCGATGTTGAGCATGAACACGCGGCCCATCACGTTGATCACGCCGATCGACTCACCACTCCTGGTTCGCGCGAGATAGCTGCCGTTTCCCGGCGCACCGGCGGGGTAGTTGGCCGGGCGGAGCAGGCGGGACTCCGTGCCGATGTAATCGAGCGCTTCCTTCTTGTCCCAGATGTGATTGCCCGAGGTCATCACGTCGACGCCCCACTCGAGCAGCTGATCGCCGATCTCGCGCGTGATGCCGAAGCCGCCAGCCGCATTTTCCGCGTTGGCGAGCACGACATCGACGCCGTGATGGTCGACGATGGCCGCGAGCCCGCGCTTGACGAGCTCGCGTCCGGGCCGTCCGACGATGTCGCCAATGAACAGGATGCGCACGAATTAGATCATATCGGGTTCCTGGGTTCGACCGGAATGTGAATGGTTCGACCGCGGCGATCGGCGATCTTCGTCAGCGACACGTGCAGCTCGCCGTTCGCAAGACGTGCCCGTGCCTTCTAACGTATTTCACTGAGAGGAGATATCGGCGAGGTTGCAGTTGAGCCCGTGGTGACGCCATGCATGAGTAGCATTGTAATAGATTACATGCTTGACAAGCACTCATATACGCCATATACTGCCGACATCCTAGCGATTGGGGGCGTTGCTGCCATTGCAGCGTAAGGAGAAAGCATCATGACCATCGTGGGTTGGGATCCGTTTCGGGACTTCGGCTTGGCGACGGCGAGCACCTGGATGCCACCCGTGGACATCTATCAGACCGGCGATCAGGAGCTCGTCCTGAAGGCGGAGCTTCCTGACATGGCGCGCGAGGACATCGACATCACCGTCGAGAACTTCGTGCTGACGATCAAAGGCGAGAAGAAGTTCGCCAGCGACGTCAAGGAAGAACAGTTCCACCACGTCGAGCGGCGCTACGGCACGTTCAGCCGGTCGTTCTCGCTTCCTCAGACGGTGGATGCCGGCAAGGTTTCGGCCGAGCATAAGAACGGCGTGCTGACCGTGCGGCTTCCGCTGCGCGAGGAAGCCAAGCCGCGGCAGATCAAGGTCGACGTCGCCGCGTAACAAACTGGGTCGGGTTGGTCTGGTGGGTCGGGTCACCTGACCCATCGGACTTGCTCAATTTCCTCGCAGGTTGTTACCCTGTAGGACGGCCATGGATAATCTCAACGGCATTTTTGAGCCGCAGGGCGAAGGGCCGGTCATTCCGGCGGAGCCGGCGCCGCCCATCCAGAGTCGCTTCCTGTTCGTCGACGTGGCGGCGTTGCGCGCAAAGCAGTTGCGTCGCGGCGCGCGGCCGCGCATCGACGAGGAAGAGTGCCCGCTCCCGCACAAGGCCGAGCGGCTCGCGATGGAAGAAGTCCGGCGCGGACTCGTGTGCTACGACGTGCCCGATCCCACGGCGGCGGCACGCCAGCAAGGCGAAGCATGAGCGCCGGCGACGTGCAATCGCTCGCCATGGGCACGATTCAAGGACTGGCATCGAGCGCGGTGTTCGTGCTCGTGCTGTTCATTGGATTTTGTGTGCTGGTCGGCTTCACGAAGCTGAGAAAGACGGCTGGCGGCGGTGCCATGGTCGTCAAGAGCCTGGACGAGACCATTTCCCATCGGCCGATGGAGTACCTGAGCCCGAGCGCACCGCACGGGCCATCCGATCAGCTTCGCTCCCCGGAACTGATGGAGAAATCCTGAATCTGGCACCAAATTACCAACTTCAGGCAACACTCTCCGGCTGCCACCGCACGCCAAGGTTGATGATGCGCTGCAGCACTGTCTCGTACGACATCCCCATCTTTTCAGCGGACGCCGCAAAATCCTCGCCGCGCGCGATCTGCGGATTCGGATTCGCTTCGAGCACCCACACGTTCCCGGCCTCGTCCAGTCGCAGGTCGATGCGCGCGTAGCCGCTCAGCTCGAGCGCCCGGAATGCGCGCTTGCACACGTGTTGAATCTGGTTGACCGCGGCTTCTGAGAGCTCCCTGGCCGGACCACTGTCGATCCCGTACTTCTTCTGATACTTCACACTCCACTTCACCCGATCGGTGGCGATGCGCTTGGCGCCTTCCGGCATGTTCGTGAAGAACAGTTCCCACACCGGCAACGCCTGAAGTACCTGATTTCCCAGAATCCCGACGTAAAGCTCGCGGCCTTCGATGTAGCGCTCGACGAGGGCCGCCGTCCCGATGCTCTCGTGGATGAACGTGACGCGTTCTTTCAGCTTCTCGTCGCTGTCGACGACCGACGCCTGCGAGATGCCGATCGACGCCTCCTGCGTCAGCGATTTCACGATCAGCGGAAACTGCAGCCGCTTGGGCCGCCGAATCGGCCGCCCGATTCGAAACACCTCGAATTCCGGGACGGGAATGCGGTGGTAGGCGAGCAGCTTTTTCGACAGCGACTTGTCGCGCGCCAGCAGCAGACCGCGCGGATTGCACCCGGTGTACGACTGCTTCAACAGCTCGAGGTAACTGATGACGTTCTGGTCGAAGATCGTGATGTCGTCGAATCCTTCCAGCAGATTGAAGGCGATGTGCGGCTTCCACTCGGTGGCCGTCCGGCGGATGTCGCCCAGATCGTCGTGAACGGCCAGTATCTGCACCTCGTGGCCCATCGTCGTCAACGTCGTGATGACGTCGTATTCGGTCCGCCACGGCGCCGACTCGATGTCGGTCCCTTCTTCGATCCTGGCCGGTGGAACGAGGTGCCGGTGGACCAGCGCGAGCACTCGCAAGCGCGTCGTGGTCATAGCGCCACCCGATGCCGTCCGCTGTGCAGGTAGTTCATCGTCTGCACCGTCAGGAACACCATGAAATCGATCTTGGTGGCCTCTTCAGAGTCGCTGAGCCGCAGATTCAACTCGCGACACCGCTCGATGATCTTCTCGATGAGCTGATCGATCGTGTACCGGTAGCTGTCGGTGAAGCTGGCGACCGTGCCGCGAACGTCCTTCCGAATCTTGCGGACGAACCGGGCCGCGGAGGGATTCTTTGCGTACTCTGATGAATCGGAGAACAGATTGCGGAGGTCGCTCTCGTAGAAGTCGGGATGATCGAGCCCGTAGTGCTCGCGCTTCCTGGCGTAGTGTTCGCGAAGCGTCTTGCGCAGCCTCGAGATCAGATCCACCTGGCGCTTCGACGTAACGGCCGGCTTCCTCCGCGTCAGCTCCCGCATCAGGCGATCCATGTACTCGAGCTTCCGCAGCACCGGCCACCCGGCGTAGCGCGTTGCCCACATCGATTGCGGATCCATCCACACCGCAAAGGTTTCCGCGAAGTCTTCGTCCGGATGGCTCTGTGCGTACCAGTGGTCGAGATGCTGGACGAAGCTTTTGCTGTACGGCTTCGGCGTGTAGTACTCCGGATACGGTGTGGCCGGCGTGCCGAAGAGCCGACGCCGTGTCGTGCGCCGGCGAAGGCGGTACGCGTTGTCGATCGCGTGTCCCACCTCGTGACGGAGGATCTTCAGGCACGATTCCGAGTCGCCGCCCTCGACCTCGAGCATCTGCGCCGCCTCCAGCTTCGCGAGGCGCGGGTGCGCCAGGTAGAACGGGATCGCGATGCCCGGCACATCGTCAGGCGTGAACCATTCGTCGGCGAGATAGTAGTGAGGCCGGAACGTCAGCGCCCGCGCGTCGAGCTCGGCATCGATCTGGGCGATGCGCTGTTCGAGCTCCGTGCCCTCAATGGTGACTCCGAGATCGCAGAGACGCATCTCGAGCAGCCGCTCGTCGGACCACGACGCCCAATCGGGGTCAGACATGGAGAGATGTGAGGATGTGAGGATGTAAGGATGTGAGGATGTGAGGATGTGCGCCGAACGTCACAAACATCCTCACTTCCTCAGATCCTCACTTCCTTAGATATCCTCGGCTCCTCTGTGTGCCATGGGGCCTCGCGTTCGTACGCGTCCGCGATTCGCAGCAGCGTCGCCTCGTGGAACCGTCGGCCGGTGAGCTGCAGGCCGACCGGCAGCCCCTCGGTCGTGAAGCCGCACGGGACGCTGATCGCGGGAAGGCCGGCGAGGTTGGCGCTGACCGTGAACACGTCGGCCAGGTACATCTGCAGCGGATCGTCGACACGCTCGCCAATCTTGAACGCGGCGGTCGGGCTCGTCGGCATCGCGACGACGTCCGCGCGCTCGAACGCCCTGTCGTAATCGCGGAGAATCAGCGTGCGGACCTGCTGCGCTTTCAGATAGTACGCGTCGTAATACCCCGCGCTCAGCACGTAGGTGCCGAGCATGATGCGCCGCTTGACCTCGGGTCCAAATCCGATCTCCCGCGTCTGGGCATACATCGTCCGCAGGGCATCAGTCTGCTCGTGGCGTCCGGCTTGAGCCGGACGGTCGGCCGCGCGAAATCCGTAGCGCACGCCGTCGTAGCGTGCGAGGTTCGAGCTCGCTTCGGCGGTCGCGATGAGGTAATAGACCGCGATGGCGTGCCGCGCGTGTGGCAGCTCGAGGTCGACGAGCGTGGCGCCGCGACTGGCGAGCGTTTCCAGAGCAGCGCGAAAGGCGCGCAGCACATCCGGCTCGACGCCGTTCTCCAGCAGGGATGAGGGCACGCCGACGCGTGCGCCACGGATGTCGCCGGTCAAGCCGGCCGTATAGTCTGACGCCGGTGTCGACGCCGACGTGGCATCGGCGGGATCGGCGCCGGCCAGCACGGTCAGCGTTACGGCCGCGTCGTACACCGTTCGTGTCAGCGGGCCGATCTGGTCAAGCGAGGAGGCAAACGCGAGCAAGCCGTATCGCGACACGCGGCCGTAGGTCGGTTTGAGGCCGACGACGCCGCACAGCGCGGCGGGCTGACGGATGGATCCGCCTGTATCTGAACCGAGCGCGACCGTCGCCATCCGCGCAGCCACGGCGACAGCCGAGCCGCCGCTCGATCCTCCCGGGATGCGATCGAGCGCCCACGGATTACGCGATGGCCCGAACGCGGAATTCTCCGTGGACGATCCCATGGCGAACTCGTCACAGTTCGTCTTGCCGATCACGACCGCGCCGGCCTGACACAGGCGCTCCACGACGGTTGCGTTGTACGGAGGGACGAAGGATTCCAGCATGCGTGATGAGGCGGTCGTGCGGACTCCGCGCGTGCACAGGTTGTCCTTGAGCGCAATCGGCACGCCGAGGAGCGGGGCGTCACGCCAGCGATCGCGCTGCGCATCCAGTTCCGACGCCCGCGCGAGTGCGAGGTCGGTGGTGACGCTGTTGAACGCGTGCAGCGACGGTTCGAGCCGTTCGATTCGGGTGAGCGTTTCCCGGCAGACCTCCACCGCGGAGCGACGGCCCGAGCGAATCTGATCACGAAGATCGCGAACCGTCGCAGTCGCCCTCATCCGATAACTCGCGGCACCTTGAACAGGCCGGCCTCGAGCGCCGGATCGGGCGCGTTGCCCAGCGCGGCTTCGCGATCGAGGGACGGTCGCACTTCGTCGGGCCGATCCGATTCCTGGCCCGTGGAGACGTACGCGGTCGGCGCGACGCCGGTCGTATCGATCGCGAGCACCTCGTTCGCATAGCCGAGGAAGTCGCCGAGCTGCCGCGCGAAGAGCTCCACTTCCGCCGATTCGAGCTCGAGTTGCGCGAGCGCGGCGATGGCGGCCACTTGCGCGGCGCTGAATTCAGAGGGCATGACAGATGCTAACATGGCGAAACGGCACGCCATAAGGGGCGCGCGCTAAGATCGGAATGTTGGGGGACGGTCTTGAAACCGTCCCGCACGGTGGAGCGCGATGTTGAACATTCGGCGTGCAGCGGTGGCTGGAACGTGGTATCCGGGAAGTGCGGCCGCGCTGGCCCGTGCGGTCGACGATCACCTGTCGCGCGCCGGCGGTGATCTGGACGATCGTTTCGAATCGCTCGTCGCGCTGATTGCACCGCATGCGGGACTGATGTACTCCGGGCCGGTGGCGGCGTACGCCTATGGATTGCTTCGGGACCGGACCTTCGACGTGATCGTGCTGGTTGGGCCGTCCCATTTCGTTGGCTTTGACGGCGTGGCCATCCAGCGCGCGGGTGGCTTTCAGACGCCGTTCGGCGTGGCGCCGATCGACGAGGCGTGCGCGGCGGACATCATGAAGGCGGCGCCCATCGTTCACGAACGCGTCGGCGCGCACGCGCGCGAACATTCGCTCGAGATGCAGTTGCCCTTCGTGCAGCGTGTGGCGCCCGGGGCATCGATCGTTCCGCTGGTGATGGGCCATCAATCCGCGGAAACCGCGCGCGCGTTGGGCGATGCCCTTGCCACGGCGCTCGCGGGCCGCCGCGCGCTGCTGGTCGCGAGCACCGATCTTTCGCACTATCATGACGCCGCCGCGGCGGCGCGACTCGACCGGGTGGTGATCGATCACGTGTCCCGCTTCGACGCTGACGGTCTGCAGCACGCGCTCGACCGCACGCCGGATCGCGCCTGCGGCGGCGGACCCACCGTCGCCGTGATGCGGGCCGCGCGGGCGCTCGGCGCGCGCGATGCCCTCGTCCTCAAGTACGCCGACTCGGGCGACGTGTCAGGCGACAAATCGTCGGTGGTGGGGTATATGGCGGCGGCGTTCGGGACCATGCGCGAACGCTGAAAGCTCTTTGCCTTTGTGTCCTTCGTGTCCTTGGTGTTGAATCGGCGCCGGTACTTCGATGACCAGTGAATCCGATCGCCGATCGCTCCTCCGCATCGCCCGTGCGGCCATCGACGCGCACGTGAACGGGTGGCCGTTTCACGGCGTTGCCGACGCCGATCTCGACAGCCGGCGCGGCGGCGCGTTTGTGAGTCTGCACAAGAAGGGCGGCGCACTGCGCGGCTGCATCGGTCACATCGAGGCCGACGATTCGCTTCCGCGGATCGTCGCGCGGTGTGCAGTTGCGGCGTGCAGCTCGGATCCCAGGTTTCCTGCCGTCGCCACGTCGGAACTTCCACAGCTCCTGATCGAGCTGTCGCTTCTGGGTCCGCTCGAACCGATCACGAGCATCGCCGAGATCGAGGTCGGCCGGCACGGACTCGTGGTGGAACAGGGCTGGCACCGCGGCCTGCTCTTGCCGCAGGTCGCCACCGAGTGGAAGTGGGGGGCCGAACGCTTCCTGGCGGAGACGTGCCGCAAGGCTGCCCTGCCCAACGACGCGTGGAAGCACCACGCGAAGATGTGGAGGTTCGAGGCGGAGGTGTTTGGGGAAGATCTGGGAAGCTAAACTTCTGCCTTATGAACAAAATCGTCGTCTTCAGCGGGAACGCCCACATGGAGCTGGCGGCTGCAATCTGCGGGCGCCTGAAGATGCGCCTCAGCCCGGCCATCATTACCACCTTCAGCAATAACTGTCTGGGCGTGCAGCTCGAAGCCAATTGCCGTCAGGCGGATGTGTTCATCATCCAACCCCTGGCGCCGCCCGTGCAGGAGCACCTGATGGAGTTGCTGTTGATGCTGGACGCGGCGCGGGGCGCGTCGGCCGCGCGCATCACGGCGGTGATCCCGCACTACGCGTATGCCCGCTCGGACAAGAAAGATGCGCCGCGCATCTCGATTGCCGCGCGGCTGGTCGCGGACCTGCTCGTGACGGCTGGCGCGAACCGCGTCCTGACGATGAAGCTGCATTCGGCGCAAGTGCACGGGTTCTTCGGCGTGCCGGTCGATCACATGAACGCGCTCAATGTGCTGGCGCGGCATTTCCGCCGGCGCGACCTGAAGAACACGATTGTCGTCTCGCCAGATCTGGGCAACGCTAAGGAAGCCACCCACTTCGCCCGCATGCTGAAGCTGCCCATGGCGGCCGGCAGCAAGCAGCGCCTGAGCGACGACCGAGTCGTGATCGACACCATCGTCGGCCACGTGGACGGCAAGAATGTCATCGTTCTTGACGATGAGATCGCGAACGGTGGAACCATCATCGAAGTGCTGCAGAAGCTCCGCGAACGGCACGTGAAGCGGATCGTGGTTGCCTGCACGCATGGTCTGTTCACAGGGAAAGCCATCGCGCGGCTCGGCTCGCAGACCGACGTCGACGAAATCGTCACCACCGACACGGTGCCGATCCCGGTCGACAAGCGCCTGCCCAACATGAAGATCCTGTCCGTCGCGCCGCTGCTCGCCGAGGCCATCCGCCGCATTCATGTGGGCGAGTCCGTGAGCGGTCTCTTCGATGTGACCCAGTAACGTGTCCGGTCATGAGTCTCGATGCCCTCGAGCGGGCGCACAGATCAGCTCGGTTTGGTGCGCCCTTTGAAGTGTTTCAGCCTCTTGGTGGCGACTTGACGGACGATTCGGTCGATGAGGACGGTCGGCATGTCGGTCTGGTTCTTGATGTCACGTCCGCGCTCGGTCTGCGGTCCCGCGATCTGCGTCTCATCGGGATCGATTCGATCCCGCTCCTGCTCGACGGCATTTGTGATCGCCGCACGCCGGTCAGGCGGCAGACTTTCATAGCTGTCGTAGTCTCCGTCGCCGTATGCGTCTGAGAGCGCCTGGTCGAGCACCGGGTACGCAAACGACATGATCTCCTCTCTCGTGCCATCACCGAGCCCCTCCAGCGCCAGCTCGCCTCGATCGGTCAGGACAAAGTGAACCTGAAACGTACGAACCTGTGTGACTGGGCAGCCTTCGGCGTTCGCCACCTGATCGAGCTCCACGATCGCGTCCTCTTCATTCCGCGCCCACGCAACCGAGCAATCACCATTCGACCAACGACAAAGAAACAGCGGCATTTCGTCGACCCTCCTCTCAGCACTTTTGACGACAAGATTCTAAACCCGCACGTGAAGGTCGCTCCTGCTCGTTGATTCGGACGTGCCGACGTTGGTGTGCAAGCCGGGCGGCAATCGAAACGTGGTCATCGCTCATGCTGCAGCTTGTCGCGCTCGACGTTCACGCCGCTTCGGAGGCGTGACGCCTGCAGTACGACGCGAGGCTCTGTACCGGGAAGCGGGTCGATCGGTCAGGAGTCGAACAACTCCCCGAGAGGCAGGCGAAAATCGGGCACCTCGTTGCCGCCTTCCAGTGCTTCCGCTTCGGAGAGCACGCGCGCGTTGGCTCCCGCGCGATGAATGGTGACCGTACGGCGCGAAGGGTTGACCACCCACACCACGCGAGCACCCGCCGTGAGCCAGGCGGCCACCTTTTCATCCATCGCGAAGATGGTGTCGCTGGGCGAGAGGACTTCGACAGCCAGATCCGGCGGGCCAGGCCAGAAGCCGGTCGGACGACCTGACGCTGGAATCCGCTCGCGCCGCACGAACGCCACGTCGGGCGCGCGCACTGTATCGGGGTCGCTGGCGATCGTGAACCCGGTCTCCGCGCCGCACACGACTCCCAGCCCGTGCGACTTCACATGCTGCAGGAGCGGTGCGGTGAGGTTGGCGACGATCGCGCCGTGGTCGAATCCCGCCGGCGTCATCTTGTGCATCTCACCCTTCACCAGCTCGTACCGATAGCCGTCGTCCGGGAGATGAAAGAGATCGTCGGCCGTGATCGCCCGACCGGTCAAGGGCATGGCTCGATTGTAACATCCGTTGAACGAGCTCAAAGACGACGAGCTGCTGAAGATCGTCGCGCTCGACTTTCACGCGGCCTCAGGAGATCTTCAAAAGATTCGCGCCAAGCGTCGATGAGACGACCGTGACGTGGCACGCGACCTACAGCCGGTCAGGCCATCGGCGGGCGCCGTGCATGACCGCGAGAATCTCGATTTGGTCCGGCCGGAGACGGTACGCGACCACAAACGGCGTACCCGCGATGACGAGCTCCCTCGTTCCGCGCACCCGACCTTTGCGGCCCATCTGAGGGTGCTGCTTCAGCACCTGCACGGCCGAGACGATTCGTTCGATCATGTCCTCAGCCGCTGTCGGGCCGTTCTGGGCGAGATAGTCGTGCGCGGCTTCGAGATGGTGGCCGGCGAGAGGCGTCCAGAGAAGCTTCACCGGCGTCGCCAGATGGCTAACCTCTTACGAACCTGCGCGTGGTCGATCAGCTCACCAGCGTCGGCCTGCCTGATTCCAGCTTTGATTTGATTGACGTGCCACTGCTGGACATCGAGGTACGCTGTGACGGCCTCAGTCAGCAGATAGCTGCGGTCGCGGTCCAGGGCCTCCGCCAGCGTGTCGAGTGTCGTCACTTTCCTGGAGTCCAGCCTGAAGCTGACTGTCTGCTTGTCCATATGGCATCATCATACGAAAAGTGACAGCGTAAGACAACCGAACGACGCGTCAGAGTAAACCTATACGATCCTAACTCCGTGGTCCTCCGTTTCCTCTGTGGTGGAGACCAAGCCGCGCAAAGTCTCCAGATTCCGTTCGTCCAGAGGATCCACTTCGATGCGGCCTGCCGGTCTGCCCTCGGTCTTCGGCGTCTCGAGCAGCATCGGCACACCGCGGAATCGCCGATCGTTGACGATGCGACGGAACGGCTCGAGGCCGAGATAACCCTGCCCGATGTGCTCGTGGCGATCAACGCGGCTCCCGAGCGGTTTTTTCGAGTCGTTCAGATGAAACACTTTGAGCCGCTCGAATCCGATCAGCCGGTCGAACTGCTTGAACGTCTCCGCGTATCCCTCTGGCGAGCAGACGTCGTAGCCCGCCGCCAGCAGGTGGCAGGTGTCGAGGCACACGCCAAGCCGTTTACGATCCTTCGCCTTCGCGAGGATCGACGCCAGCTGTTCGAATCTGGCGCCGATCGACGTGCCCTGACCGGCGGTCTGCTCCAGCAGCACCATGGTGCGTCCGTGGGGCCACTCCGACAGCAGATGCCGCAGCGCGTCGGCAATGAGGCCTGGCGCGTCGGCTTCCTTTCCCTGCGTGTAACAGCCGGGATGCAACACGACGCCGAGAAGGCCCAGCGCCTCCGCCCGGTTGATCTCATCGCCCATGGCCTCGATCGACTGCCGGCGAAGCGCGTCGTTGGTGGTCGCCAGGTTGATCAGGTAGCTCGCGTGCGAGACGACCGCACCGATGCCCGCTGCCTTCACCTTGGCGCGAAATTGCCGAATCTCTTCCGGCGGCACGATGCGGCCGCGCCACTGGTTGGCGTTCTTGGCAAAGATCTGAAACGCGCCGCAGCGATGCGCGATCGCGCGTTCGACGGCGAGCGGCAATCCACCCGCGACCGACATGTGCGCTCCAAGCAACGGACTCATGTGCGACTGACGACTGACGACTGACGACTGGTGACTGACGACTGTCACGGTCCAAACCGTTCTTCGAGAATGTGGCCGTCGGCGGCGATGCGCACGAGCGCCGCGAAGAACACCGGTCCGCGAGGCCCGAGGAACCGCATGTCGGCCCACCGAACGCTCGTCGTCCCACCCGGCTCGATGGTCGCACGTGCGGCAGGGAGCCTGGAAAATCCCAGAAACGTGCGGCCGAGATCTGTCGAGGCGGCCGTCCAGACCGCCGCGGTCCAGACGTTCGGATACCGCTCGGTCGTCCGCCACATCACTTCAGATGCGTTCGGCGGCTGCCGAACGCGCCGGTCCAGCAAATCGATGTCGTGGACCTCGTACGCGTTGGAGAGCTGGGCGACGACGCGCCATTGAAACGGCGAGATGAAGCCTGGAATCGCGACGAGCTGCACCAAACATCGCGTGCTGCCGTCCGATGGAGTCATCACCGCCGGATGAGGCCAGTATTCGACCGTGGATGCACTCGGTGTCGCGGCCGCACGGCACGGTTGCGGCAGGAGTGGGCCGAAAAGCCGCGGCGCGTTCGCGAGCGCCACATGGTGCGCGGCCGCGCGAATGCCGTAGTTGGCGGCCATCAGCACGAGCACGATCGCCACGTTTCTGTGCCTCGCGCTTGCCGACTCGCTGCCGAAGAGCAGTCCCGCAGTGAGAGCGCCCAACAGATAGACGTCGATGATCGGCATCCAATCGAGCGAGAACCAGTGCCAGTCGAACGGACTCAGCGCGCGTGTGCCGTATACAGTCGGGAGGTCCATCAGCACGTGACACAGCACGCCGATCAAGCAGATGGGCACCAACTTGCGAAACGGTGCGTCGGGGCTCTCGTCGGAATCTCTGCCGATCGTGCGCAGCGCCAGCGACACCAGGCCCGCGACGACAAACGCGAGGCCGGCGACACCAAGCAGCCCGTGAGTCGGCCCTCGATGCCAGGTCAGATAGCTGCCGGTTCCACCAGCGGTCGCGACGATGTCGATATCCGGGGCGTTTGACGCGAGGACGAGCGCGACGGCCGCGCCGCGCCCCGCGCGCCCGAGCCGTGTTCGCGCCAGCGTCAGTGCAAAGAGGGTGTGGGTCGCGTTGTCCATTCGTGCCTAGACATCTTCCAGTAACGAAGATTCGCAGTCCCGTCTGTCGCCTGTCGGCTTGAGGCGAAGCTTCGTTACTATAGCTGCATGCGAAAAACCCTGATTGCCCTGACGGCCTGCGCGCTCATCGTCATCGCCCCTTCATCGGCGCTGGCGTGGGGAATCGCGGCGCACCGGTACATCATGGCCCGCGCGATCGATCTCCTGCCCGCGGAGTTGAAGCCGTTCTTCGAGCATTACCGGGGCGAGCTCGTCCTTCGCGTTGTCGATCCGGACATGTGGCGCAACGCCGGGTGGGATGAGGACCCCAATCACTTCGTCGACTTCGGCGTGCCGGAGCTCGGACCGTACCCGTTCACGGCGCTGCCGCGCGAATATGGGTCGGCCATCGAGAAGTTCGGGATGGCGACGCTCAGGCGCAACGGCGTTCTGCCGTGGCGCGAAGCCGAGGAGTTCGGGAACCTGCGCCGCGCATTCGAGGGATTCGCCAAGAATTCCGCGTTTGCGCCGGCCGACACCGTGCTGTTCGCGGCCGCCGCCGCGCACTACCTTCAAGACGCGCACCAGCCGCTGCACGCCACGAACAATTACGACGGGCAGTTGACGCAGCAGAATGGCGTGCACGCGCGGTTCGAGACGGCGCTCTTCGAACGCTTCGAAGCGAAGCTCACGGTCAATCCCGGGCCGCTCGCACCCATCAGGAATCCACGCGACGTGGCGTTCGATACGCTCCTGGCCAGCCACCAGCTCGTCGATCCGCTGCTCAAAGCCGACAAAGAGGCGATCGCCGGCAAGGACACGTACGACGACGAGTACTTCGAGAAGTTTTTCGCAAAGGTCCGGTCGATCCTCGAGAAGCGGCTGGCGGATTCCATGACGGCGACGGCGTCGCTGATCGTCGGCGCGTGGGAGCAAGCGGGAAAACCGCCGCTCAAGATCGAGATGCCGCGGGCCGTTGAGAAGGTCCGGACGCCGAAATCAGATTGAGCCGTCCCGGTGCTGGGTGGGATCGACGCCCGCGCGCCGCTCGAAGTAGCGTTCAAGTGGCGGCAGCACCGCGAGCACGGCGAGGGTAATCGTCGTCGCCACCACCGCCACCGCGAAGAGGCCGGCCCCCGCCGCCATCCCGGTGCCGGCGTTTACCCAGATCGTCGCCGCGGTCGTCATGCCGTGGACCGTCCGTCCGCTCCGAAGAATCGCTCCCGCACCGAGAAAACCGATTCCCGTGACCAGTTGCGCGGCGATCCGATCCGGCGTGCCGCTCTCGCGGCCGATCTCGATCGAGATCATGGTGAAGAGCGCCGAGCCCAGCGCGATCAGGATGTTCGTCCGGAGTCCCGCGGGCTTCTGGCGGTACTCGCGCTCCACGCCAATCGCGGCGCCGAGGCCAGCCGCGAGCAGCAACCGGAGCATCAAGTCAACGGCGGGCATGTCAAGAAATGTGAGGATGTTAGAATCTAGGAATCTAAGGATGTTAGGATTCGATCAACACATCCTCAGATCCTAACATTCTTAGATTCTTAGATCCTCATTGAAGCTCCGCGATCTCGCCGAACGCCTCCAGTGCCGGCTCGAAGGCGCCACCGACGATGTGGATATCGTTCGTGTCGCCGGCATCGAGCGCGCGGGCCCTGGCGATGTGACCTTCGTCGCCAATCCGCGGTATCAAACGCTGCTGACCACGACACAGGCGTCCGCGGTGATTCTCGGTGACGGCTCCGGCGGTGTCGCGCCGTGCCCCGTGCTGCGCAGCAGCAATCCGTACCTGACCTTTGCGAAAGCCGTCAGCTTGTTCCGCGAGCCGGCCGCGCCGCCGAAGGGCATCGACTGTCTGAGCTCGATTGCCGCTGATGCGACGCTCGGTCCGGACGTGTCAATCGGTCCATTCGTCACCATCGGATCGGGCGCGACCATCGGTAGGCGCACCATCATCTATCCCAATGTGGTCATCGGTCCCGAAGCCCGGATCGGCGACGACTGCGTGGTTCATTCGCAGGTCGCGATCCGGGAGCGGGTGATTGTCGGCAACCGCGTCATTCTTCAGAACGGCGCCGTGCTCGGCAGCGACGGCTTCGGGTACGCAAAGCAGGCGGACGGTTCCCACCTGAAGATCCCGCAGTTGGCCGACGTCGTCATCGAAGACGATGTCGAGATCGGCGCGAACACGGCCATCGATCGGCCGGCGGTCGGCGAAACGCGCGTCCGCGCGGGCGCGAAGATCGACAACCTCGTGCAGATCGCGCACGGCGTCTCGATCGGCCGGCACGCGCTCCTGGCGGCGCAGGTCGGGATTGCCGGCAGCACGTCCGTCGACGACGATGTCGTGCTGGCGGGCCAGGTCGGCGTGTCCGGCCACGTGCGCATCGGCAAGGGCGTGGTGGCGACCGCCCAGACGGGCATCCCTAACTCGCTCGAGGACGGTGCGTTCGTCTCGGGCTATCCGGCCATCGCGAACCGCGACTGGTTGAAGTCGTCGGCTGTGTTCCGCCAGTTGCCGACGCTGAAGAAGCGAATCGCGCAGCTCGAAGCGCGCATCGCGGAGCTCGAGGAGAAGCTCACCGAATGTCAGACACGCCTGGATCGCTAATCAGGCACGCGGCCGCCGCCGCGTGCCTGGTCCTCATGTTCGCGACGCACACGTTCGCACAATCGCCGGAGCCTGCGCCGGTCACGGCGGAGTTCCTGAGTCGCTACGATTTTCATCTGACGGCCAACTCGCTCGCGGTCGACGATCAGCGGTTCTCGTGGGATGCGCATTTTGGCGGCGACCTCGATATCGCGGACTACGTGGCCGGGCGCACGTCGATTCTCATCGACTACGAAGCGGTGCTCGGCGACGAGTACCGGCCCTTCGATCCCAATCAATCCTATTACGTGCTCGAAGTGTCCTCGTCGTACCGTGCGAGCGGGACCGAGATCGCGTTCGTGTTCCATCACGTGTCCCGGCACCTTAGCGACAGACCCAAACGCGCAGCTATCGCATGGAACGTAGCCGGTGCACGGGTGATGCGCCGCTTCGCCTTCGGCGGCCTGACCGTCGACACACGTGGGGACGCGGGAGCGGTGGTTCAGCATTCGTCTGTGGATTACAGGTGGACAGCCGACCTCGACGTGTTGATTCGTCGCGCAGTCAGCCAGCGCGTCGGGGTGTTCGCGCACGGGTACGGAGAGATATTCGGCGTCGAGGGCACGCCCGGCAATCGGGGCTCGCAGACCGGCGGGCGCGCCGAGGCGGGCGTGCGGTTCGACGGCCGCGCCGGTGCGCTCGAGCTGTTTGCGGGCATCGAACGGCGAATCGATGCCGATCCGATAGACCTCTTGCCCAAGCGATGGGGCATCGCCGGGTTTCGGCTGCTGAGCAAATGAGCCGATGGGGGATAATCATCGCTATGCCATCTCGCAGCGTCCGGACGTTCGCGTCCATCGCGCTGGCCGCCGGCGTGCTGTGCCTGGGCGGGGCCGCCGTGTCGGCCGCCATCCGTCCGCCGAGGCTCGAGTACCAGGTGACGACGTTGCCCAACGGGTTGACGCTCGTCACCGAGGAAGATCACTCGACGCCGATCGTGCACCTGCAGCTCTGGTATCACGTCGGCTCGAGAAACGAAAAACCTGGCCGCACGGGGTTTGCGCATCTCTTCGAGCATCTCATGTTCAAGGGATCCAAGAACGTCGACTCGGAAGGGCACACGTCGATGATCGCGTCGATCGGCGGCCAGAGCAACGCCTACACCCAGGACGACGTGACGGTGTTCTGGGAGACGGTGCCGGCGCAGTACCTGCCGCTCGTTCTGTGGCTCGAAGCCGACCGGATGGCGACGCTCAGGATCGACAAAGACACGCTCACGAAGGAGCGCGAGGTGGTGAAGGAAGAGCGGCGGATGCGCGTCGACAACCAGCCGTACGGCCGGCTGTCCGAAATCATCTTCGATCAGGCCTTCACGGTGCATCCCTACAAGCACCCGACGATCGGCAGCATGACGGATCTCGAGGCCGCGTCGATCGACGACGTCCGTGATTTCTACAATACGTACTACGTGCCGGAAAACGCCACGCTCGCGCTGGTCGGCGATTTCGACACGGCCCAGGCGGTGCAGCTCGTCACGCAGTATCTCGGACGGGTGCCGAAGGCCGAGCATCCGGTTCCCCGTGACATTCCCAAAGAGCCGCCGTCGACGCGCGAGAAGCTGGTGACGCTCCAGGAGCCCTGGCCGCTGCCGGCCGTCGTCGTCGCGTATCACATTACCTACGACGGACATCCCGACTCGTATCCGCTCCATATCGCGTCGAAGGTGCTGTCGGACGGCCAGAGCTCGCGGATCTACAAGAAGCTGGTGTACGAGACGGGGATCGCGCTCGCGGCGTCTGGGGACGCCAATATCATCGAAGACCCCAACCTGTTTTACGCAGTCGCGTTCCTGCAGCCGGGGCATCACCCCACGGAGGCGATCAACGCGCTGATCGCGGAATTCGATCGGTTGAAGGCGGAGCCCATTACGGAGCGCGAGCTGGAGCGCACCAAGAATCAGTTCGCGCGCGACTACATCCTCGGCCGCGAATCGAACAAGGATAAGGCGATGCAGCTCGCGCACGCCCTGGTGATTCATCACGACATCAAGACGGCGGACGGCGAATTCGATATTTTTCAGGCGCTGACGACGGCCGACATCCAGCGCGTGGCGCGCACGTATTTCACGCCGGAGAACCGGCTCGTGTTGACGTTGACGCCGTCGCAGGTGGGTGGACGATGACCGCCCCGGGGACCCTGGAGACACGAAGCGCTTCGCCTTTCAGCTCTGTGTCTCTGTGTCTCTGCGGCCTATTCGTCTGTGTGTCTCTGGCGTTCTCCGCGTCTCCGCACGCGCAGACCCGTCCCTGGCTCTCCGAGCGCCCGCCGCGTCCGCTGCCGGCGCGCGATGTCAAATTTCCGCCGTACCAGATCCAGACGCTGCCCAACGGGCTGCAGGTGGTGGCGGTGCTGCACCACGAGCAGCCGGCCGTCAGCATGCGGTTGTTGATCCGCGCGGGCAGCGCCTCGGACCCGAAAGGCAAGCTCGGACTCGTTCACGAGTTGGCCTCGCTGCTGGATCAAGGGACGGAAACCAAATCGGCGGGCGAGCTGGCCGATGCGATCGATTTCATCGGTGGTGCGATGGGCACCGGCGCGGCGACCGACGTGGCGTACCTGAACATGGTCGTCATGAAAGACAGCTTCGAGAACGGACTCCGCATGCTGTCCGACATGGCACGGCACCCGGCGTTCTCATCCGCCGAAATCGATCGGCAGCGGCAGCAGACGCTGTCGGGGCTGCGCGTCAGTTTCGAGGATCCCGGCTTCGTCGCTGACTCCGTGTTCGAGCGGCTCGTCTACGGCTTCCATCCGTACGGCATGCCGCACAGCGGCACACCCGAGACCATCAGCGGGATCACCCGTGAGGACCTCGTCGCGTTTCACAGGAAGTACTTCGCGCCGAACAACGCCATCCTCGCCGTCGTCGGCGACGTGACCACCGAGGAAGCGTTCGACACCGTCAGAAACGTCTTCGGCGACTGGGAGCGCAAGGAGATCCCGGTCGAGAAATTCATCGATCCGCCCAATCCGACGCGTCGCCTCATCGTCGTCAACAAGCCGGACGCCGTGCAGACCGAGGTGCGTGTCGGCCACATCGGGATTCCACGCAGACATCCGGACTACATGGCGGTCAACCTGGCGATCCGCATTCTCGGCGGCGAGGGCAGCAACCGGCTGCACAACGTGCTGCGCACCCAGCGCGGTCTCACCTACGGCGCGCAGGCCGACATGGACACGCTCAAGGAAACCGGCGACTTCGAAGCGCACACCAACACGCGATCAACGGCGACCGCTGAAGTGGTCAGGCTCATCTTCGACGAGTTCTGGCGGCTGCAGCGGGATCCGGTGGCCGAGCGTGAGCTCGCCGATGCGAAGGCGTACTTGACCGGCAGCTTTCCGCTGACGATCGAGACGCCAGACGCCATCGCCATGCAGATCCTCAATGTCGTCTTCTATGGGCTGCCGATCGAGGACCTGCAGAACTTCCGTGAGCGCGTCAACGCCGTGACCGTGGACGACATTCAACGCGTCGCCCGGGCGTATCTGAAACCCGATCGCCTGTCGGTCGTGCTCGTCGGGAACGTCGTGGCCTTCGAGAAGGACTTGAAAGGCGTGGGGTTCAATGACTACGAGAAAGTGGAGCTCGGCAATCTGGATCTGACTGCCGCCGATTTCAAGCGGCCGGCAGCGAGAGCAGGGGCCGCCGTCCAGCCGCGACTGCGTCCGATTTCCTCACGGCGGGTCGCGTACCGCTCCACCACGGAGGACGCGGAAGACACCGGGGAACGATCCCCTGTGGCGGCGAGCGTCCGTCAGGCGGGCGGTGGTGTCGCCTCGATCGCACCCCAGGAAGGCGCCGATGCGCGCGCGTTGCTGGATCGCGCGATTGCGGCGAAGGGTGGCATTGAAAAGTTGCGCGCCATCAGGAGCCTCGCGGCCGTGACATCGACCTCGATGACCACGCCCGAGGGCGTCGTTCAGGCCGAAGCCACCACGATCCTCGAATACCCGACCCGCGTGCGGGTCGACACGAAGCTGCAGGGTGTCGCCTCGCTCCAGGTGTTCGACGGGGAACATGCCTGGGTGCGCGATCCATCGGGCGTCCACGACGTGCCGGCACGTGCCACGCGCGAACTGCAAGCCAGCCTCAGGCGCGACACCATCGCGCTGCTGCTCGCCGCTGACCGCGGGACGGTGCGGACGCGCCTGTTGCCCGACATCAAAGACGACAGCGGAACATTACACCACGCGCTAGAGATGTCGGCGACCGACCTGGATCCGCTCGTGCTGTATATCGACCCGGAGACGAGCCTCATCTCGAAGCAGACATACATCGCGGGCGGCGCCGGCCAGCCGCTCATCGAGGAAATCTACAGCGATTACCGTGCGGTCGACGGCGTGCAGTTCGCGTTCGTCGCGACGCTTCGTCGAGGCGGCCAGCCGGTTCTGGAACGGCGCGTCACCGGCATCGAGATCAACACACGGCTCGAACCCACGCTGTTCAAACGCCCGACTCCTTGACCGCACGCCTCATGTTGTCGTGCGGGGAAGCGTCCGGCGATCTCTACGCCGGTGCGCTGACACGCGAGCTTCGCGCACTGGACCCGGCCATCACAGTGAGCGGCCTCGGCGGCCCGCAGTTTGCCGCAGCCGGCGGCGATCTGATCGCGGATTACCGGGGCCTGGCGGTGACCGGGCTGACGGAGCCCATCAGAAAGCTGCCCCAATACGTCGCGACGCTTCGACGCCTGGTCGACGCGGCGAAAACGACGCGACCCGACGTGCTGATCACCGTCGATTTTCCTGATTTCAACTTTCGGCTGGCACGCCGCATCAAGCAGTTGCAGATTCCGGTCGTCTACTACATCAGCCCGCAAGTCTGGGCGTGGCGGGCAGGGCGGCTGAAGACGATTCGAGGGATTGCCGATCTGGTCCTCGTCATCTTTCCGTTCGAGGAGGCGATCTACCGCGACGCCGGCGTGCCGGTCACCTTCGTCGGTCACCCACTGGTCGACCTCGTCCCGCCTGCGGACAGGGAGAGTGTTCTCCGGCGTCACGGCCTGCCGCCTGCCGCACCAATGGTCGCCATCCTGCCCGGCAGCCGTTCCAATGAAGTCAGCCGAATTCTGCCCGGCCTCGTCGCGGCAGCAGGAAACATTCGCAAACGGATCCCGGACGCGCAGTTCATCGTCGCGCGCGCGCCCGGGCTGCCCGATCGATTGTTCGATGTCTGTCCTCGAGACAGGTTCGCGATTGTCGAAGGCGAGACCGATGCCGTGCTGTCCGCGGCGGACGTCGCGCTGACGGCATCGGGCACGGCAACCGTTCAGGCCGCTCTTCACGATACGCCGATGGTCATCGTCTATCGCGTGTCGCCGCTGACGTATTACCTCGGTCGCCCTCTGGTAACTGTCGACATGTTCGGCATGGTGAACCTGATCGCCGGCGAGAAGATTGTCCCCGAGCTGATTCAGGATGCATTCACGCCGGCCGCGGTCGCCAACGAGGCGATCTCGATGCTCACCGATCGGGCGCGTCAGGCACGCATCCGCGACGGGCTGGCGCGCGTCCGCCGGCGGCTTGGCGGTCCCGGCGCCAGCCGCCGCGCGGCGGAAGCGATTCTCGATGTGGTCCGACAACGACGATGACGGTCCATGCAGACAACCTCGGCTATAATCGCCCGCTGAATCAAGACCGCGTCGATGCCTCTCGTAGCTGTCAGGAGCATTCGATGTCAGGTGACGAAACAGATCGATTGGGCCGGCTGGAAGCGCGCGTCGAGGAGCTCGAAGCCTTGCAGCAACTGCTGGTCCGGCTGATGTCGACGACGCGCCCGCTCTCTGGCGTGTTCGAGCGATGGGGCGCGACCGAGACGCAGGAACAGACGGTGTATCAGTTGCTGGACGAGCTCTGCGAGCGCATGCGGGGGCTGGAGCGCGACCGGCCAACGTTCGCGTATTTCGAGAAGCGCCTCGGCGAAATCGTTCCTGCCGTGCGTGGCGATCGCCAGTTCGTTCAGTTGGTGATCGATACGCTCAGAGTCGAGCGGCCAGCCTATCGAGATCTGTACGCCTACATGCGCGATCAGCATTGGCCGTCATGGGGAGCATGATTCCCCGTGCGCCATGCCTGCCATCGAATTCGATGACGTCGGTTATGGTCGGGCGGACGCCGCTCGCGTGCTCGAGCATTTCAATCTGAGCATCGAGACCGGCGAGGTCATGGCGTTGGTCGGCCGAAGCGGCGCCGGCAAGACGACTGTTTTGAAGCTCGTCAACCGTTTGCTGTTGCCGCAGAACGGCCGGGTGCGGGTCGAGGGCAGGGACACGCGCGACTGGGATCCGATTCGGCTGCGCCGATCCGTCGGCTACGTGATTCAGGAGGTCGGCCTGTTTCCGCACATGAGCGTGAGCGGCAACATTGCCGTGGTGCCTCGCCTTGAGGGATGGAGCGCCGCACGCATTGCCGCGCGGGTAGACGAGCTGCTGGAACTGATCGGACTGTCGCCACAGATGTACGGCACTCGTTGGCCCGACGAGCTGTCAGGCGGACAACGCCAGCGGGTGGGCGTGGCGCGGGCGCTCGCTGCCGATCCGCCGGTGCTGCTGATGGACGAACCGTTCGGCGCGCTCGATCCGGTGACGCGCGCCGAGCTGCAGGTCGAGTTCCGTCGCATTCAGGACCGCTTGCGCAAGACCGTGATCATCGTCACGCACGACATGGGCGAGGCATTGAAGCTCGCTGACCGCGTGGCGATCCTGGAGGAAGGTCGACTCATCGCCTGCGATCGGCCCGACGCCATTGTGAAGTCGACGGATCCGCGCGTGCGCCGGTTGCTCAATACGATCACCCTCCTGCCCGGCGCCAACGAGGGACAGCCCTCAGCCGAGCGCGAGAGTCCACGCTCGAGCGCGAGGTCTTCAGCGCTCGGGGGTGAAGCTCCATCCGCCTCGCCCGAGGCCGAGAGTCTACGCTCGAGGCCGAGGTCTTCAGCGGATGGGGGTGGGGGCCCCATCCGCCTGTAAAAGATGATGGCCGTCATCCGGTTCTGGCTGGCGCACCGGAGCGAGCTCGCGTCTGCGTTCGGGCAACACGTCCTGCTGGTGGCCGTCTCGACGCTCGTCGCGGTCGCGTTGGGGGTGCCGCTGGGCGTGTTTGCCGCACGCCGTCCACGTCTGAGCGCGCCGCTCGTGGGTCTGGCCAATGTGGTTCAGACGGTGCCGAGCCTCGCGATGTTCGGGTTTCTGCTGCCGGTGCCGTTGCTGGGCGGCGTCGGCGCACGCGCGGCGATCGTGGTCTTGATTCTGTACGGCCTGCTGCCGATCGTGCGCACGACGATCGCCGGTCTCACCGGCATTGATCGATCGATCCGTGAAGCCGGCGTGGCGATGGGGATGGCTCCGGGCGAGCTGCTGTGGCAGGTGGAACTGCCGCTCGCGCTGCCCTCCATTGTCGCCGGCGTGCGCGTCGCCGCCGTGGTTGGCGTCGGATCGGCGACGATTGCGGCTGCCATCGGCGCAGGCGGTCTCGGCGAGTACATCTACCGCGGCCTGTCGATGGTCGACTCCACCGTCATCCTCGCCGGCGCGATTCCGGCTGCGCTGCTGGCGCTGGCGGTCGACGGCGGATTGCTCTGGGTGGAGCGCCGCCTGTCTGCGCGGCGTCATTCGCGTTCGCGGCGCCTCGCCGCGGGTCTTGCCGTCGCCGTCATCGCCATCGTCGTCATCTCGAGCAGCGCGCTCGCCGGGCGATCGGCCCGCACGATCGTCGTCGGATCGAAGAATTTCACCGAGCAGGTGATTCTCGGCGAGCTCGTCGCGCAGACCATCGAGCGCAAGACGGGGCTCGCTGTCCAGCGGCGCCTGAACCTGGGCGGCACGCTGATCTGCGATCGCGCCCTTCTCGGCGGCGACATCGACGTCTACGTCGAGTACACCGGCACCTCGCTCACCGCGGTCTTCCATCAGCCGCTCTCGACCGATCCGAAGAGCGCCAGCGGCTCGCGCGAGGATGGCGAGTTTTCGAGCGCCGCAGCGCGGGCGAACGGGGGTGGAGCCACTCGAGCCTTGGGAAAAGACGTGTACGATCGCGTTCGTGATCTGTACGCGCGCACCGGTCGCACGCTTCTGCCGCCGCTCGGGTTCGACAACACGTTCGCCATTCTCGTCCGTGGCCGGGATGCGCGCGCCCTCGGCTTGCGCACGATCGACGATGCCGCGCGTGAAACGCCGCGGTGGCGCGCCGGCTTTGGGTACGAGTTTCTGGACCGGCCGGATGGGTATCCCGGACTGGCGAAGACATACGGCCTGCGATTTCTCGACTCGCCACACGTGATGGACTTGACCCTGAGTTATCGCGCGCTCGCCTCGGGGCAGGTCGATCTGATCGCGGGCGACGCGACGGCCGGCTTGATCAAGGGCCTGGATCTCTTCCGCCTCGAAGACAACCGTCACTACTTCCCGCCCTACGATGCGGCGCCGGTTGCTCGCGCTGAGACACTGCTGCGCTACCCGCGCGTGCGCCTTGCACTGGACGCGCTGGCCGGGCGCATTTCAGCGGCCGACATGCAGGCGATGAACTACGCGGCCGACGCGCTGCACGAGGATCCCGCGACCATCGCCAAGCGGTTTCTGGCAGACAAGTGACGCGCGGTCACCCGTTACGATGATGATACGATGACTGTTTTGAGGACTTGGTGATGTCCAGCACGAACAGCTTCGGAACGCGCACGGCCCTCTCGGCCGGCGCGCGCCCGCTCCAGATGTACAGCCTGAAGACGCTCGAGGCCGCGGGATTTCCCGAAGTGGCCCGGCTGCCGTACTCACTCAAGATTCTGCTCGAGAACCTGCTGCGGCACGAAGACGAGCGGTTCGTGAAAGCGACCGACATCGAGGCGTTGGCGCGCTGGGACGTGAAGAGCGCGCTGCAGAAGGAAATCTCGTTCGTGCCCGCGCGGGTGCTGCTTCAGGATTTCACCGGCGTGCCTGCGGTCGTCGATCTGGCCGCCATGCGTGACGGCATTGCGCGCCTGGGCGGCGATCCGAGCCGCGTCAACCCGCTCCAGCCGGTCGAGCTCGTCATCGATCACTCGGTGCAGGTCGACTATTTCGGGCAGGCCAACGCGTTCGAGTTGAACGCCGAGCTCGAGTTTTCCCGTAACAAGGAGCGCTACGGCTTTCTGCGGTGGGGACAGAACGCGTTTCGAAATTTCCGCGTCGTGCCCCCCGACACGGGCATCGTCCACCAGGTGAACCTCGAGTACCTCGCGAGGGTCGTCATCTCGATGGATGGACCGAACGGGACGATCGCCTATCCCGACACGCTCGTCGGCACCGACTCGCACACGACCATGGTGAACGGCCTGGGCGTCGTGGGGTGGGGCGTCGGCGGGATCGAAGCGGAAGCGGCGATGCTCGGCCAGCCGATCTCGATGTTGATTCCGCAGGTGCTCGGCTTCCGCCTGACCGGCCGGATGCTGGAAGGCGCCACCGCGACGGATCTCGTGCTGACGATCACCGAGCGCCTCCGCAAGCACGGCGTCGTCGGCAAGTTCGTGGAGTTTTTCGGTTCCGGCCTCGAGCACCTCACGATTGCCGATCGCGCGACGCTCGGCAACATGTGTCCTGAGTACGGCGCGACGATTGCGATCTTCCCAATCGACGAGATGACGCTCGATTACCTGCGGCTCACCGGGAGAGACCAGTCGCGCGTGCAGCTGGTCGAGGCCTATGCAAAAGGGCAGGGGCTGTTCCGCCGCGCCGACGCGCCCGATCCCGTGTGCTCGGAGACGATCGAGCTCGACCTGGGCACCGTCGAACCGAGCCTCGCCGGCCCGAAGCGGCCGCAGGACCGCGTCTCGTTGAAACAGGCGAAGAGCAGCTTCCAGACGTCGCTCGGCTCGATGATGACGGCGATGAAGAAGGCGGCCGTCGCGCCCGCGGCGGTGTCGGCGATGACGAGCGAGGGTGGCATCGCGGTCGCCGACCCGCCGGCGGCCGCGCACCAACTCGATCACGGGTCGGTTGTCATCGCCGCGATCACGAGCTGCACCAACACGTCGAATCCGAGCGTGATGATCGCCGCCGGCCTGCTCGCAAAAAAGGCGGTCGAGCGCGGACTGACCAGCCGGCCGTGGGTGAAGACGAGCCTCGCGCCCGGCTCGAAGGTCGTCACCGAATATCTGCGCGTCGCGGGGCTGACGCCGTATCTCGATCAGCTCGGGTTCAATCTGGTCGGCTACGGCTGTACGACCTGCATCGGGAATAGCGGTCCGCTGCCAGACGATGTGGCCGCGGAAATCGACGCGCGCGATCTGGTGGTGGCCTCCGTGCTGAGCGGGAACCGCAACTTCGAAGGACGCATTCAGCAGCAGGTGCGCGCGAATTACCTCGCCTCGCCTCCGCTCGTCGTGGCGTACGCGCTGGCGGGACGGATGACGCTCGATCTCACGACCGAGCCGATCGGCGTCGACCCGAAGGGCGACGCCGTGTATCTCCGGGATCTGTGGCCGACCGGGGCCGCGATCCAGGAAACGATGCTCGCCGCCGTGCACGCGGACATGTTTCGCGAACAGTACGCCAACGTCTTCGCCGGCGACCAGCGATGGCAATCGCTCCCGGTGCCGACCGGCGACCGGTTCGCGTGGGAGGCCGACTCGACCTACATCCGCAACCCACCGTTCTTCGACGGCCTCACGCTCCAGCCCGCGCCGCTCACGCCGATCGCCGGCGCGCGCGTGCTCGCGCTCGTCGGCGACAGCATCACCACCGATCACATCTCGCCGGCCGGATCGATCAAGAAGGACAGCCCCGCCGGCAAGTATTTGATGGAACATGGCGTCGAGCCCCACGATTTCAATTCGTACGGCGCACGCCGCGGCAATCACGAGGTGATGGTGCGCGGGACGTTTGCCAACGTCCGCCTTCGGAATCAGCTCGCGCCCGGCACCGAGGGCGGCTGGACGACGTACCAGCCCGACGGCGGCGTGATGACGATCTTTGATGCGGCGATGGCCTACAAAGCAGCGGGCGTGCCGCTCCTCATCCTGGCAGGGAAGGAGTACGGGTCCGGCTCGTCGCGCGATTGGGCCGCGAAAGGCACGCTCCTGCTCGGCGTCAGGGCGGTGATCGCGGAAAGCTTCGAGCGGATCCATCGCAGCAACCTGGTGAACATGGGCGTGTTGCCGCTGCAGTTTCAGCCGGGCGACCGGGCGGCGTCGCTTGGACTGACGGGCCGCGAGCGTTACGACCTGACGGGCATGACCGATGGACTGCGGCCAGGGAGTCTGGTCACGGTGCGCGCCTCCAACGAGACCGGCGAGCCAATTGAGTTCCACACGATCGCGCGGATCGACACGCCCGAGGAGCTCGTCGCATTTCGCCACGGCGGGATTTTGCCCTACGTGTTGCGACAGCTGGTTGGCAGAACGAACTGATGCTTTGAAGCGCGGCGCTGGCTCACCACCATGGACACCATGGACACAAAGGTAAGGCCAGTTGGTTTTATTCTTTGTGTCCATCGTGTCCTTTGTGGTTGATCAGAGTTGAAATCAGAAGACGTGCTCACATCGACCGCTGTCAAGCAAAAGGCCCGCGAGCTGGGCCTCGACGCGTGCGGGATCGCGCCGGCCGCGGATCTGCCGGAGCTGCAATTCTTTACGGAATGGATCCGTCGCGGTTATGCGGGCACGATGAGCTATCTCACTCGGTCGGCGTCGCGCCGGGCCGATGTCCGCAACGTCCTTCCGTCGGCGCGAATCGTCATCGCCACCGCCACCAACTACAACACGGACAGACCGTACTCGACCGAGTGCGTGGCTCCTCGACGCGCGCACATCGCCCGCTACGCGTGGGGCGACGACTATCACGACGTGATTCTGCGCCGGCTGGAGGCACTCGTGACCTGGATGCGCGAGGTATCGTCGGAGCCGTTCGACGCGCGCCCGTATGTCGACACCGGGCCCGTGCAGGAGCGCGTGTACGCGCAGCATGCCGGCATCGGATGGATCGGAAAGAACACGTGCGTGATCAATCCCGAGCTGGGATCGTGGACGTTCCTCGGCGAAATCATCTGCAGCCTGGCGCTCGATGTCGACGCGCCCGCCATGGATCAGTGCGGGACGTGCACGCTGTGTCTGGAGGCCTGCCCGACCCACGCGCTGGTCTCGCCCGGCGTCCTCGACTCGACACGGTGCATCTCATACTTGACCATCGAGCTGCGCGATCCAATCCCCGAGCCGCTGCGCGCCGGCGTCGGCGCGCATGTCTACGGCTGCGACGTCTGCCAGGAGGTCTGCCCGTGGAACGCGGCGCCGCCTTCGTCTGACGATTCGGCGTGGCAGCCGCGGCCGATATGGGATGGCGCGGATCTGCTGACGCTTGCCGCGAAGACCGACGAGGAACTGCGTGACGCTCTCCGTGGCAGCGCGATGCGTCGAACGAAGATCGGCGGCTTGCGCCGCAATCTGGATGTGGCCGCACGAAACGCGCAAGGAGCATTCGGCCGCCATTGACGGCTTGCGAAGGGTCGTGGGGCGTTATCATCGGGGGAGACGGGTATCCTTCAGATCCCCACTTTCTCACTTCCTCACTTCTTGACGTGAACAAAATGCCCTCCCTGGCGCCCTCGATGCTGCTCTCGATGCCGCAGCTCGTCCATCCGGATTTCAACCGCACGGTCGTCCTGTTGTGCAAGCACGACCAGACGGGAGCGTTTGGCCTCGTGGTGAATCGCCCGCTCGTGACGAGCGGTCCGGTGGTCGTCGAGGTCCGGGCGGAAAGCGACCTGGTGGAGCGTAAGAGCACCGGATCGAGCGAGCGTGAGCTGCAGGTCTGGGTCGGGGGACCGGTGGAACCGCAGCGCAGTTGGATTCTCGTCGGCCACGACGAAGATGCGGCCGAGGAGCAGCGCGGCGGCCGGATCGCCGATGGGCTGTACCTCTCGACCTCTCCGGATCTGCTGTACCGGTTGCTCGGGTCCAAGCCACCGCGGCGCACGCGATTGATCGTCGGCTATGCGGGGTGGGGGCCAGGCCAGCTGGACGCCGAGATCCAGGAGTCCGCTTGGTTGATCAGCGACGTCGATCGCGAGCTGATCTTCACGACTCCGGCGGATCGCATGTGGGAAGCCGCGATACGCCGTCTGGGGGCCGATCCCGCCACGCTACAAATCTCGCGCGGCGTGCATTGAGTGGAGGCTGGGGGCCGAGCGTCGATTCGATGTCGTGAGGCTTC
>JAHFUI010000085.1 GCA_023265175.1 Acidobacteriota bacterium
GGGGTCGTCAATCCGGCCCGCCAGGTTCCGCGTGAAGAAGCCAAGCGGATACGGGACGCGCAGCACGACCCATTTCTTCGTGTCCGGCATCAGCGCGAGGAGCGAATCAGACCCCGTCCCTGTGGCGAGGGGGACGTCCTTGCCGAGGCCCGAGGTATCGAACTGATCGACCCAGTTGCCGTACAGAAAGTCCGCACTTCCACCGTCGGCCACGTTCTTTATCTGCGGACCGGGAACGTCGTAGAGCGTCCAGCCCTCGGGGCAATGCTGGGGATCGAAGATTGCCGGAGCGGTCTTGATCGTGCACTTGCTGCGGTCGAAGCTCGCGAGCTGGCCGCTGCCGGCGAGGCCGGTCCAGATGAGGCCGTTGCGATCGGCGTCGATGCCGCGCGGATAGTACCCGAGCTTGCCCGGCGCCTTGGGATTGTTGAACGGCGGCTCGTACGCTTCGGCACGGCAGCTTTGCGGAGGATTCGATCCGATGTCCACCCGGACGAGCTTGCCCGGCGTGTCCGGCACGGCGTACCAGACGCTCTTGTCCTTCGGATTGAACGTCATGTAGTACGCGCCGCCGGTGATGAGTCGGTCGACGCTCTTGCGCCCATGATGTGCGCGTGAACGGCTCGCGATAGACCAGCACGCCGCAGGATCCCCACCATCGACAGAGGAACGCACCGTGTCCGGATCAGTCCGCGTGGAGCAAGTACACGAGCGCTGGCGTTCGCGGCTCGCGAGGCGGAGTTCACGGTCCGGCGATGTCGTGGTAGGTTGACTAGGTGAACCTATTCGCTCGGTCGGGTTGGCGACGTGCCTTTCTGTGGATTCCCCCAGTCCTGTACGCCGCCCTCATTTTCCATTTTTCCTCTGAATCCGATCCGCTCCCAGCACTCACCGCCTCGGTATGGGACAAAGCAATCCACGCCACCCAATACGCAGGCCTCGCACTGTTGCTCTGCCGCGCCCTGCGCGGCGAGCGACTCAAATGGCGGGCGTCAATCGTGCTCGCGATCGTGATCGCCAGCGCGTACGCCGCAAGCGACGAGTGGCATCAGTTGTTTGTGCCCGGACGCAATTCAGACACCCTCGACTGGCTTGCTGACACCGTCGGTGCTGCGATCGGGTCCGCCGCCTACACGTTGATCGCCGCGGCGATCGGGTTTCCGCCGTAGGCTCGCGGTTCAGAGGCTCTCGATGCTCACTTCAGAACCCATAGACAACGGAAGTGCCGGCCAGGAGCCCGTCGTACTCTCGCAAGGCCAGCGGTGAAGAGCGCCGGTAGTAATCGACATTGAGGACCCGTGCTAACAGAGCCGCACCATCTCGTCGTTCCGTCACGCGAGAGCTCAGATCGGCCGTGCCGGCTGGCCGCCAGAACAGGTTGTCGTCGTACGGGGAGGGGGGAAGACACTTCCCACGGTGACGTTCGCCTGAAACCCTGGGTGAGGGAAAGTGAAATGATTCGATTTGGTCGAGAGGTGTGCTCGAACCTCGACAACGCGCTCACGCGCGAGTGGCTCGAGACGAACGGGATCGGCGGCTTTGCCTCGTCGACCATCGTGGGCCTCAACACGCGCCGCTATCACGGGTTGCTGGTTGCGGCCACCCAGCCTCCGGTCGGCCGCATGGTGCTGCTGTCCAAGCTCGAAGAGACAGTGATCGCCGGCGAGCGCCGCTACGAATTGTCCGCAAATCGGTATCCCGGTGTCGTCCATCCGCAAGGGCACCGCTTCCTCACCCAGTTCAAGCTCGAGCCATTTCCGGTCTTTACCTACGCCCTGGACGGCCTCGAGGTGGAGAAGACGGTCTTCATGGTGCACGGCGAGAACACGACCGTCGTGCAATATGCGTTGAAAGGTGACGCGCCGAATTCACCCTCGCTAGGCGATGGCGCCGTCCTCCGACTGGAACTGCGTCCGCTCCTCGCGTTCCGCGACTATCACAGCTTGACCCACGAGAACCGCGCCATTGACCCGCACGTCAAGACGGATCGCACATCGGTCATGGTTCGACCCTATCCGGGCCTGCCGGCGTTGTACCTCAGCCACGGCGGCGGCCTCGTCGCGCCAAGCGGGCATTGGTACCGGCGCCTCGAGTACGACGCGGAACGCGCACGTGGTCTCGACTTCGTTGAGGATCTGTTCAATCCCTATGTGTTGACCATCGACCTGAACCCTCGGAGCATCGTGATCATCGTCGCGTCCACGGAGCCGGTGGAGAGAAGTCGAGCGGAAACAGCGCGACACAACGAGGAGGATCGCCGGCGGGCCATCACTTCAAGATCTCCGAAACCTGACGAAGTCACTCGCACGCTAGTCGCCGCTGCGGACCAGTTCATCGTCGATCGGGGAGCGGGCCAGACGATCATCGCCGGCTATCACTGGTTCAGCGATTGGAGTCGCGACACGATGATTGCGTTGCCGGGATTGGCGCTTGCCACTGGCCGGGCCGACGTGGCCCGCCATATCCTGATCGAATTCGTCCGGCACGTGGATCGCGGCATGATCCCGAACCGGTTTCCTGATGCTGGTGAAGCGCCCGAGTACACGTCGGTGGATGCCACGCTGTGGTTCTTGTACGCCGTGCAGATGTTCCTCACGTCCACGCGGGACGATGCCTTCGTTCGCGCGAATCTGTACGACGTGTTGAATGACATCGTCACGTGGCATGTGCGCGGGACGCGCCACGGTATTCATGTAGATGACGACGAGTTGCTGACGGCTGGCCCGGCGGATCGGCCATTGACCTGGATGGACGTGAAGATCGGTGACTGGATCGTAACGCCGCGGTTCGGGAAGCCGGTCGAGGTGCAGGCGCTGTGGCACAACGCGCTGCGGTTCATGGAGGCGTTGGCGAAGCGTTTTGGTGACGAGCCGCGGCGCGTACAGCATGCGACGATGGCCGGCAGAGCGCGGCGCAGCTTCAATCGCCTGTTTTGGAATCCGGCGGGTCGTTGTCTTTACGATGTCGTGGACGCCGCAAGCCGCGACGACTCGATCCGACCGAACCAAGTCCTGGCGCTCAGCCTGCCGTTCAGCATGGTGCCCCGCGCCAAAGCCACGAGTATTCTCGACACCGTGGAGCGCTTGCTGCTGACCCCGTACGGCTTGCGCACGCTGGCACCGGCGGACCCGCGATATCGCGGACGCTACGACGGAGGTCCGCGGAGTCGCGATGCGGCCTACCACCAGGGGACAGCATGGCCGTGGCTCATGGGCCCGTTCATCAGCGCGTATTTGCGTGTCCACCGCACGACGCGGGCGCGAGCGAAGGTCGCCGAATGGCTGAAGCCCTTACGCAATCATCTCTCCGAGGCGGGGCTGGGGCAGGTGTCAGAAGTGTTCGACGGCGACGCGCCGCATCGGCCCGGTGGGTGCATCGCGCAGGCCTGGAGCGTGGCCGAGCTGCTGCGGGTCATCCGTGTTTGAATGCTCGCCTGTTCGGCGCCGACCTCGGAGGATAGGCGATCCGCATCATCGCCCCAGCACGAAGTCGACAACCGCCGGCTTGCCGGTATCGACAGTCACCGGCTTCGGCTGCGCCTTTCCCTTGGCGTGCCACACCGCAAGCGAGTAGGTGCCCCGCGGCACATTGGTGATTTCAAAACGACCCGCCGTGTTCGTTACCGCGAAGAACGGATTCTGCAGCACCACGACGTACGCTTCCATTTCGGGATGGATCAGACAGAGCTGCACGTAGACGCACGGCGCCTTCGCGCACGTGCCGAACGTGTGATCTCTGGTCTTCCCATGTGGCCAGGTGCCGAGGTTGTACTTCTCATGGTCGGGCGAGAAAACGTTGTGGCGTGTCGGGTCGCTGTTCAGAAACCGTACCGTCGTCCCGACGACGATCGGGAGGACGTGTGGAATGAACTGCTTGCCCAGCTGATCCACTTCGGCCGGTGTGGCGAGCGGCGCGAACGTATCCGGCGCCTGCTGCACGTATACGACCGCGTCCGCGTTTGACGCCGACCCGGTGACTTTGACGGTGCCCGAGATGCTGCTGCCAGCGCCGTCGAGCGGCCCCGAGTGAGCGACGAGGAGGGCGACGATGATGGAACCGAACGACAGGGAATGCCGGGCCATGAGCACCTCCTTGCTTCCTCACGTCAGCCAGCATGATGTTCACGGCCAGCGGCACCGTGCTGGGATCAAACCCCATTCGAACTGAACTTCCGACGCGAACCGTCTACAGCCTACGCGGAAACTTCTCCAATATCCGCGTGACGGCCTCGTCGATCTTCTTCTCCATCCACGCCTGATTGTCGATGATGCCGTCCATGCTGCCCTCGGCCCAGCCACGCCAGGCAAGCTTGTTGGTCCGCGTGTCAACGAAATCGATCAGGAGGGTGCCTGCCTCGTACACCGAGGGCTTGCAGTCGCCACAGTAGTTGTATTTCCGGTCGGCTCCGTTCACGTCGAGCCGCTGATTGATGCTCGCGTGATAGTGAACCAGCAGCTCGGGCGTCCCCGACGTGGTCTTCTCAAATCCCCTGGTGGCCAGATGCTTCTCGACGTCCGCTTGAAGCCGTTCCAGGAAGAAGGGATTGTTGTCGAGGCGAGGATCGCCGGTGGCGAGTTGGTCGTCCGGGGCCCAGTTGTAAGTGTGATACTGCGTGAAGTCGATCCCGCGCTCGACATACGAGCTCACGTTCATGGACGCGCAACCCGTGAGCGTCAGCGCAGATATTGCTGCAGCCGCAAATCGTCCCAGTCGTGGTGACGGATACATCATTGTCCTCCTGCTCAGTTGCCCCGGGGCGAGAGCCTCCGCGGAAGCCTCTCCAGCATGCGCCTGACGGCCTCGTCGATCTTGCGGGCCATCCTGTCCCGGTTGTCGAGCACGCCCTCCACGCTGTCCTGGGCCCAGCCGCGCCAGATTACCCGGCTCGTGCGGGCCTCAACGATGTCCAGCACGAGTGTGCCTGCCTCGTACTCGATGACCCGAGCCTGACAGTCCTTGTCGTAGCAGTAGCCGTATTCGCGGTCCACGCGGTTGACGTCGATGCGCTGAGTGATGCTCGCGTGATAGTGAATCAGGAGATCGGGCGTCCCCGACGTTGACCGCTCGAATCCCTTGGCAGCAAGCTGCTTTTCGACCGCGCCCTGAACGTGGTCCTGGAAGAACGGATTCTTGTCGAGCCGCGGGTCCCCCCTCGGCAGCGCATCGGCCGGACCCCAGTCGTAAGTGCGATATTGCGTGAAGTCGAGATCGCGCTGGACATGCGAGCTCACGTTCATCGTCGCGCAGCCCGTCACGGCGAGCGCAGAGGCCGCCACAGCGGCCAATCGTATGAGTCGTAGCATTGGCGGATACCTCAATCGGTGTCTGGTTGCGAGCGGACCATCGACTTCGCAATGTCGCGTCGCGCCGTGCCTTCACGTCGGCGGAGGGCTTGGCGGTGGAGTTGCGAAACCAATGCCAGGGGAGAGTGCCTCCGTGGAACCTGAGGTCAAGCCGGCGATGGCCGCCGACAATTTGCCGGTTTTCCGGCACGAAATCCCCATCGCCACCGGGCAAGCCCAAATGTTGAGCGGGACGGCATGTTTGATGCGAGAGAAGAACCCCAGGGATGACACACTGGATGTCGAGGAGTATCGGCGACAGGGAGCGGCCGCTCGCTTACGGAGGTTCGTATGGTCGACATTCGGCGCATTCTGTGTCCGATTGACTTCTCGGACACCTCACCCCACGCCTTGGAACACGCAGTCGCCATCGCTAAGTGGTACGAGTCGCGTATCACAGCCCTGCATGTGATTCATCCCGCCTTCCTGCTCGAACCGCCGATTCTCCTCGCCGAGTTTCCCAAGAACGAGGCACCGACCGAGGCGGACCGACAATCACTGCGCGAGCAGCTGAGCGCGTGGTTGGAGTCAGCGAATGCAGCAGGCTTAAAGACCGAGATGCTCTTCGATGAAAGCGGCAACCCGGCGTCGCACATTCTCGAATGTGCGAGGTCGCTTCAAGCCGACCTGATCGTCATGGGCACGCACGGCCGCGGCGGCTTCGAACGGCTCATGCTGGGATCCGTGTCCGAAAAAGTCCTGCGCAAAGCCGCATGTCCCGTATTGACCGTGCCGCCTCCGGCCCTCACGGCGGCGAAGCTGCCGTACACACGGCTGCTGTGTGCCGTGGACTTTTCCGAGTCCTCACTCGCAGCGCTCCGGTTCGCCTTTTCGATCGCGGAAGAGTCCGACGCGCATCTCACGATTCTCCATGTATTCGACTGGCCACCGGATGAAGAGCTCCTCGTCGAGCGGTTCGACACGCCCGAGTTTCGTCGAGTAGCCGAGGAGCAAGCCCGAGGCCGCCTCGAGGCGCTCGTGACCGACGATGTGCGGACGTGGTGCACGCCTGCGACGAAAGTCAGCTACGGCAAACCGTACCGCGAGATTCTCGAGAGTGCCGAGCGTGAAGGAGCGGATCTGATCGTGATCGGCGTCCGCGGACGGAATCCGCTCGATCTGATGCTCTTCGGATCGACGACGAATCAGGTCGTGCGGCGCGCACCCTGCCCGGTACTCACGCTGAAGCATTGATTCCGGGCACAAATTGCCGGACGGCTGAAGCCTTTGTGCTCGCACCTCTCCGAAGCGTGGCTATGAGCGGACCGTCACGACAGGACATGGGGCCGTCCCAACGACGCGTTCGGCCACGCTTCCCAGAAAGAGTTTCGAGAGACCTCTCCGGCCGTGCGTGCCGACGACGACAAGGTCGGCTCGTTTCGATCGGGCTGCACGGATGATTTGCTGGGTAGGATCGCCGTTCAGCAGCAGCGTCGTGGCGCGGGCACCGGCTTTCTTCGCTCTCTGTGCGAGCGTCGCCAGTCGCCGCTGGCTCCAGCGTCTGGCTTGCGTGTCGAGCCGTTCCCACGTGGCAGACTCAATGTACTGCTCGGGCATGAGGGGCACGACCGGCACATGGACGTGCAGAATCGTCAAGCTCGCATGGTTCGAATTCGCCATTGCGACCGCCGTGGTGAACGCCCGACGAGAGGCCTTCGAGAAGTCCGACGCGTAGAGAATGCGGCGAATGCGCTTCATGGATCTGGTCCTCGCTATGGAAAGATGCCGAGCTCGAGATAGGCCCGCGCGATCTTGTTGATGGCCGTGAAGAACGCCGCCGTTCGCAGGTCGCGCAACGCGGGCTGTCGGCGAAGTGCCTCGCGAATGTCTTGATACGCCGTGACCATCGTGTCCTCGAGTCCTGAATTCACGATGCTCAGTTCGTCGGCGACCGGCACCAGGCTCGCGCGATCCGTGTCGTCGAAGAATTTCCCTGTCGCGAGCTCGATTCCGTGAAGGAGTCGACGTCCCGCCGCTGCCTGAAGGCGCCGCTCCAGCCGTCCAAAACGCACGTGAGAAAGATTCTTCAGCCACTCGAAATAGGACACGGTGACGCCGCCGGCATTGGCGTAGATGTCCGGGATCACGAGGGTTCCCTTTGCACGGAGAATCTCGTCGGCTTCTGCCGTGGTCGGGCCGTTGGCGCCTTCCAGGATGATCTTAGCCCTGATGCGTGGCGCATTATCGGCCGTCAGCTGATTCTCGAGCGCCGCAGGCACGAGCACGTCGCAATCGAGCTCCAGGGCGTCGACGCTGCGAGAAATTGACGTGGCGCCGGGAAACTCGAGGATCGATCCGGTGCGTTTCCGGTGCTCGACGACGGCATCTTCGTCGAGACCTTTCACGTCCAGAATCGCGCCTTCAGGCACGACGATCGCAATCACCGTGGCGCCTTGCTCGCGACAAAACCTCGCTGCGTGATAGCCGACGTTGCCGAGGCCCTGGACGATCACGCGCTTGCCGTCGAGGCCGGCCGAGAGCCCGAGTGATCTCATGTCGTCAGTCTGTAGACAGGCCCCTCTGAGCGCGTAGACCAGCCCTCGGCCCGTGGCCTCCTTCCGGCCTCGGATGCCGCCTTGCGTCACAGGCTTGCCCGTGACACACGCCATGGCATCAAGCAGCCCGGGATTGAGCGCCATGTACGTATCGGCGATCCACGCCATTTCTCGTTCGCCGGTACCGGCGTCTGGCGCCGGCACGTCCAAGCCGGGTCCGATGAGGTTCTTCTTCGCTAATTCATGCGTATAGCGGCGGGTGATGCGCTCCAGTTCCTCGACAGCGCGCGTGTGGGGATCGATCTGGACCGCGCCCTTTGCTCCGCCGAACGGCACATCGACGACGGCGCACTTGTAGGTCATGAGGGCGGCCAGCGCCTTCACTTCCGATTCGTCGACGGCGGCGCTGTAGCGGATGCCACCTTTCGTCGGGAGCTTGTGGTGACTGTGCTCGGCGCGCCAACCGCGTACGACCTCGATCCGCCCGTCCGCCTGGTGGACAGGGAACTGGAACGCATGGACGCTGTTGCACGCGCGAATCTGGTCCAACAGTCCCTTGGGATGGCCGGTGAAGGCGGCCGCGCGATCGAAATAGAACGTGACGTTGTCTTCGAAACTGCGGGGCGCAGGAGACATCGTCATGGTTTGAGAGCCTGGGCGGAATAATCAAGAGGAAAGAGAATATGCTTGAACGCAGGATACCGCTGCGTTTGCAAAAGACTGACCGCGCGATGGCCTTCCATCAAGGCCCTCGCCGGAATTCGACCTGACCGACTGCCGGTTTTGCGGCGGCCCGCTCGACGCCCCCATGGTATCAGGGCTTCGACGCTGGCGACCAATTTGCGTCGTCCGAATTGTCGATACTCATGGTCCAGATCAAGCGAGTCCTTTGTCCGGTCGACTTTTCTGAAGCCTCGCGACACGCGATCGAGCACGCCCTCGTGATCGCGCGCTGGTACAAGGCATCAATCACCGCGCTTCACGTCTACAACCCGCTGTTCATGCCGGTTCCCGGTCTGCCCGCGCCCGATGACCGCGTGCCAGACGTTGAACTGAAGCGTGTGGGAGCGGAAACAGCGGCATGCTTTGCGGGCCCCGCAAGCGATGGCGTGAGCGTGGATGTTCTCGTCGATGTCGGACAACCAGCACGCCACATCCTCGATCGGGCCGCGGCTCTTGACGCGGATGTCGTCGTGATGGGCACGCACGGCGCCAGCGGATTCGAGCACCTCGTCCTCGGGTCGGTCACTGAGAAGGTGCTCCGGAAGGCTCCCTGTCCAGTGCTGACTGTGCCGCCCCGTGCTCAGGCGACATCAGAGCTGCCCTTTCGGCGGCTGCTCTGCGCCGTCGACTTTTCCGCTTCGTCGCTGGCAGCGCTCGATCTGGCGTTCTCGCTGGCCCAAGAATCCGATGCGGCGTTGACGATGGTGCACGTCATCGAGTGGCCGTGGGAGGAACCACCTCCGCCGGTACTGCAGGAACTGCCGCCCGAGCAGGCCGTGGCGTTGACCGAGTACCGCCGGTATGTCGAAAAGAGCGCCATGGACCGCCTCAAAGCGCTGGTACCAGACCGACTGGGCGATCGCTGTGCGACGTCGACGCAAGTCGTGCATGGAAAGTCGTACGTGGAGATTCTGCGCATCGCCGCCGAAGGCAGCGCTGATCTGATCGTGATGGGCGTCCACGGCCGGAATGCGGCCGATTTGATGTTGTTTGGATCGACGACAAACCATGTCGTTCGTCGGGCGACGTGTCCGGTGCTGACATTGCGCCACTGAGCTCGGCGATGTGATGTGTGCCATGGAGGGAAGGCGATGACGGCCAAAGAACCCGGCGCTCATGCCATGGAGGATCCGGAGGGGCAGTTGGAGACGGCGCTCATCGAGGAATTCCTTCGGGCGCGAGGCCTTGATTCGAGCGCGCTGCACGCGCTGCCGGAAGACGAGCGGAAGCGCGTGCTGACGGAAGCGTCCGTGTATGCCGCAGCGAAACTCGCGGAAGTCGAGGCACGCGCGCATTTTGTCCACAAAATTCACGGCGAGGAGTGACGACCAGACGCCTGGTTCCTACCTGCCGTACGGGCGCAGGCCGAGCGGAACGACGTTGGGGAGCGAGTTTGGTGCGTCTCCGATCGCGGCATTCGTGCAGGTCAGGATCTACCGCTGAGGGACGTGTACCACCTGCCGCTTGACGATCTCCATCCAGACCAGGGCGCCGAGGCTCGCCAGGAGAATCATGACCGCATCGTCGGCATGCGGTCGGGACATTCGGAAGAGATCGCGAACGAACGGCACGTACAGGATCGTGGCGAGCACTCCGAGGGCACCGGCTCCGAGCCATCGCAACGCCGGATTCGGAGCGCGCCAGGCCGTCCATACTGGACGCGTCAACGATCGATTCGTGACGATCAGCGCGAGGTTCGTGATGATCAAGGTCGAGAAGGTGAGCGTGCGCACATCCGATTCGCTCAACCCGAGCTTCATGCTGACGACGAACACAAGGGCGACGGCAGCGAAGGCGCCCAGACCCTGAAGGAGACCGCGGATCATCAATCCCTGCGTGAACAACCGTTGTCCCGGATGCCGGGGCGGCCGTTGCATCACATCGCGCTCTTCCGGCTCCATTTCGAACGCGATCGAGCACGCCGGGTCGATGATGATCTCCATGAAGATGACGTGAACCGGCATGAGAACGAGCGGCCAGCCCACGAGCACCGGCATGAGCGAGATGCCGGCAATCGGTACATGAATCGCCAGGACGTATGCGGTCGCCTTCTCGATGTTGTCGTAGATGCGTCGTCCCAGGCGCACGGCCCGCACGATGGATGAAAAGTCGTCATCGAGCAGCACGAGCCCGGCTGCCTCGCGCGCGACGTCCGTGCCACGACCGCCCATGGCAATACCGATGTCCGCCGCCTTGAGAGCTGGTGCGTCGTTCACGCCGTCGCCCGTCATCGCGACGACCTCGCCGTTGGCTTTCAGTGCCGTGACGAGCCGGAGCTTTTGGTCGGGGACGATTCGAACGAACACGTCGACATCCTGCACACGGCGGCGCAGCGCGGTGTCGTCCATGTGCGCAAGGTCGGCTCCGGTCAGACAGGCGACCGTTCTTGCGAGCCCAATCTGGCGCGCGATGGTGAGGGCCGTCGCGGGATAGTCACCGGTGATCATGACCACCCGGATGCGAGCCGACTGACATTCCGCGATTGCGGCTGCCGCCCCAGGTCGCACCGGATCAGCGAGACCGGCGAGACCGAGGTATCGCAGGCGGAACTGCCGTGGCGAGTCCGGCATGTCCGTCGAGTGCCACTCGCCGGCGGCGACACCCAGCACGCGCAGCCCGTCATTGGCCATGTGCTCGACCTGTTGCAGCACATGTCGGCGTCCTCGGTCGTCCAAGTCGCACAGCTCGATCACCGCCTCTGGCGCGCCTTTGGCCGCGACCAGATGATCGAGCGACTCGTCGTCCTTGCGCCAGACGTGGATCATCGCCAGCCGGGCGTCTGACAGCGGATACTCGCGCACCAGGGAAAGCCGATCGTGATCGGCCGTGAGACCGATCTGTTCCGCCAGCTCTTTGAACGCGCGTTCCATCGGATCAAAAGCATCCGGCTTGCTCGCCAGAATCGCCGTCGAGATGACACGTCTGGACGCCGGCGCAAGCCCGTCATTCGCGTGGACCTTCTCTTCGGACTCGCCGGCAGGTGCCACAGCGGCCACGGACATCCGATTGAGCGTGACTGTCCCGGTCTTGTCGACGCACAGAACGGTGGCGGAGCCGAGCGTTTCGACCGCGGGGATGCGTCTCGTGAGCACACGGTTGCGGGAGATGCGCCAGGCGCCCAGCGCCAGGAACACCGTGAGGATCACGGGGAACTCTTCCGGCACCATCGATATCTCGAGCGTGAGACCCGCGAGTGCGCCGTCGAGCCAATGATGCCGCGCGACCCCGTACCCGACGCCCACGACCGCGCAAGCGCCCAGTCCCGCCGCAGCCAGCAGCCGCACCATGCGGCTGACTTCGTTCTGAAGCGCCGTTCGTCCGATCTCCACACGGGTGAGCGCCGTCCCGATCTTCCCGATCTCCGTGCTCACGCCCGTCGCAAGGACGCGCGCGATCCCGTCGCCGCGGACGACGAGTGTGCCTGAGTACACGAACGGTCGATCGTCGCCGCCTGGGGCCTGCACAGAAGCATCTGCTGTACCTGGTGCCTTGCGGACGGCGACGGACTCGCCGGTCAACAGCGATTCGTCGACGAAGAGGTTGCTGCACGATTCGACGTACGCGTCTGCCGGCACGCGGTCGCCCTCTCGCAGAACCACGAGGTCGTCCCGCACGACCTCGCGGCCGGCGATTCGCTTCGTGACGCCGTCACGAATAACCAGAGCGCGCGGGCTCGAGAGGTCCCGCAGCGCCTGCAGGGCGCGCTCGGTCTTGTGTTCCTGATACAGCGTGATCCCGATGACCAGAAAGACCGCCCCGAGTAGCGCGGCGGCCTCCTCGAGGTCGCCGAGGAGGAGGTAAACCGCGCCACTCGCGATGAGCAGCAGGAACATCGGCTCCCGAACGACCTCCAGCGCGATCGCGATCAGCGTCCGTGGCCGGGCAGACGGCAATTCGTTGTACCCGTCACGTTGGAGTCGAGCAGCGGCCTCTTGATCCGATAGACACGATCGAGCCGGCGAGTCGAGGGCGGCGCGCATCGATGACGAGATGGGACAGGTCAGCGAGGCCGCCACTGCTGGGGATGGGCGAATACGGGTGAGACCGCGTGGGAGAGAACCTGATAGGAGACCGATCCTCGCCGTGCACCGAACCAGCCGCGCCTGTCGCGCAGGGCCGTGATCAGCAGTCCCGTCCGCTCGTTCGCTGCGAGCGCGGCGATCTCGTCCGCGGCCCTGCCGCAGATCACACGAGTGTCCGTCTTGACGCGGCGTCGAGCCGCTGTGGCAAGCGCGTCGATCTGTTGCTGCGCCTGGGCGACGCGGATCCGGTCGTGGGCGCTCAGGTCACCTCGAAGCCACGCCGGCGCAGCGATTTCGCTGACGACGTGAAGCAACAACAACGACGACCCGAACCACTGCGCGAGATGGGAAGCGATGTCGACGTCCTTGCCCGAGCCGCTGTCCAGTTCGAGCGCGGCCACGATTCGCCCGCCCGGCCACGACGGCAAGAGAGTCGTCGTGGGATCCTCGTCGCCACGCGGCACCGCGAGAACGGGTACCCTCGAACGCTGAAGAATACTCAGCGTCGTCGAGCCCATGAGCAGCCGGTCTGCGCCCGTGAGGCCGTGCGTGCCCAAGACAATGAGATCCGACCGGCCACGGGCCGCGGCCTTCATGATCTCGTCGGGCGGATTGCCGATCGAGACGTGAGACTTCACCCGGAGCCGCTTCTTCGAGCCAGCTGTGAGTGTCGCATCGATGAACGCCTGCAGCTCGTTCGCGCTCCGCTTCGCAACGCGCCGATCGTGCAGAGCTGCGGCTGCGGCCGCGACCAGCAGCGGGTCGTTTGCATGTGCGACCGTCAACGCGGCGTCCCCACGAAGGGCGACCGCTTCCGCGTATCGCAACGCCAGCCGGGAGTGCTCGGAGAAATCGATCGGGCACAGCACTGATCGAAAGCCACTCCACCGTCTTGATTGCATCAAGAAGCCCGTCCGGCTTACTGCCGCCCCTTCGCCGCAGGCCTGCGCCGCGGCTTTGTGCGCCGTCGTCGGGCTGGCGCCGCGGGGGACAACAACGTATCCACCGCTCGCATCTGGAGCCGGTCGCGCTTCCACATGGCGTCAGTGATGGCTCGAACGACGGGGTTCATTGACTTCCGCGCCATTGCGCCTCCTGTGTCTCAGTTTGGAGCCAAACCGGGCCGCAGCCCCCTTCAACCTGTCCAGGAGCTGTCGTGCCCAAGGAAATTCACCCGCCAGAATGGCAAGGCCTGCGGCGATCGTCACCCATCCAGGCCCGGGCAAGGCGAGCATCGCGATGCCAGCCGCCAGTAACGCGAATCCTGCAACGATTTTGGCGAGTCGCACTGTGGCTTCCGTCTCTCTCCGACGCTCACTGTCTTGGGGGGACTTCTGCGACAGGTTCCGTTGATCCTGAAGCGGTCCAACTGGTCAAGGTTCGAAGGTAATTCGCGCGCTCGAATGCGCTCGGATTCGGACTGTTCGACAGACTGAGCCGGCCGCGAACGTCTTCGAGCGATGTGAAATGATGCGACTCCATCCAGCGGAGCAGCCCGTCACGCATCACGCCGAAGTACGCCGGCCCGTGCCGGAGAATCGCTGACACCATCTGGACGGCGTGCGCGCCGGCCAGGATGGCCTTGATGCCGTCGGTGGGATTTGCGACGCCGCCCGTGACCGCCAGCGACGGACGCACGCGACCATGGAGGGCGGCGACCCATCGAAGGCGCAGCAGCAGCTCGGAACTGGTCGACAGCTCGACCTGCGGCGTCACGGTGAGCTCCCGAATATCGAAGTCCGGCTGATAGAACCGGTTGAACAGCACCAGGCCGTCGGCGCCCGCTCGATCGAGCCCGTGAGCGACGTGCCCGAATGCGGTGAAGAATGGCGACAGCTTCACGGCGACCGGAATCTTCAGTTCCCGCTTGAGCTGGTGCACGATCTGGGTCAGACCGTGCTCAATCGCGGCCCCGGACTGCTTGGGATCCGTGACGACCTCGTACATGTTCAGCTCGAGCGCGTCCGCACCGGCCTTTTCAATCTGTCGCGCAAAGGTCAGCCAGGTTTCCGCGCTCGTTCCGTTCAACGATCCCACGACGGGCACTTTGACGGCGCTCTTGATTCGGCGGAGCCGCTCGAGGTATTCGTCCGGTCCGAGTGCATACTGCTCCGGCTCGGGGAAGTAGGACAGGACCGTGGCGAACTGCTGATCGAGCCGATCGAAGTGATGGATGCGACCGGTTCGCGCGGCGGTGATCTGCTCCTCGAACAGCGAGCGCATGACGATCGCCGCGCATCCGGCATCCTCGAGCCATCGCACCGTATCAAGATGGTCGGCGAGTGGCGACGCGCCCATCATGAACGGATGCGGCAACCGGAACCCCAGATACGTCGTCGAGAGGTCGGTCGACACGCTCATGGCAAGCAGTCCATTCTAATCCCGACGTGAAGTCGATCGCCGGCCGATGTCGCGTCACGCCGCCACGGCCTTGAGCGGCCGGTGAGCGCAGATCGCTGAGAGCGTCGACACGATGTCGGCGGGCGCCGGGCCTTCCTTCTGCTGCGCCGCGAGGACGATGTCGTTCATCGACACGACGCCCTTGAGCGTGCCGTCGGCGGCGATGACCGGCAAGCGCCGCACTTGAAATTGCTTCATCGTGGCAAGCGCCTCCCCGATCGTATCCTCTGGCTGACTCGTGTGAATCGGCTGGCGCCTCATGGCCTGGGCCGCCGTTATCTGCTCCGGGAGCAGCCGACGAGTCGCTGACGCAATGCAGATGTCGCGATCGGTAATCACGCCGGCCACCTTGCCTGCCGCGTTCACGACCGGCACGAAGCCGCAGTCGCGATCCCACATGAGCTTCGCCACGACTGCCAGATTGGTCTCCGGCTGGCACGTCGCGATGTTCGTCGCCATGACTTGTTTGATTTGCATCTCGCTCCTCCTGTTGGCCTGAATCCGCGTTAGGGCCCGCGGAAGTCCTCCGCTGGCCCTATATCACGCGTATGGGTGGCGCCGGCTTTCCGTCAACGACTGCCAGATTCCCAGCGGAGTCGGCGTGAGTCCGATCGGACAGTTCGGAAAACCGTCGGACTGCTGGCGTCATTGCAAATGTGCTGCCTCGAAACAGCGTCTTCCTGCTGGATGCGGGGAAGCACTGTTGGCCGCGGCTGCCTGCGAGATTTTCCACGCGCGTCGAAGAATCTCCTTTATGCGCATGATGCCGATGCCGCGCTCGCGCGTTGGATGCGTCCGGCGGTGACCTGACAGGAATCTGACAGCTTCCGCCGGACAAGCGCCAGCCGGGCAATGCTCGGCGCGCGCCCATCGGACAGGTGATGCTGAATGAAGGATATTTCGTCGCTGGTTTGTGGCACAGCTCGTGCTCGCTGTACCCAAAGCTGATTGGCGGCAATCCGAAAGACAGACAGGAATAGCAGGAGGTTGTGATGGCAAGAGGCGACATTGAAGTGAAGAAGACCGAAACGATGTTCAACGAACTGGACCGGCTGCATCAGGCCATCAGCCGGCGCGCCTACGATCTCTTTCGAAACGGCGGAACGCTGTGGAGTAGCGCGCTGACCGATTGGTTGACCGCCGAGCAGGAGCTCGTGTCGAAGCCCGCCGTCGAGTTACGCCAGAAGGACACCCAGTTCGAAGTGCTCGCCGCGTTGCCCGGCATCGAGGCGAAGGACCTGGATGTCCAGATCACGCCGGAGGACCTGTTGATCAAGGCCGAGACCACGCACGAACACACGACCGACACAGGAACTGTGCACCTGTGCGAGTTCGACAGCGGCAAGATCTTTCGATCGATTCACTTCCCGGAGAAGATCGATCCGAACAGCGCCAAGGCCGAGTATCGAAACGGCATGTTGCGCCTGACGGCCGCGATCGCGAAGGCCGCGACAGCACAGAAGGTCGAGATCAAGGCGGCCTGACCGACCCGGGGGCCCAGCGCGGCAACCGCGCTGGGGCGGAGGTGGGATTAGGAGCGTGTCCCCATTTTTCGGACACGCTCCTGGAAGGAGTCACGTCCATGACCGACAAAGAATTGAAACAACACGTTCAGAATGCCCTCGACTGGGAACCGAGCATCGACGCCAGAGACATCGGGGTGGCAGTGGATGAAGGCGTCGTGACGCTTCGTGGCAATGTCGGCTCGTACGTCGAGAAGGTGAGTGCCGAGCGCGTGGCGTTGAGGGTCTACGGCGTGAAAGGGGCGGCCGACGACTTGAGCGTCCGCTTGGTCAGTAGTGACGAGCGCACCGACACGGAGATCGCGCAGGCAGCGGTCGCGGCGCTCAAGTGGAACACGGTGGTACCGGCCGATCGGGTCACGGTGACGGTAGCCAATGGGTGGGTGACGTTGAACGGCACGCTCGAGTACTACTACCAGAGCGCGGCGGCCGAGCGGGCCGTTCGTGATCTGACAGGCGTCAAAGGGGTGTCGAACAGCATTCTCCTGCAGGCGCCGGTTACGCCGATCCGTGCCAGCGACGTGGCGGCCAAGATCGAGGCTGCGTTGCGACGGAGCGCCGAGATCGACGCGCGACGAATCAACGTGATCGCACAGGATGGCAAAGTCATCTTGAGTGGAAATGTCCACTCGTGGGCGGAGCGTCGGGAAGCGGAGCGGGCGACATGGGCGGCCCCGGGCGTGACGCAGGTGGACGATCGCCTCGCTGTCGTTCCTTAGAATGTCCGGCGTGTGGGACCCACGATACCTCTTCGACGCCGCCCGGTGACGGCGTCGAGGAGTTGGAGTGTCAAAAAGACTGTCCCTTCGTCCGCGACCGCAGGCCGGCCTTCGCAGGCGTGGCGTGCTCGATGCGCATGAAGGCGCCGTCACGCGTACGAAACAGAAAACTTGCGTCGATCAGCGCGCTGAGCAACGCCGAACATATCGCCGCATCCAGCCCCCAGAGCCGGCACGCCTGTGCTTCAGTCAAACGCAATCCCGGCATCTCGAGGAATTCACCCTGGACTCGCCGAAGCACTTCCTCGGTAACAGGCCGAGGTTCTTTTGCAAGAGCGGGACGCGCCTCAGTTGGTTCAGTCATCGTCGTCTCATGCGGACGTGACCAGACGGCATTCGATGATTCGCGTAAAGGCACGGTCGTCGTCGGTCTGCCAGACGTCGACATGTTGAGACTGTGCGAATCGGTCGGCTTGAGCGATCGCCTCTTGATATGTGGCGCAGGCGATCTGTGGAGCTTCCTCTGATGTGCTCAACGTATAGCGACGCGAGGCATCAGTCGTCCGCCTCAGAATGATGTCCCCAGATGTCGGGATGCGCCCGGGTGATGGATAGACCATGGCGACCTCGTCAGCGAATGGGGTGCGAGCAGGCACCCGTGAGACTGGTGAGCCGGGCTCCCCGCGCATTAGGGGCAGGGAATCCAACTCTTGATCAAAATGGAAACCTAATCCGTACGAAACCGTACGGGTTGAAAGCGTAGCACGAGGAGAGTATGCACCCTAGAAGCGCAGGCGAGGGTAATGTTTTTTTACGGCGGCGTAACACTCGCAGGAGGCGGCTTCAAGGCCAGCGCGGTCGAGGATGATCATGCGTCTGTGTCCGTAGTCGATCAGTCCTGCGCGCTGCAGTGCGCCCACCGCCAGCGTCACGGTCGGACGACGGACGCCGAGCATGACGGCCAGGAACTCCTGCGTCAACGGGAATTCGTTTCGCCCAACGCGATCGCGCGTGGTCAGGAGCCACCTGGCGCAGCGCTGGTCCACGGAGTGCAGTGCGTTGCACGCAACAGATCGCATGAGAAACGCGACGAATCCCTGCGCGTAGCGGTTGATCAGGTTCACGAACGGTCCTCGCCGGTTCATCTCGTCTCGAAACGCCCTGACATTCATGGCTTGAGCGGCGCTATCCGGAACCTTCACCAATGCTCCAGCGAGCCAACGGTCGCCACCGAACAGCGCGTTGATGCCAATGAACCCTTCATTCCCCACAGTGGCGACCTCCACCGTCCGCCCGTTTCTCATGGTCTGCGTGATCGAGCAGACACCGTCGCCGGGAAAGTAGATCGTTTGTAACGTCTCGCCTGGTTTCAGGAGGACGTATTGGAACGGGAGGGATATCGGGTTGAGAACTGAGCGCAGACGTCGATAGTCGGCGGCCGGCAGACTCGCGAGGAGCTTGTTCGGACAGGTTCGTGATGACGAGGCGCGTGTCGCGTGCATTGCCCCTCAGCCCGATTGACGGGCCAAAACGCCGATGAAGCTAACATGACTTGACTCGCGCAACGGGCCGGCTGCGTGAGGAAGCGCAACCAGTGTATCAGGTCAGCGTCAGGGAAGCAGTCGAGCGAAGTGTCCCTTGACCACGGCGTAGCACTCGCAGGCGGCGGCCTCCAATCCCGTGGGGTTCCTGACGACGATGTTCTTGTGAGCGCGATCGATCAACCCCGCGCGATGGAGGGCGCCTGCGGCGAGCGTGATCGACGCGCGACGGACACCTAACATGGCGGCCAGCGCGTCTTGTGTTAACGGGAATTCGTTTCGGCCGACGCGATCCCTGAAGTCGAGCAAGCACCTCGCGCAGCGTTTCTCAACCGAGTGCAAGGCGTTGCACGCGACTGATTGCATGAGGCTCTCGGCGAACGCCTGCGCATAGCGATGGATGAGATCGTGAAAGGCGGCCCGGCGTTCCATTTCGCGCCGGAACACCTTCACGTCCATGACCTGCGCATCACCCTCCGCGATCTCCACCACCGCCGTCTCGCCGGATTCGGGATCGCCTCCGAACGCGCTCATGCCGATCAATCCCTCATTGCCAACCGTGGCCACTCCTGCCTTCTGGCCGTCTGCTGTCACCGTGGTGATCGAGCAAACACCCCCTCCGAGAAAGTAGATCTTCTGCGTCGGCATGTGTGGCCTCAGCAGTACGCGCTTGTGGCGAAGACTAATGGTGTCGAGGTCTGGGAGCAGACGTCGATAGTCGTCCGGCGGCAGCCGAGCGAGGAGCTTGTTCGGCGAGCTCGATGACGGCGAAGCCTGCGTCTTATTACTCACGTCGCAGCGTTTCCGCCTGTGACTGTCGGAAATCCGGCATACAAGTTACTTCATCTTGTCACGGCCCTAGCAGGTTCTTTGCAAAGGAAGCCGGTTTTACGAAAGGTGCCGCCGGAAATCAGGCAGAATCAAGAGCCGAACGCCGACCCTGGCAGGCAAGGGAGTGCGTCACGTGTCTGTCGCCATCCGCAATACGTGGGAACACTTCGCGCACGGCGCCGACATCGGCGTCCGCGGCATTGGACCAACCAAGGAGGCGGCGTTTGAGCAGATCGCGCTGGCGTTGACCGGCGTCATCACCGATCTCAAATCAGTGCGCCCTGACGTCGCGGTCCGGATCACCTGCGAAGCGCCGACTGATGACCTGCTGCTCGTCGATTGGCTGAATGCGCTCGTGTACGAGATGGCCACGCGACGCATGCTATTTGGTGCGTTCGTCGTGACCATCGAGGATTCGCGCTTGCAGGCGACCGCCTGGGGAGAAGCCGTGGACCGGGTTCGACACGAGCCGGCCGTTGAGATCAAGGGCGCGACCTACACGGCCCTTCGCGTTGAGCGCCTGGAGGACGGTCACTGGCTGGCGCAGTGCGTGGTCGATGTCTGAGATCTAACGAGGCCCTGCCTCAGACCGTCGAGCATGTTGTGTGGTGAACCGAGGACCGGCCGGTCTGAGGCAGGGCCTCGTTAGAAAAACCAAGACACGCCGGAGACAGCCGACCATGTTACCCTCAACGCACGTTCACGGCTCGGGTCGGGCGAAGTCCACTTCACCGACGGACATAGTCCGTGCCTTGCACGGCCATCGGCTC
>JAHFUI010000086.1 GCA_023265175.1 Acidobacteriota bacterium
CACCGCCGCTCGACAACGTCGATCTCCCGGCCGACGAGCGGGTGAAACGGGTGCGTGATCCGTACAGGTGGTGTCAGTTCACCTGCGCCGACTGTAGTTGTTTGGTTGGTCCAACGTCCGTCGCATCAGATCGGCCCGGAGCTACGCACCGGGTCGACGTGGTGATGATCGATCGCTCCGCTTGTCGGCAGACGTGCCCGGTGCCGTGGCGGGAGGTCCGTCGGGCCCCTCAGCGGCTGCCGACGCCACGACCGCTGCACGCCACGGCGCGCGGGGAGCCAGCACCCCGTAGTACAACACCAAGTTGATCCGTGGCCGTGGGGTCAGCACGGCCAATCGTTCGAGGAGCTCGACTGGGGCGAACTTCAGATGAGTCGTGCCATCCGCCCATGGGTGGCGGAGCGTGACCCACACGTTCCCATCACGGTCGAGGCACAGCCGATCCTCAGCAATCGGTGGGCGCAAGGCATATCGACACAGGCGCTCAATGGACCGTGGGATCACGGCGATCGCCATGGACCGGATCCTTGATGATCTCAAGCCTTTCCGCGAGATTCCGCCAACCAAGCGAGCCAGACGAACCTGACGGACAGAGGACCGCGTGATCGCGGGTGATGGAGTGAACGGTCGCCGCCAGTCGGCCTTTCCAAGCGACGCTGCGCCATGATGTATGCGACAGCCGGGTGTAAACTCTGGTGGCTATGACAATCCGAACATCGCCGTCCCCCCTCGCCGTCAGTCTCCTCTGCGCAGCGGTGGCCGTCCCCGCCGCGATCGCGCAGTCGCCAGCCAAGTCGCCGGCGCGCGGCACGGTCGAACGCATCAAGGTGCACGGAAAGGCGCTCGAAGGAAACCTCGAGGGCGATCCGGCCGACCGCGACGTCTCAGTCTACCTGCCCCCCAGCTACGGGACCGCCACGACGCGCCGGTATCCGGTTCTCTACCTTCTTCACGGCTACACCGACAACGACGATCGCTGGTTCGGCCGCGTCCAGCATTTCATCAGCGTTCCGGAGGCCGTCGACAAATCGGTCGCCGCCGGCGGGCGCGAGATGATCGTCGTCATGCCCAACGCCTACACGCGCTACCAGGGCAGCATGTACTCGAGCTCGGTAACGACGGGCGACTGGGAGGCGTTCATCGCGAAGGATCTGGTGGGCTACGTCGACGCACACTTCCGGACGGTCGCCGACGTGAAGAGCCGCGGATTGGCGGGACACTCGATGGGCGGCTACGGCACCGTGCGCATCGGGATGAAATTCCCGGACGTCTTCTCGAGCATCTACGCGCTCAGCCCGTGCTGCATGACGGCCAGCATGAACCCCGGCCAGGGGCGCGGCGGCCCACCGGCGGCCGAGTCCATCAAGACGATCGCAGAGTTCGAGAAGGCCGACTTCGGCACCAAGGCGCAGTTCGCCTCGGCGGCGGCGTGGTCGCCGAACCCGAACAACCCGCCGTTCTTTTTCGATCTGCCGACGACCAACGGGGAGGTCCGGCCGCTCGTCGCGGCGAAGTGGGCGGCCAACGCGCCGCTGGCGATGATCGACCAGTACATGGGCAACCTGAAACGCATGCGCGGCATCGCCGCCGACGCCGGCGACATGGACAACCCGATTGCCGGCACCGTACGCACCCTCCACGAGCTGCTCGAGTCCAACGGCGTGCCGCATCTGTTCGAGATCTACCAGGGCAACCACGTGAACCGCATCGCCGAGCGCGTCGAGACGAAGGTGATGCCGTTCTTCTCGGCAAACCTCGTCTTTCCGGGCGCCGCATCGTCAACGGCACGAGCGGGGATTTCCGATGCAGGCAAGACCGCCCTGTCGCAGCAACTCTCGGCGGCCGTCGCGCGCGGCGATGCGCCGGGCGTGGTGGCGCTGGTGGTCAACCGCGACGGCGTGATCTTCGAGGGCGCCGCCGGCAAGTTAGATGTCGCGCACAACGTGCCGATGACGGCCAACGCCATTTTCCAGATCGCGTCGATGACCAAGCCCGTCACGTCGGTCGCCATCATGATGCTCGTCGAGCAAGGCAAGCTGAAGCTCGACGACCCGGTGTCGAAGTATTTGTCCGGCTACGACAACCTGCAGGTCATCGCGAAGTTCAATGAGCAAGACGCCACGTACGAAACGCGACCCGCCAAGGGCGTCATGACGATCCGGCATCTGCTGTCCCACACGTCCGGCATCGGGTACAGCTTCACCAACCCGATCGAGTACCGGCTGACGCAAGCGACGAAGAAGACCGAATGGGAGCTGCCGCTGCTCGACGACCCGGGCACGAAGTGGAACTACAGCGCCAGCACCCGCGTCCTCGGCTTTATCGTCGAGAAAATCACAGGAACGCCGCTCGAGCCCTGGTATCAGGAGCACATCTTCAAGCCGCTCGGGATGGTGGACACCTCCTTCGCGGTGGCGGCCGACAAACAGTCGCGCGTGCCGACGAATCACAGCCGCTTCACCGGCACCATGGTGGAACAGCCGCGGACGCCCATTCCGTCGACGCCCACGCCGCCCTTCCGCGGCGACGGCGGCTTGTACTCAACGGTGCAGGACTACGGCAAGTTCGTTCGGATGCTGCTCAACGAGGGCACGCTCGGCGGCGCGAAGATCCTCACGCCGGCGTCTGTGAAGAAAATGGGCGAAAACCAGATCGCGTCGATCTTCGTCGAGCGGCAGCCTGACGCGGACAAGCAGCGCACCAAGCCCTTCCCGCTCGGCGCCGGCCATGACAAGTTCGGCCTCGGCTTTCAGATCGCGTCAAGCGACCCGCAGTACGCGAGGTTTCGCAGCCCCGGCAGCATGAGCTGGGCCGGCATCTTCAACACCGAGTTCTGGGTGGACCCGGTGAAGCACGTCGGCGCCGTGCAGATGATGCAGGTGCTGCCGTTCTACGACGACGGCGCCATCCGGACGCTGCGGGATTTCGAAGAGTTGGTGTATCGCGAGCTGAAGTAGGGCGGCCCCTTTTTCAGGACGGCGTGCTCTCGGCGGAAGCAATCGTTTTCGGGTGGCGGCCAGCCGTGGAGGCGCGCGATCAGCGCCAGCGCACTCTGAATGGCCGCAGCCGACGGTGTGGGATGACGGCGGAGATCTTTCCGTTCGCGTGCTTCGGCCGCGCGATGCGCCTGCACCCAGCGCCGGATGTCAGCGGGAGTCATCAGCGGGAAGCATAGCGCGTGAGGATCAAAGCAAATGAGGACCGGATTGCTGGCGGCCCTTAGAAGAATGCGATCCCCCGTGACGCGAAAATAATTCCAATCCATAACGCCACGGCGACACCGCGCGCGAGCCTGGGACGCGTGTGCGCGAGCGCGGCGTTCCCGCCCACCCCCAGAAGAAGCAGCATCTTCAGGCGAAACGACACGCTGTCGTAGTACCTCGAAGGATGCAATGCGAACAGCAGCGCGCCACTCAGGAACATGAGCGCAAGGCCGATCCATCTCCAGGCACGCAGTTCGCGATCCTCGACCCATGCCGCGCCGCCGAACCACGCAAGACCGAGGACATGGATGGCGCCGATGATCGGATAGCCCCAGGTGGATTCCCTGAGCCACTCAAACATCGAAGTCGGCAATCGCGCGGCCGCCAATCACGACCGAGGTCCACAACATCATCGATAAGACGGCGGCGATCCTCGTGTGCGTTCGATGGATCGTGAAATGGGAGGCGAGAGCCATCAACAGGAACGCCATCTTGGCGCCAAACGCCGGATTGCTCGAGTACCTCGCCGCGTCCGAGACAAACAACAGGGGCCCGGTGACGAGCATGATCGCCAGACCAGTTCTCGTTGACGACGCCAGTCGCGCCGCGAGTTCCGACACTGTGTAACGGCGCACACCGAACCCGAGAATGCGAAGGTCGATGAGGACGATGGTGCCGACCAGGATCGCGATGCCGACGAGATGGATCGACTGGACGACGGGGAAGATCCAGGAATTCTTCAGGGGAGGTCCACGTTGGAAGTCGGGCGCGCTACTTCCCGAAGAGCGGGCGGTAGGACAAGGCAGCCCACCAGTTGATCACGACCGCCAGCGACGATGCGTTTCCTTCCGCTCGCCAGTCCGGCTCCTTGTTCACGATCGCGACAATCGTGTCCGTCAGCACCGAGGGCGGACAGGATTTCATGCGGTCCGAGTCGAGTACCAGCAGGCAGCGGCATGGGAACTTGGTGGTCGTTCGCTAAAGCCCAACGCGACAGCGCCGACGATCTCCCATCACACAGAGCACATTACACGCGGGCTGATTATCGCTGAAGCGGAAGGCTTGTCAACAACGCTACACCGCGAGCGGGCTGGTCCGACACGCAGTCCCGCGGCGGCCGGGCACACCCCCGCCTTCCGCCTCGCCGCGCGGCGTCAGGATTCGGCGCCGAACGGGGCGACATCCTCGTCCCCACGAAGGTCCGGGACGTCCACCCGGCTCGGCGGGGCTCGCCGCCGGCGTCGCAAGAATCGTATATATTAATATCTCGATATGTGGACGCCGCTCCAGCACTTCAAGGCGGACTTCTTCCGCGCCCTCGCCCATCCGATCCGCATCAGGATTCTCGAGACGCTGGGAGCCGGCGAACACAGCGTGCACGAACTGCAGGAGCATCTGGGGCTCGAACAGCCGGTCGTCTCCCAGCATCTGTCGGTGTTGAGAGCCAAGAACATCGTCACCGCGCGGAAGGTGGGCACGACCGTGCAGTACGCGCTCGCCGACCCTCTCATCACCAGGTTGCTCGCCGTGGCGCGCGAGATCTTCAACAACCATCTGGTCGATACCCAGACGATGTTGAAGGAGCTGAGGCGAGAAGGGCGACCAGGGGTCAGATCTTGATTTTTGCGCAGTCTGCAAGAATCAAGATCTGACCCCACAACACCCATGCTGTTGTTCTCGAAAATCTGGAAGACCGGAATAGCCACCGAGGTGTTGCAGACAGGCGACCCGACGGCTGTCGAAATCGGCCGAGCCCTCGACGACCGGATCAAAGGTCTCCTCGGCCGGGCGCTCGCGATCCGCGAAGTGGACGCGGGATCGTGCAACGGATGCGAGATCGAGATCGTGGGCCTGACGAGCCCCGTCTACGACATGGAACGCTTCGGCATGCATTTCGTCGCCTCTCCGCGTCACGCCGATCTCCTGCTGGTGACCGGGCCCGTCACGCGCAACATGGAAATTCCGTTGCGCCGGACCTATGAGGCCACGCCGGCCCCCAAGGTCGTCGTGGCGGTCGGCGATTGCGCCAAGACCTGTGGCGTCTTCAAGGGCAGCTACGCCATCGTCGGATCGGTCGATCAGGTCATTCCCGTCGACGTCCACGTCACCGGCTGTCCGCCCGAACCCACCGACATCCTCCGCGGCATTCTCCGTGGACTCGATCGCTTCGCGGTGAAGCGTGGAGCGAGGGTCCCGGCCAGCGGCGAGAACCGCGCGACCTCATGAGCGCGGAAAGCGGAACGCTGGTGCTGATGGTCGCCGGGTTCGCGGGCGGCGCGGGCCTGGCGTTCCTCGCGCCCTCCGACCGCGGCGCTCGCCTCGTCACGGCCCTGGGGGCAATCGTCGGATGCCTCGGCGGGCTCGCCGCCGCCGCGACAGTCATCGTGACCGGACGTCCAGTGATTGCGGTGCTGCCCAATCTGGTTTCCTCAGCGGGCGGAATCGTCATCGGCCTGGATCGGCTCGGGGCGCTGTTTCTGGCGCTCGTCGCCGCGGTGGGGCTCCTCGCGGCCATCTACGGCGTCAGCTATACCGCGGAATACGACGGCCGTCGCCCGCTGCGCTTCTTCGCCGTGATGTTCAACGGCTTCCTCCTCGGGATGAGTCTCGTCGCGTGCGCAGCCAACATCTTTACGTTTCTGCTGGCGTGGGAGGTGATGGCCGTCACGTCGTACTTTCTCGTCATGACAGAGCACGAGAGCGACGACACGCGGCAGGCCGGCCTGTGGTACATCGCGATGACGCATTTCGCGCTGGTGCTGCTGCTTCCGATGTTCTTGCTGATGGCACCGTCGGCCGACGCCACGACGTTCGCGGACTTGCGCCTCGGGGCGAGGGTGCTGCCTACCGCGGCGCGGGACGGTGTCTTCCTGCTCGCGCTCCTCGCGTTCGGCTCGAAGGCCGGCATCGTGCCGCTTCATGTATGGCTGCCGCGCGCGCATCCCGCGGCGCCGAGCCATGTCTCCGCGCTGATGTCCGGCGTCATGATCAAGCTTGGGATCTACGGTCTCATCCGTGTCACGTTCGACCTGATGGGTGGTGGTCCCACCTGGTGGGGAGGGTTGCTCCTGACGGTGGGATCCGTCTCGGCGCTGCTCGGTGTGTTGTACGCACTGATGGAGCACGACCTCAAACGGCTGCTCGCGTACCACTCGGTCGAGAACATCGGGATCATTCTCATTGGCATCGGGGCGGGTTCCATCCTGAACGGTTTCGGCCTCCACGCCCTCGGCAGGATCGGTTTCGCCGGGGCCCTGTTCCATACGGTGAATCACGCCAGTTTCAAAGCCCTGCTCTTCCTCGGCGCGGGCGGCGTGATACAGCAGACCCACACAGGCAACATGGAGGAACTGGGGGGGCTCATCAAGCGGATGCCGTACACGGCGGCCTCGTTTCTCGTGGGATCGGCGGCCATTGCCGCCCTGCCGCCGCTGAATGGTTTTGCCTCGGAGTGGCTGATCTTCCAATCGCTGCTGGCGGGCACTCACATTCCACGGCCCGAAGTGGCCATCGGTTTTCCGATTGCCGTCGGCATCCTCGCCCTGACGAGCGGCCTGGCGGCAGCCTGCTTTGTCAAGGCGTTTGGCATCAGTTTCCTGGCGATGCCCCGCTCGGATCACGCGGCACGCGCACAGGAGCCGCATTGGTCCATGCGCACGATGATGCTGCTGCTGGCCGGCGGTTGCGGAGTGTTGGGTGTCGCCGCGCCGGCTGTCATCCGGTCGCTGAACAGCATCATCGACAGCGTGCCCGGCTTGTCAGCGGGCGAACCGGTGGCGCCATCACCGCGGCTGTGGTTGACGATGCCCGACGGCATGACGCAGATGTCGCCGCTGCTGATAGCAGTGCTGCTGGGCGCGATCATCGTCGCCGTGGCGTTGGCGCTTCACGTCCGCGGGCTGCGCGTCAGACGGGCGGACACGTGGGGCTGCGGTCGAATCGGCCAGACGCCCCGGATGGAATACACCGCCTCGGCGTTCGCGGAGCCGTTGCGCCGGATCTTCTCCGAGTTGTACCGACCGACCGAGGATCTCAGCATCAGCGTGCACGGCGAGTCACGGTATTTCGTCCGATCGATTACCTACACGAGTCACGTGGTGCCGTGGTTCGAGAAGGCCTTCTACGAACCGCTGACTCGAGGCGTCCACGCGTGCGCCACACAGGTCCGCCGGCTGCAGGCGGGTTACGTCCACGTGTATCTGCTCTACGTCGCAGCGGCTCTCGTGGTGGCGTTGGCGTCGGCGTGGTGGTTCCAATGATCCGCTACCTGGCGATCCTCGCCCAAACACTCGCCGCGGTCGCCCTTGCACCGGCACTCGTGGGCTTCATCCGCTGGTTGAAAGCGCGACTGCAGGGCCGAACAGGCGCCGCACCCTGGCAGCCCTATTACGAGATCCGGAAGCTCTTTGGCAAGGAAGCCGTCGTGTCGCACACTGCGTCGTGGCTGTTCAAGGCGACGCCCTTCATGGTCTTCGGAACCAGCGTCGCGGTGGCCTCGCTCGTACCGCTCATCCTGGCTCCATCCGACTCCTTCGTCATCGGTGATTTATTCGCCGTCGTGTATCTCCTGCTGCTCGGCACATTTTTCCTCGCGCTCGCCGGCCTGGACACCGGCTCGCCGTTCGGGGGCATGGGCGCGTCGCGGGAGATGACGGTCGTGGCCCTCACCGAGCCGACGGTCGCGCTGTCGATCGTCGCGCTCGCGCTCAACGCGGGCTCGACAAACTTATCGCAGATCGTCGCGCGGACGATCGCGGAGCCGAGCATGGCGCTCGGACCCGGACACCTGCTGGCGTTTGCCGCCTTGTTCATCGTGACGCTTGCCGAAAACGGCCGGCTGCCGGTCGACAATCCATCGACGCACCTCGAGCTCACGATGATTCACGAGGCCATGGTGCTCGAGTACTCGGGCCCGTACCTGGCGCTCGTCGAGTGGGGAGCCGCACTGAAGCTCCTCGTGTTTCTCGCACTGGCGGCCAACCTCTTCATGCCGTGGGGCATCGCCGTGTCGCTCGCGCCCGCGGCAGTGCTCATGGGACTCGTGAGCTTCATCGTGAAGCTGGCCGTTCTGGCTGCCGCCATCGCAGTCCTGGAGACGCGTGTCGCCAAGCTGCGCCTGTTCCGTGTGCCCGAGCTGCTCAGCGCGTCGTTCGTGCTGGCGCTGTTGGCCGTGATGTCGACGTTTCTGGCGAGGTAGCGCTGGTGAATGGGGTTTTCTCTCAACTCGTGATGCTCGGGAGCAGCGGCATGCTCCTCACGGCGCTGATCGTGCTCTGGCGCAAGAGTGTGCCTGCCTACATCACCGCCTATAAGTGGCAATCGTGGCTGTTGGCCGCCGTGACCGCCACGATCGGCTACTTCGGCGGCGATCGGCAGCTGTACTGGGTCGCCGTCGTGCTGGTGGCGCTCAAGGGCGTCGCCATCCCGTTCTTGCTGCGCGCCATGCAGCGGCGGTTCAGCGCCCTGCCCGAGACGAAACCATACGTGAACACCGAAACATCGCTGCTGATCGCGAGCCTGCTCGTGCTGTTTGCGTATGTGCTGGCCCGGCCATGGGTGATGGTGAGCCGCTTGCCCACGCGCGAAGGGCTGCCGCTCGCGACCTCGCTCTTGTTCGTGAGCTTGTTCATCATCGTCAGCCGCAAGAAAGCGACAACACAGGTCATCGGCTTTCTGATGCTCGAGAACGCGATCGGATTGCTCGCGGCCGTGGGCACGTACGGCGTGCCGCTGCTCGTCGAACTGGGCGTGTTTCTCGATGCGCTGATGGGATTCCTGGTGATGCAGATCTTCGTGTACCACATCCACGAGACGTTCGACAGCATCGACGTCGAGCAGCTCACGCGGCTTCGGCACTAGGAGCGTGTCTGAGAAACCTTAACACGCTCCTAGTAGGCCGGCTTCGCCGGAAAGAACGCCAATGATTCTGTTGACTCAGCGCGGCTAGTCGGAAGGGCTCCTAGGTGCTGACGCTCATCTTTCTGCTGGTTCCGCCCGGGGTCGCGACGTGTCTCGCGACCCTCGTCCGGCCATACCGGCGTCTCGTCGGGTGGACGAGCGTCACGTGTGGCGGCGTGTCGCTGGTGGCGGCCGGCTGGATGGCGCTGACCGTCGTGCCAGGTCGCGGACCGGGAGGCCAGAGCCTGGCCACGGGGGCATGGCATATCGACCCGCTGTCGGCGCTGCTCGCGGTGTGCATCGCGTTCGTCGCGCTGCTGGCGGCGGCGCTCGGCCCCGGCCTGTCGCCGCACGACGCGCACGATGCGACCGAGACGCGCCGCTTTCACATCTACATGAACGCCTTCGCATTTACGATGCTGACCGCCGTCACGATCCCGAACATCGCGCTGATGTGGGTGGCGATCGAGGCGACCACGATCACGTCGGCGATGGCGATTCCGCTGAACCGCACCAAAGCATCGGTCGAGGCATCGTGGAAGTACCTCCTGGTTTGTTCGGTCGGCATTGCCTTGGCCTTTGCCGGGACGGTCCTCGCGTATTTCGATTTCGTGGCCACGGCCGGCCAGGTCCACGCCGCCTTGAACTGGGACGTGTTGCGAACCGCCGCGCCGTCGCTGCATCCCGAGCTGTTGCAAATCGCTTTTGCGTTCATTCTCGTGGGGTACGGCACCAAGGCAGGCCTGGCGCCAATGCACACCTGGTTGCCCGATGCGCACTCCGAAGCGCCGTCACCGATCTCCGCCATGATGTCGGGTGTTCTGCTCGCCGTGGCGATGTATGCCATCGCACGCTGGAAGGCGGTCATTGATGCGTCGATCGGGCCGACGTTCACCAACAACATGCTGATCGGATTCGGACTGTGCTCGGTCGCCATCGGGACGCTCAGCTTGGTGATCCAGCAGCACTACAAACGCATGCTGGCGTATTCGAGCGTCGAACACATGGGACTCGTGAGCATCGGCCTGGGTTTGGGTCCCTTGGGGGTCTTCGCCGCCTGGCTGCACGTAATGAATCATGCGGTCGCCAAGTCCATGACATTCCTGCTGGCCGGGCGCATCCTGCATCGATTCAACACGACCGAAATCGCTCGTGTCTCGGGTCTGCTGCGCGTGATGCCCTGGACCGGTGCGCTGTTTGCCGCCGGCGGCCTGGCGTTGGTCGGCCTTCCGCCGTTCGGACTGTTCGTCTCTGAGCTCCTGCTCGTGCAGGCGGCGATAGCCGGCCAAAAGACGTGGCTGGCCGCCCTTGTCCTGGTGCTGCTCCTGACCGCGTTCGTGTCGCTCCTGGCTCATCTGAACCGGATGCTGTACGGCCAGCCGCCCGACGGCGTCAGGGTCGGCGAAGATCGCCAATGGTCCACCATGGCTCTGATGCTCCCGGCCTGCGTGTTGGTCGCGCTTGGCGTCGTGCTCCCCAGTCCGGTGTCCACTCTCATCCATCAATGCGTGATCAGCCTTCTGCCCCGATGAACTTCGAATCTGTCCTGCGCGCCCTCACGGCCGGCCACGTCGAAGTGACCGGCGTCTCGACCCCGCGTCCGAACGAGCTGCACTGCCGCGTCGCTTCTTCCCAGATCGTCCACCTGTGCGACATCCTGGCTCGCGGCCTCGGCGCGGAACTGATCCTGATGGCGGCCGACGATCGCCGGAGTGCCGCAGGCGCATTCTTCGTGCACTACGTCTTCGCGCACCGCGCGTCGGACTGGTTTCTCCATGCCTCGGCTCACCTCGACGCGGCGCGGCCCGAGCTGCGTTCGCTGGCGCCCTCCTACTATCGAGCGTCACGATTCGAGCGCGAGATCAGGGACTTGTTCGGCATCGCGCTGTCCGGTCATCCCGACTCGCGGCCGCTCGTCAAACACGGCTTCTGGCCGGACGATTACTATCCGCTTCGGAAGGACGCCGTGCGGACGGAGTTCACCGACGATGGGCAACCGTTTCCGTTCATGCCGGTAGGCGGTGAAGGCGTGTACGAGATCCCCGTCGGTCCGGTCCACGCCGGCGTGATCGAGCCCGGACACTTCCGCTTCAGCGTCGTCGGCGAGACCGTAATCGACTTGAAGACCCGCCTCTATTTCACTCACAAGGGGACCGAGAAACTCTTCGAGGGCCGTGAGCCGGCTGACGCTGTGGAGCTTGCCGAACGCGTGTCGGGCGACACGAGCGTCGGGCATGCACTCGCCTACTGCCAGGCCACCGAAGCGGCCGGCCATGTCGACATCCCGCCCCGCGCCCGCTTCTTGCGCGTCATAATGCTGGAACTCGAGCGTCTGTACAACCACATCGCCGATTTCGGGGCGATCGCCAACGACACCGGGTTCGCGATCGCCCATGCGCACTGCTATCGGATTCGCGAGAAGCTGCTGCGCGTCAACAAACAACTGACCGGTTCCCGGCTGCTTCGAGGGTCGCTCGCGATCGGAGGAATGGCTCGTGATCTCGACGTCCCTGCGGACCTTTCGGCGCAGGTGGGGGCCGTCGTCGCCGATTTCGACGAAATGGTGACGATCTGCACGAACAACACGCTGCTCGTGGACCGCCTCGAGGGCACCGGTGTTCTCGGCGCCGAGCTGGCCCGGGATCACGGCGTGCTGGGATACATCGGTCGTGCGTCAGGCATCGACATCGACGCGCGTCGAGATCATCCATTCGCCGCGTACGGCGAGCTCCGCTTCCGGGTACCGGTGTTCACCTCGGGTGACGTCAAGGCCCGCACGAATGTGCGGGTCGAGGAGATTAGAGAATCGGCGGCGCTGATCGCTCAGGCGTGCCGCCAGGTGCCGGCCGGGCCGGTCCAGGCGCCCGCGGCGAGACCCGAGCCGTTCGCGGGCGCGTGTGGCATCGTCGAAGGATGGCGCGGCCGGATCGTGCACTGGGTCATGACCGGCGATGACGGCAGACTGCACCGCGTCAAGATCGTCGATCCGTCGTTCTTCAACTGGCCCGCGCTCTCCTACGCGCTCGAAGGAAACATCGTGCCCGACTTCCCGCTGTGCAACAAGTCGTTCAACCAGTCGTATTCCGGCAACGACCTCTGAGCGGCCTCGTCCCCTGCCCGGATTATTCATGAATGGCGTCACGATTCGGCGCATTCGCTTCGAACACCGAATTCCGCAGCCCGGAAAAACGCGGCTTCGACTCGCGGTCCTGCCGCCGGCGCGGCGGTCAGGGCTGTTGTGGCATCCGCGCACTGAAGAGCAGCGCGTTCGGCCACGTCCACCGTTCGTGCCGTAGCCTCGAGACCGCTGTGGAAGACTCGCTTCGCCGCATTTTTCGTGCGACCGCGACGGCCTGCTCCTACGGTGTTCTGCGCGGACGCGCCGAATCGGTTCGTCTAATCCCAGAAAGCGGCCCAACAACGGCTGCACCGACGGCGGCCGAACGACGTCAGGGGCTTACCCAGAACTTGAGGCCGCCGCGGGTGAGCCGGAAACGTTGGGCCGACCAAGATCGACCCATTGCTCTCGGTCGTAAATCTGGCTACAATCTAGCCAGAATGCGGTTCGAGATCGTGTTGGCGCCTGATGCCGCTAAGGCGCTTCAGAGACTCCCCGCCCGTGTCCGTCGTGAGGTCCGGGATGCCCTTGAGCGCCACCTCCGATTCGAGCCGACCAAAACCAGCAAGAGTCGCATCAAGCGGCTCCGCGGCCTGATCCAGCCGCAGTATCGCCTCCGGTCAACGACATCAGGGTGTTCTATGACGTTACCGAGACTTCAGTCGAAATCCTCGCGATCATCGAAAAGCAAGAGGCCCAAGCTTGGCTCGACCAGGAAGGCACGCCCGGTGAGAGCGGTGGCTCTGGCCAAGGTTAAGGATGATCTGTCGAAGTACTTGCGACTCGCGGCCTCCGAGGAGATCGTCATCACGCGGCAGGGGCGACCAGCCGGGGTGATCATCGGCTTCGAGTCAGACGACGACTGGTTCGACTATCGGCTCGAACATCACCCTGAGTTCTTGCGACGAATCGCGGCTTCCCGGCTGGCTCTTGAACAGGGCCGAGGAATTCGCCTCGAAGAACTGCCGGATGTCAGTCTATCATCGCGCTGGAGCCGACGGCGCGGGTGAACCGCGAGCGCCGCGGCTCAGCGCGAACGTTATGGCTCTCGTTCAGCGCTTGGCTTGGAAACGTCATGACGCTACATTGGTGCTGATGGAAATCACGCCACTTACCCGGGAACAGGCAGTTGAACGGCTGGTCGCGTCTGAGCCGGAGATCCGCGCTCTCGGTGTGGAGCACCTCGCGCTGTTCGGTTCTGTCGCACGCGTCAAGGAATGGTGAGCGCCGACTGATACCGAGACGCGAACGTCTCGGTCGTGGCATTTGACGCACACACGGGTGGGAGCACTTCGCCGCTGGTGCAACTGATTCCGTTTGTCCTCATTCTGCTGATCTTCTACTTCAGTATCTATCGGCCCATGCGCATGAGGCAGAAACAGAGCGCCGAACGTCAGCCCGGGACTGGCTCGCGTGAACCCGCAGTCCACGTAGGGTCCTCAGCATGGCTCGGCGGGGTAGTCAGCGGAGCCCTCGGAGGCATGATCGTGGGGTACTTCTTGTTCGCGAGAATCAACGGGGAGTACGTCACGCCTGAGTTGTATCTCAGTATCCTGTTCACCGAGCCAAGAGGTCTCGTGATGCGGCTGGGGTCCTTCGTCGGTGCGTTCGAAACCATCCGTCAGAACTCTCTCATCACAATTGGCATTGGCGCGTTCGTGGGATTGCTTGGCGGACTCGCGGTACGTTCGAAGACGCTTGCTGGCGAGGACGACGCCGTGTTCCGGGACGCACTTCGGGGACTCCAAAGAGGCGACTTTTCACGGCTTGAGCCGCTGTTTGACACGGGACTGGGTCCTGCCGGCAATCGGCCTCGGATAGTCGAATGGTTTGAACGGGGTTTCTTCAGCGATGAGCCGAAGGCACTTGCAGAAGCGCTCACATGTGCGTGCTTTCTCGGCAGGACCAGCGTTGCAGACTACTTGTTGACGCAGGGAGTCGATTCGGCGGCAGGAGTCGCCACGGGTTTGGACGCTTTCCACTGGGCCGCGAACCGTGGGCAATTGGAAACGGTACGGTTGCTCATCCGGCGGAAGGCTCCACTCGAGACGCGCAGCATGCACGGCGGTACTGTCCTCGGCACGGCGGTGTGGGCGGCCATCAACGAACCGCGGCCCGATCACCTTCAGATCATCAAAGAATTGCTCAACGCCGGGGCGCGCCGGGAGAATGTGGACTATCCGACAGGGCACGAGCAGGTCGACGCGGTGCTGCAGCGCCACGGGGCATCATGAACGAGCCTCGGTGGCGTTTAAGAAGGAGAGGAACATGACGATCGGCGTAGAAGCTCTCAGAATCGCAACGCTGCGCTCCGTCGTGGCCGGCGCGATTGCGGTTTCTCTGTTCGCCAGCGGATCGATCCAGCAGGCGCAGGCGGCGACCGTCCCCCCGATACCCAAGGCTTCAGGCCCGATCACCGGTCCGGGATTGATGTACCCCAACCCGCCGGTGAGCGTCGTGCCGGGAGCGGCACAGGTCGAAGACTTTCCCTACGTCACCGAGGAGTACTTCGTGTCGGGGACCGCCAACGAGGCTCCCTACACGACGCGCATCATCGTTCGACGTCCCAAGGACGTAAACGCATTCAGCGGGACGGTGGTCTCCGAGGCCCTGCACGCCGGCGGCCGCTCCCTCATCTTCGAATGGTCGCGCGTGTCGATTCTCACCCGGCGCCATCTCTTCGTGGAGATCGTGCACAGCGCGGCGAACGTCTCACTGCTCAAGACGTTCAACGCCGATCGCTACGCCCCGCTCAGCATCGCCGTGGGACAGACGAACGAGATCATCGCGCAGGTCGGCAGGCTCGTGAAGAGCGGCAGCGGACCGTTCGCGTCTTACCGCGTCCAGCGCGTGACGTTCATGGGGACTTCGGCGTCGAGCGCCACGGTTCGCACCTATCTTGGCGCTCACCCGAACCTGCGGATGCCGGACGGCGGTCCCATCGTCGACGGCTTCTTGCTGACCAGCACTCTTGGCAACACGCCGCTGCCGATCGTCGACGTGCCGATGATCCAAATGCCCACGCAGACCGAGGTGGCGACCTCGGCACAGGCCGGCATCGCCTATCGACGACCCGACAGCGACACACCGGGCAACCGCTTCAGAATCTACGAAGTGGCCGGCATGCCGCACAACAACTCGCGGGACAACCCGGCCTTCCGGAACGATCCGTGTACGCTGCCGGTCACCGTCTTTCCGGCCGGCGCATTCGCGGCCGTCGGACTCGACCATCTGATCGAATGGATTGCGCACGGCAAGACGCCGCCGCACGCGCCCTACATCGCCGTGGACCAGGATGCGGGTAACGATGGATCGCGCTTGGTGTTGGACGAGTTCGGCAATGCCAAGGGCGGCGTTCGGAACGTCTGGGTGGATGTGCCGATCGCGACCTACGGCGTGTTCGGCAAGGGAAAGACGCCCGCGACAGACCGCTTGTGCCAGCTGGCCGGCACGCAGGTGCCGCTTCCCGACGCGACGTTGCGGAAGCTGTATGGCAACAAAGACGAGTACGCCGGACGCGTGACTCGGCGCCTCACGGAGCTCATCTCCGACGGTTGGTTTCTTCCCGAGTACGCGGACCTCGTGCGAGACGACGTGAAGGGGACCGTCTTCAGGTAGCCCGCGCCGGCGCGGGCTCGGACGTCAGTCTCTTGAGCTTGGTCACATCGCCTATGATTTCGATCAACCCGCATTCACGGCACATCGTCGCCTTGGTCATCACGTCGCCCGTCTGCATCGTTAGAAACTTGGAGTCTTGAGGACGAAACGACGTGCGCACCGGTGAATAGAGGGCTCCTCCGGAAACCGTCTCCGCGCCGCATCGACTGCAATTCGTTGACATATAACAACTTCCATTTGTCTTTAAGATGACTCAGGACGACATTATACGGCACTATAGCACGATGTGGCTGGCTCAACAAGCGGGAAAAGGGGTCAGCTCATGTGAGCGATGATCGCGTCGCCGAACTTCGTGGTGCTGACTTCGGTGGCGCCGTCCATCAGTCGCGCGAAGTCGTATGTCACCATCCGGCTGCCGATCGCGCCCTCCACGCCGTTGACGATCAAATCGGCGGCTTCCGTCCAGCCCATGTACCGCAGCATCATCTCTCCGGACAGGACGACGGATCCCGGGTTCACTTTGTCGAGATTGGCGTACTTCGGCGCGGTTCCGTGCGTGGCTTCGAACACGGCGTGGCCGGTCAGGTAGTTGATGTTGCCGCCCGGCGCGATCCCGATGCCGCCGACCTGCGCCGCGAGCGCGTCGGACAAGTAGTCGCCGTTGAGATTCAGCGTCGCGATGACGTCGAACTCGTCTGGCCGGGTCAGCACCTGCTGCAGCGTGATGTCCGCGATCGCATCCTTGACGAGCAGTTTGCCGGACGCAAGCGCCTTCTTCTGCTCGGCATTGGCCGCGTCTTCGCCGTTGGCCGCCTTCGTCCGTCCCCACCGCTCCCATGTGTAGGTCTGATCGGCAAACTCGCGCTCGGCGAGCGCGTACGCCCAGGCACGGAATCCCCCTTCCGTGTACTTCATGATATTGCCTTTGTGCACGATCGTGAGGTTCTTCCGTTTGTTCGCGAGCGCGTATGCGAGCGCCGACCGCACGAGCCGTTCGGTGCCCTCTCGCGACACCGGCTTCAAGCCGACGGCGGTCGTCTCCGGAAACCGCACGCTCGCATATGCCTTCGGGAATTCCTGTTTGAGAAACGCGAGCACCTTCCTGGCGCCCTCTGAACCGGCTTCCCACTCGATGCCGGCGTAAATGTCTTCGGTGTTCTCGCGGAAGATCACCATGTCGACCTTCTCGGGCGTCTTGACCGGCGATGGCACACCCTTGAACCAGCGCACGGGCCGCAGGCACACGTACAGATCGAGGATTTGCCGCAGCGCGACGTTCAGCGATCGAACCCCGCCTCCCACCGGCGTCGTCAGCGGTCCTTTGATGCCGACGAGATAATGCCGGAACGCCTCGACCGTCTCGTCCGGCAGCCAGTTTTTGACCTTGTCGTAGGCTTGCTGGCCGGCCAGCACCTCCTTCCACGCGATCGCCCGCCGGCCGCCATAGGCTTTCGCCACGGCGGCGTCGAAGACGCGCACGCTTGCCCGCCAGATGTCGGGGCCGGTGCCGTCGCCTTCGATGAACGGAATAATCGGATTATCGGGAACGTGCAGCTTGCCGTTTTGGATGGAAATCGTCGCGCCGTGTGCCGTATCACTCATTGGTTCTGCCCCCTTGGAGGCTGGAGGCTGGGGACCGGAGGCTGGAGGCCGGACGGAAGCGCCCAGGCTCTAGCCCCTAGCCCTCTAGCCTCTTCTCGAGCCTGATTTCGTCGCGCGTCGGAATTCCGGCGAACCCGGCTACTTCCTTCTGCGTGTGGTGGATGACGCTGTCCGGGACCAGGTCGGTCAGTCGATACCCGCGGCGCTGGTAAAAGTACAGGGCCGGCAGGTTGTCGTTCGTCGTGCACACGACCAACCGATGGAGATTCAGGCGCCGGGCCAACAGCTCGGCGTCCGCCACCAGATAGCCGCCAACGCCGGACCGCTGCCACATCGGATCGGTCGCCAGCGCGACGATGTGCAGGGCGTCGCCCAGGGGCCGATACGCGAGCGCACCGGATAGCTCGTCGTGCATCACGGCGACCAGCGCCGGCATGTGGTCCATGTCCATCACCTCGCCGAACGCGACGATGTTGGTCCGGCCGAAGTCCTGCTGAAACAGCTCGCGCGCCGCTGCGCGATCGCGAGCTGTCGCCTCGCGGACCAGCACCGGCGGCAGATCGAGGTGGGGCCGACAAGTGCACACCACCTGCACGTGCGCCTCCTCCCAACCCACGAACTTGCCACACCGGCTGCACCGCAAGACCGCGGGCTTGGCGCCGAACTGATCGGAAAGCATGATTCAGGTCCTTAGTGCTTGATCCTTGGTCCTTGGTGCGCCCCGCCGGAGGATCCACCAGATCACCAGGCCGAACATCACAGCGACGGCCGCGAACGTGGCGCCGAACAGCTGCAGCGTCCAATAGAGAATGGACTGCGGGTCCATCCGCGCGTCCAGCGTGAGCGGCTGGCTGTGGCGGCGATCGTCGAGCGATTGTTCCCACACGAGGATGTTGCCCCGCTTCGGATTGTCGAGCGTCGTGTTGTGGAACCTGACCTTGCTCGGCAGATGGAGGCGAAAGGCGACGATCTCGCGGCCCGTCCAGCCGACCTCGCCCACATCTTTGTCCGCCGCGTGGCCCACCGTCTGACGGTATCGGTACAGGTTCCCGTCGCGCTCGAAACCGTACGCCGACCACGCAAACGGCGCCGACTCGCCCAGGCGCCGCACATCGCCCACATCGAGTCGCACGTGGATGAAGCGCCGGTTGCTGCGTCGCGACCACGTCACGCTTCTGACGCGCGTCACCGGCGTGGAGTAGAGCTCGCGGACCTCGGCGGTGTCGGGCAGCGCGTTCGCGCTCGTGTTGAACGACGCGCCCCGCAGCGCATCGAGTGCCGCCACCGAGGTGTTCACGTACACCGTCGCGGAGCCGTCGAGCGATAGATACATCTCTTCTTCGTATTCGTACTGACGAAAGAGCCCGCTCGAGCCGCACGCCGTCGCGATCATCGTCGCCAGGGCCAGCGCCGCCACACGCCGCATCGCTGATATAGTACGAGATCTCGGTCGTTTTCCCCATGCCCGCCACACCCATCCTCTATCTCATCGACGGCAGCTCGCAGATGTACCGCGCGTATCATGCGCCGATTCGTACGGCCGAAGGCACGATCCTTCGCAACGCGCAGGGACGGCCCACCAACGCCGTGTACATCTTCGTCACGATGCTGAGGAAACTGCTGAAAGATCACCGTCCCGAGTACATCGTCGCCTCCTTCGATCTCCCGGGACCTACGTTCCGCGACGATCTCGCCGCCGACTACAAGGCCAACCGCGCGCCGATGCCCGACGAGCTCGCGGAACAGATACCGCTGGTGCACCGCGCGTGCGAGGCGCTCGGCGTGCCGATTCTGACGCACGAGCGCTACGAGGCCGACGATGTGATTGGAACGATCGCGAAACGCGCGTCGGACGAAGGGTACGGCGTGGCGATCGTCACCGGCGACAAGGACTTCTTCCAGCTCGTGCGCGACGGCATCCGGGTGTTCAACCCGCGCGAGGAAGGCACGTGGTACGACGCCGCCGGCGTCAAAGAGAAATTCGGCGTCGCGCCCGATCAGGTCGTCGACGTCCTGGCGTTGATGGGCGACACCATCGACAACGTGAAGGGCGTGCCCGGAATCGGCGAGAAGGGGGCCCTCGATCTCATCTCGACGTACGGGACCCTCGACGAACTGCTCGCGCGCGCGCCGGAGGTCACGCAGAAGAAGTACCGCGAGGCGCTCGCCTCGCATGCCGACGAGGCGCGCTCGAGCCGCGAGCTGCTGCGGATCCACACGGACGTGCCCGTTTCATTCGAGATCGACTCGTTCCGCTACCGCGGGCCGGCGCGCGAGCGCTGCTACGAGTTGTTCAACGAGCTCGGGTTTCGGTCGCTCGTGATGGAATACGCGCCCACGGCTGAGACCATTCAGAAAGACTACCGTCTCGTGACCACTGATGAGGAGCTTCGATCCCTGGTTGACGAGCTCCGAACGGCCGGCCGGTTCGCGATACGAGTTCTTCCCGATGCCCCCTCCGCCGTGCGCGCCGGCATCGTCGGCCTGGCGTTTTCGACACAGGCGAGGTCGGCGCGGTACGTGCCGCTCCGTCATCAGGGGATGCACAACGGTCCGCAGTTGACGGTCAGAGAGGCGCTGTCGGCCGTGAAGCCGCTGCTTGAGGATCCGTCGATTGAGAAGGCCGGGCACGATCTGAAGTTCGATGCGATTGTGCTGGAACGTCACGGCGTCCGCCTTACCGGCCTGGGCATCGACACGATGCTCGCGGCGTATCTGCTTGATGCCACCCGTGCACATCCGCTCGAGGACGCCTCG